>JBFJZW010000007.1:0-33043 GCA_041621875.1 Pseudomonas sp. | reverse complement strand
ATGCCCGCGATCACCACGCATCGCGGGCATGGCCCGCTCCTACAAAAACCAGATCCGCTATCAAGGAATTGCCATGACCATCGTTAACCACCTGATCCACGGCGAACTGACCGCCGGCACCGGCCGCAGCGCTGACGTATTCAACCCGTCCACCGGCGAAGCCACCAAGCAGGTCGCCCTGGCCGACCGCGTCACCATGCAGCTGGCCATCGACTCGGCCAAGAGCGCCTTCCCGGCCTGGCGCAACACCCCGCCGGCCAAGCGCGCCCAGGTGATGTTCCGCTTCAAGCAGCTGCTCGAGCAGCACGAAGCGACCATCTCCAAGCTGATCAGCGAAGAACACGGCAAAACCCTGGAAGACGCGGCCGGTGAACTCAAGCGCGGCATCGAGAACGTCGAATTCGCCTGCGCCGCCCCGGAAATCCTCAAGGGCGAGTACAGCCGCAACGTCGGCCCGAATATCGACGCCTGGAGCGACATGCAGCCCATCGGCGTCGTCGCCGGCATCACCCCGTTCAACTTCCCGGCCATGGTGCCGCTGTGGATGTACCCGCTGGCCATCGTCTGCGGCAACTGCTTTATCTTGAAGCCGTCCGAGCGTGACCCAAGCTCCACCCTGTATATCGCCCAGTTGCTGCAAGAAGCTGGCTTGCCGAAAGGCGTGCTCAACGTGGTGCACGGCGACAAGGAAGCAGTGGATGCGTTGATCGAAGCGCCGGAAGTCAAAGCCCTGAGCTTTGTCGGCTCCACGCCGATTGCCGAATACATCTACAGCGAAGGCACCAAGCGCGGTAAGCGCGTACAGGCCCTGGGCGGCGCGAAGAACCACGCCGTGTTGATGCCCGATGCCGACCTGGACAACGCCGTCAGCGCACTGATGGGTGCGGCTTACGGTTCCTGCGGCGAGCGCTGCATGGCCATCTCGGTGGCCGTGTGCGTAGGCGACCAGATCGCCGATGCACTGGTCGAGAAGATCGTGCCGCAAATCAAAGCCCTGAAAATCGGTGCCGGCACCTCCTGCGGTCTGGACATGGGCCCGCTGGTTACCGGCGCGGCACGTGACAAGGTCAAAGGCTATATCGACGCCGGCGTGGCCCAGGGCGCAAGCCTGGTGGTCGACGGTCGTGACCTGGTGGTTGCGGGCAACGAAAACGGCTTCTTCGTCGGTGGCACCCTGTTCGACAAGGTGACCCCGGAGATGACCATCTACACCGACGAAATCTTCGGCCCAGTGCTGTGCATCGTCCGCGTCGGCAGCCTGGAACAAGCCATGCAGCTGATCAACGACCACGAATACGGCAACGGCACCTGCATCTTCACCCGTGACGGTGAAGCAGCCCGTCTGTTCTGCGACGAAATCGAAGTCGGCATGGTCGGCGTCAACGTACCGCTGCCGGTACCGGTGGCCTACCACAGCTTCGGCGGCTGGAAGCGCTCGCTGTTCGGCGACCTGCACGCCTACGGCCCGGACGGCGTGCGCTTCTACACCCGCAAGAAGGCCATCACCCAGCGCTGGCCGCAGCGCGCGACCCACGAAGCGGCGCAGTTTGCTTTCCCAAGTAACGGCTAAGTAGTACCCAGGGGGGCTGGTCGCAGGATCAGCCCCCTTTTTGGATCTGTTTCACCTCTGTGGGAGGGGCTTTAGCCGCGAGCTTTCGTGACCATCGCCAAGACATCACCCACAGCCACAATTATCCCGTAGGAGCGGGCCATGCCCGCGATCAAGGCCACCACCGAATCGCGGGCAAGCCCGCTCCTACAAAAGCAACAGCGTAGGATGGGTTGAGCGCAGCGATATCCATCAAGCAACAACAGCGTTACGCAACAAACCAGCCGCGCGGGCGCGGCGTTGGTGCAGTGACCGCAGGTTACGGCACCCCTTGGGTGAGCGGGTTCAGGGTTTTCCTGACCCGTAAGCCCGCTCTCCCAAGGGCAGCCCACTTCAATTAACAAGGGCCAGCTTACGGGCGTGCGAGCTAGAGAAAAACCAGGCGAGAACGGCTGAGAAAGCGGAGTTTACGAGTTGTAAATGAGCATTTCGAAGCCGTTCTCAATGCAGTTTTTCCGACGCGCAGCCGGCCGTAGGCGGTTCTTAGAAGAGGACTCCTTGCAATGACAAAACCCATGATTGGCCTACCCCTGTGCCGCTGGCAGCTGACCAACCGTGATATCGGCTGGTTTCACCTGGTCGGCGAGAAGTACATCCATGCTGTCACCGGCTACGGTGCCTTCCCGCTGATGATCCCGGCCTTCGGCGACGACCTGGACATGGACACCGTGCTGGAGAACGTCAGCGGCATCATGTTCGGTGGCTCGCTGTCCAACGTGCACCCCAGCTTCTACGGCGACGACCATCCCGGCCTCGGCCTGGCCGACAAACCCCGTGATGAAACCGTACTGCGCCTGATGCGCGCCTGCCTGGAGCGCGGCATTCCCTTTATCGGCATCTGCCGGGGCGTGCAGGAACTCAATGTCCTGTTCGGCGGCACCCTGCACCGTGAAGTGCATGAAGTGGAAGGGCGTCTCGATCACCGCGAAGTGAAGGACGTGCCGGACGACGTGGCCTACGGCCCGATGCACAACGTGGCCCTGACCGAAGGCGGCGTGTTGCATTCGCTGTTTGGCGAGCGGCAGATCAAGGTCAACTCGTTGCATGGTCAGGGGATTGATCGTCTCGGCGAGGGCTTGCAGGTTGAAGCTGTGGCCGAGGATGGGCAGATCGAGGCGGTCAGCGTGATTGGTGCCAAGGCGTTTGCCGTTGGGGTGCAGTGGCATCCTGAGTATCGCTATTGGGAGAAGGCGGATTACAACGCGCTGCTGGGGGCGTTTCATCAGGCGGCGAGGGAGTATCAGGCGAAGAAACTTGAGCGTCGCAGCGAGGCTGCGCTGGTCTAAACGCTGGGCTGGTGATTGAAAACAAAAGGCCCGTCGAGTGACGGGCCTTTTTGTTTTGAAGATTTGATGGGTATCGCTGCGCTCAATTCATCCTACGTGCTAACGGCGCACTCCGCCGTATCTGCCCCAAGCAAGAAGCACATCGCGCATTGCTGCCTTTTGGGCGTCAGGCAGAATGAAGTCGTCGTAGTATTGCCGTCCATCAAATCGTATAACAACCTTCTTTGCAGAGAGAACAGCGTCAAGCATTTTGAAATTATTGATCGGGTCATCACTCCACTCCCATATTGAGCCGCCAGAGTTGTCACGCTCAAAATCTACGGTGCCAAGGTCAAAAGTCTGATCATCGGCTTTGATGCTGACCGATTTAACGAACAGCCAGTCGTCGGAGTAATACTGGAATTTCAGCCGCAATGGGTGAGAGGCAGCGCTATCGTTCTTAAGCCCGAAATAGAGCGCCATTTTCTTAGCAAGGACAGGCTCTGACTTATGAGTTACCCAAGTAATGCCTTTGAATTCATCGACCTTCTTGATCAGGCTGTGATCTAGCTTGGCCAGCGCCGCCTTGGCCTCTGCATCTTTTCTTTCCTGCGCCAGAATTTCCGCTGCTTTCTTGGCGGCTATTTTGCTATTCAGTTGCTTTAGCAGTAGGGCGGCCTCAGTAGCTTGTTGAGAACCCGGGTGTCGTTTGATAAGGCTCTCAAGGGACACCCTGGACGCGCCATCATCTTCCGCTTGGAGCTGGCTCTTTGAGATGGCAAGCAATCTAGGTGCCCCATTTCTTTCTTCGTCAAGCTCGGCTGTCAGCCTGGCAACTTCGCTAGTAAGCTGGGTTACGCGCTCTTGAAGTTGTTTTGCCTTTTCTGCCTCTCCGCTGTCACACCCAGCCATAACCGCCAGAAGCATCATGCTCGCCAGAATCCGACACATCGTTATAACCCCTTGTAATGAACTGTATTGCGTAGAGCAACCAATGCTTGAGCCCGTAGGATGGGTTGAGCGTAGCGATACCCATCAATAATGGCTATCTGGAATCATCGCTGCTGCGCTCGCCAACGGCTTCATCTATCTCTTCGCTACCCGCCCAATCCCCCGGCAATAACCCCGCTCGCACATACCGGTGAAACGACGACCACCGCCAATCGGCTACGTGCTGCACATGCCCATGCTTGCGCGGGTTGTGGTGGATGTAATCGATATGTCGGTTGAAATCCGCCTGATCACGGATGCGATGTTCCCAATAACGGCGCTGCCAAATGCCGCGCTCGTCTTTGCGCTGGCGGCTGGCGGATATGCATTCACCATAGGGCAAGGCGCGGGAAAACCCGGTTTTGATCAAGCGCCAACGCACGGCGAAATCGGCGTCGCCAGCTGGCAAGGTGCACAGGGCATGCAGGTGATCCGGCAGGATTACGATGGCGTCGATCCGCCACGGATGCTGGCGCATGACCTTGCGAAAGCTGGCGCGTAGCAAGTCGATCTGTTCGGTCAATAGCGCCTGGCGGCGGTCGGCCAGGTTGAGGGTAAAAAACCAGCTGGCACCTGGGGTGTGGTCGCGGCGGTAGTCGGTCATGGCTGCAGTCCTTTGCAGAGGTAGGGCTGGCTGAGTGTAGTAGTTGTGTAGTTTGTGGGGGATTGGTTGATGGGTATCGCGTTGCTCAACCCATCCTACGGGTTGTGCCTGGCGGTTGGCGTGCACTCGCCGCTTGTGCGTCGCATGGCTTAACGGTTCCGCCCTTACGGCGGGTCACTTTTGGCAGTCGCCCCAAAAGTAACCAAAAAGTCTTGCCCCTTGCATCCGGCCCGACTTCGTCGGGTTCCCTCGCTCCATCATTGTTCCAGGGGCCGGCGTAAAGGGCCGTCCCTGGCCCTTTACGCCTAACGATTTCACTCGGCCTCCTGATGGGGCGTTTGGCATCGCCTGTGAAATCGCGGATTGAAAAGCAAAAAGCGTGGCGGGTTTACCCGCCCTACGGCTGTTGTTCTGCCTTTGCTTCTGATTGATCTTTCACAAATAGCCCAGACAACGTGGTTCCCGAACCCCGTCAGGAGGCCGGGCGCGATTTCTCTTTGGTTACTTTCTGCGCGAGTAAAGAGATACGCAGCGAAGCGTAGTAACAGCCGCAGGCTGGTCCGATAAGCAGGGCCGATCATTCAGCGGCGGGTGTACCGTGATAGCTATGCCGTCAGCTCCAATCCTGCTCCCACATTTGGCACGTTCTATTTGCTTGGCTTTCGATTTCGTACGGCAAGCGCCTGGCCACCTGTAGCGGTGGAGCCCAGTACTTGCAGCTCGAAACGGCCGCTTTGCGCCTTGATCAGGTCGCTCAGCTTTTTGTAGCCATACATGCGCGCGTCAAAGTCCGAACGCAGCTTGCTGATATTGGTGCCAAGCGCGCCCAAGTGGCACCAGCCATCCTCATCCGAGCTGTCGTCTATCACCTTGGCAATAAAGTCCACCGGCACTTTCTGCGGCTTGGCCTTGGCCGGTGCGGGCGGCGCGGCGGGTTTGCTTTCCGCTGTGGTTGCAGGTGCGGGTGTGCTGGCTGATGCGCCGTTGCTGGGGCTTTCCGGCTCGGCGGGTTCGGCGTCGTCGCGTAGCAGTTCGGTGTAGATAAATTTGTCGCAGGCGGAGACGAAGGGCTTGGGGGTTTTCTGTTCGCCAAAGCCAATCACTTCCAGTCCTTCTTCACGCAGGCGGGCGGCCAGGCGGGTGAAGTCGCTGTCGCTGGAGACCAGGCAGAAGCCATCGAAGCGCCGGGTATAGAGCAGGTCCATGGCGTCGATGATCAGTGTGCTGTCGGTGGCGTTTTTGCCGGTGGTGTAGGCGAACTGTTGCATGGGCTGAATCGAGTGTTCCAGCAGCACCTTCTTCCAGCCGCCCAGTTGCGGGCTGGTCCAGTCGCCGTAGATGCGTTTGACGCTGGCGACGCCGTATTTGGCGATTTCCTCGAACAGGCCTTCGACAATCGCGGCGGAGGCGTTGTCGGCGTCGATCAGCACGGCGAGGTGCTTTTGCTGCCGAGGTGGGCTGGATTTGGCGGCCATGCTTCTTCCTTGAGTAGGGTTGGCTCGACCTTACTGCGAATAGGTGGCGATGCGCCATAGTTTGCACATTGGCTTTTGGTCTTGCTCTTGGGTTTGTGGGTATCCACCGCTTTTGCGTTGACTGATCTATTGGTTGACTCGCTGCGCTCGCCCTGCGGGCCAGCCGAAGGGTGAGCGCGGCGAATCAAGAGACTCACAGTAGAGCGAGCCCATCAATTGGTCTCAGCGCAGCAGCTGATGTCGTTGGCAGACCCGTGCGGGGGCGGTGAATAGGCTTAACTATTCTCGACATGCGCCGATAAGGCGTAATACGAGACTGCTAGAAGGCACATTCCCATGAGTATCAAGTCCAAACTGCTGGTGAGCTTTCTGGTCGCTACCCTGATTCCGGTGCTGATTGTGGCGCTGCTGACGATTCGCAATGTCACGGAGCAGGCCAGGGAGAATTTCCTCGTATCCAGCAGCCTGGATATGAAATTGGTGAACAGCAGTTTCGCCACCTTCTTTGATTCGGTGGGCTACACCGTTTCGGCCTTGGCAGAATATCCCGCCGTGAGGGATACCCAGAGCGGTGAGCTGACCACCTATTTTGGTGAGGCGCGCAAGCCTGGCCTGGTCGCCACCGCCAATGGTGGGCGCGAGAAGCAGATTTTCGATTACTTCTCCAGCATCGGTAATAACAACCCCACCTTCGGCTACGTCTATATGAGCGATACCGACGGCGGCTATGTGGAGTGGCCGGGCACCGGTGATTACGGCGACTGGGACCCGCGCAAGCGCGAGTGGTACCCCATTGGTAAAGACGCCAATTTCACCCTGGCCCGCCGCGATGGTTATTACTGGGAGCCGGATGACGCGGTCTACGTGTCGGTGCTCAAGGGTTTCAAGGACAACGCCGGGCAGTTCGCCGGGGTGGTGGCGGTGGATGTGTCGCTGAAGGCGCTGACCGATATGGCGCAGAAGGTGCGTTTCGGCGAAACCGGCTTTCTGATGCTGGTGGAGAGCAGCGGCACCCTGCTGGTGGATGGCCAGCAGCCGGGCAATAACTTCAAGAAGGTCAGCGAGCTGCCCGGCGAGCACTTTGCAACCATCGGTCAGACCCAGAATGGCCTGGTCGAGGTGTCGATCGACGGGGTGGCCTATATGGCCAACGTCTACACCTCGCCCGAGCTGGGCTGGAAGTTTGTTGGCTTCAAGCAGGCCGACGAGATCTATGCGAGCGCCCGCGAGTTGACCTGGATAACCCTGGTGGTCTGTGTGGTGTTGGTGCTGGTGTTCGGCATCGCCGGGGTGATTATCGCCAACCGTATCGTCAACCCGATCAATCTGGTGAAGGAAGGGCTGCGCACCATCGCTCAGGGTGAGGGTGACCTGACCCGTCGCTTGCACCTGCTCGGTAAGGATGAAACCGGCGAGCTGGCCAAGTGGTTCAATCAGTTTATCGAGTCAACCCAGGGCATGATCAAGGTGATCAAGGAGAGCGCCATCAGCATGCATGGGGTGTCCAGCGACACCAACGAGCGCACCACGGCGATGTCGGCCACGCTGCAGCGGCAGTTGGGGGCGGTGGAGCAGATTGTGACGGCCGTGACCGAGATGTCTTCGGCGGCCAATGAGGTGGCCAAGACCTGTGTGCAGACCGCCGATGTGTCGGAGCAGGGGCTGCTGGCCACACGCAATGGCAAAGAGGTGATTGCCCGCAGCACGTCCGGGGTCAACAAGCTGGGTGCCAGCATTCAGGACTCCAGCAAGGTGATTCAGGAGCTGGAGAAGGAAACGGTCAATATCAACAATATCCTCTCGACCATTCAGCAGATCGCCGAGCAGACCAACCTGTTGGCCCTCAACGCGGCCATCGAAGCCGCCCGTGCCGGCGAACAGGGCCGTGGTTTTGCCGTGGTGGCCGATGAGGTGCGCAACCTGGCCAGGCGCACCCAGGACTCCACCGAGCAGATCAACAGCATCCTCAACCTGCTGGTCAATCGCATCAAGGAGGTGACGGTGAGCATGGATCAAAGCCTGGTCGAATCGAGCAAGGCCATCGCCCTGTCCGATGAGGTCATGGCCGCTTTCGAGAGCATCGAAAGCAAGGTGCATATGATCCGCGACATGACCATGCAGATCGCCACTGCCACCGAAGAGCAGCACCTGGTGACCGAGGAAATCAATCAGAACATCGTCGCCATCAACGACGGGGTGACGCAGATTTCGGCCCAGGCATCGGAAGTGGAAGGCTATGCCCGCGAGCAAAGCGATCTGAGCAGTGAGCTGAAACAGCTGGTGATACGTTTCCGTACGGAGTGAGGTGCGGACCGGGACGCGTTGGGCCGGCGCACTGCCTAAGCCTGAAGCGAGTCGCCTGATCAGCTATCGATAGGTCGATGGGTTACTGCCTGGCTACGACTCCAAGCCCAGAAAAATGCCGCTTGCCCTGTTAGGGGGAAGCGGCATTTTTATTCAGTGAACGGCATGGCCGCTGATCTGGACCGGTTGTTTAGCGGCGATTGCCATATTGGCCGTGTTGGCCGTGTTGGCCGCGTTGGTTGTGGTAGCCGTTATGGCTGGCGTGGTGGCGTTGCTGCTTGTGCCAGCGCTGGTGCTTGTGCGGCTTGGCCTTGTAGTAGACCGGGGCCGGTTGGTAGTAAACCGGGCGGGGTTGGTAGTAGGCCACCCGGGGCTGATGGTAGACCCGTGGTGGCGGTGCGTAGTGGTGCACCTGCACCTGGCGGGACTGGCTGGCGATAACGCCGCCGACTACGGCACCGATAACCACGCCGGCAATCGCGGCATCGCGGTTGGAGGCGTGGGCGGGGGCTTGGGCGATCAGCGCGAGGCTGGCCACCAGGCCGGCGATAAGCGGAATACGTAAGCGCATGAGCGGAACTCCTCTTGGGCACCGGTTTGTCCGGTTAGTAAGTTCGACTGCGCCTTGGCGCTGGCATTGCGTAAGCGAAGGTAAAGCCTGTGTAAACAGTTTGTGGTCATCGTGGGGGGATTTGGGCGGTTCTGCGGGAAATGGGTGCGGAACTTGCTAAAGCTAGTGGGCCCGGCCGCAGAGCCGGAGACCCATGACGCCAATTTTTGCGGAGCCCGTTTGATGATCACTGCCTCTATCGCCGATTGCATGAGCAAGGAGTTCGCCCGTATTCACCCACAGATGCCGGTGGTGCAAGCCGCCAATCTGTTGATCCGCCATGCCGCCCTGGGCGGGCCGGTGGTCGATGCCGATGGCTTGTTGCTGGGCTGGCTGTCCGAGCAGGATTGCCTGCGGGTGGCGGTGCAGGTGGCCTATTACAACCAACGCGTGGCCACGGTGCGCGACATCATGCGCAGCGATGTGCTCAGCGTGCGCGGCGATATGGACCCCATGGCCCTGGCCCAGCAGATGCTCGGCGACAAGCCCAAGAGCTACCCGGTGGTGGATGCCGCCGGCAAGGTGCTGGGGGTGATCAGCCGTCGCCACTTGTTGCAGCAACTGGATCGGGTGCTGGGCCAGCTGTCCGCTTCGGCCTGAACCCGGCTGCGCACCGCAGCGGTGCATGGGCGCGGCGAATAGCGGCGGCCTGCACCAAAATGCGCTGGCGGGCGCTGGTGCCCGCCTAGGCGGCGCGCCCTCAGCTGTCCTGGGCATCCTCGCGGCACTGCGCCTGCAGGGCGGCCCAGCCGTCTGCGCCGAGTGCTTCCAGGGTCTGGATATTGGCGTCGAAGATCGCCTCCGGCTCGGGAAAGGCGGCCACGGCGCGGTCGATGCTGGCTTCGCGAAGGAGATGCAGGGTCGGGTAGGGCGAGCGGTTGGTGGCGTTGCCCATATCCGCGGCATGGGTGTCGGCGAACTGGAACTGCGGGTGAAAGCTGGCCACCTGGAGGATGCCGCTGTAGCCGAGGTCGTCGAGGCTGTCGTCGACCACGGCGAGAAAGTCGTTGAAGTCGAGAAAGTCGCCAAGAACGGCGGGGTGGATCAGCAGGGTGGTGTCGGTTTCCTGCGCCGGGCAATTGGCCAGGTGGTGCAGTTCGTCGATCAGCGCGGCGAGCAGGTCGGCGGGCTCGGCGCTGGCGCAGACCACATAGCGGACCTGGCCCTTGACCTGCACCGCCTTGGCGAACGGGCAGAGGTTCAGGCCGATCACGGCGCGTTCGACCCAGGCGCGGGTTTCGGCAATGGCGCAGGCGGCGCTCGGGGTAGTGGTGCTGGGCATAGGGTGAACGACTCGGGCTGGCTGGTGGGCGTCAAGTTTAGCGCCAATAGCGGCGCGCCGGGCTTTTGCGCTATTGCCGGGCCCGGCAGCCCCCGAGCGGCTTAGCCACTATTGCGTTGCGGGTTGCCGGCGCGGCGCAGCGGGCTGCAGCGCGCCGTGTCGACGGCCCCGACATAGGGGTTGCCGTGGCCCATCACGCAGCCGACCTTCTGGTTGCGCCAGCGCTCCCATTCGCTGACCGGATATTGGCGGTTCCAGGCCTCGTAGGTGCGCCGGTCGAGCTTGGACAGGCGCAGCTGGTAGTGGTCGGCCATATACAGATAGATGCGCGCCGCGGCACCGCGTACCGGCTGCGGCGGCATGGCGGTTTTCGCCTTGAAGTTGACCACCATGGGGCAGGCCCCGTACTGCGTGGGCTTGTCGCCGAGCATGCCGAGGGCGTAGTTGGAGCGGTCGCCGTTGACCTCGCCGATGCTCGGCACCAGGTTGTGCAGGTCGGCTTCGGCGGCCTTGAACCGGGCGTCGGTGCGGGTGCAGTTCTTGCGCCCGCCGTTCTGCCAGCACTGGCGCTGATGGCCGATTACCCAGGCCGGCACCACGTGCTCCCATTCCACCCGGGCGGCGCGGCGCTGCTGCTTGCGCACGCTGTAGCCGCAGCTGCCGAGATCGACCCGGTTGCCCTGGTAGGCGCAGGCGCAATAGAAGGTATTGGGCCGTTCGGCGTACAGCCGCCAGGCGATTTTCTTGGCGGCGGAGAAATTTTGTGGGGCGTCGGGGTAAACCGCTGGGGCGACCAGCAGCAGGCAGAGCAGGGCAAACAGGCGGGACATGGGCGACTCGGGGCAAAAAAGCCGCGCATGATAACCGCAGTGGCCTGCTGCCGGGAGGGCTTTGCGTGCGGATGTGCAATCTGCTGTGTCGCTTTAAGTTACACCGCTAGGTGCTTGATTGCGTTAAAGGTCATATTTTCTGTCCAAAAAACGCACAGGGCGGATTTTGTTGCTAGCTTTACCCCATCGGATCGCCGCGAAGGAATTGCCACTGATGGGATTTGGCTACCGCTGGATACGGCCGCATGGCCCGCTGAACGCCTGGCTCGGGCTGTCGTTGGTGCGCGCCTGGCGGGTCATGGCGCTGGCGCTGCTGGGGTTCGGCCTGGCGGGGTGCGTCGGCCAGGACCATCAGTCGATTGTCGGCAACCGCAGCCCGATCAAGGCCACCGAGCTGCTGCAGAGCAACGCCGACCGCATGGCCACCCTGAGCATGCGCAACAACCTCAACAGCCTCTATCGGCTGATGGACAAGCTCTACGCGCGCAACCCGCAGGAATGGCGCAAGGGCGGGTTTGCCGACCTGCCGGCGGCCAAGCGCGCGGTGCATGTCGCGGTGGAGCAGGACCAGCCGCTGGCGGAATTGGGCGGGCGCACCGATGTGGCGGCCCTGGGCTATGCGCTGAGCGGGCAGTACCAGGGCGACCGGGTCGCGGCCTTTATCTATGCCATGGCCAGCATGCTGATCACCGCCCATGGCGGGCGCACCCAGTACTACCTGACCGATTCGCTGGATGCGCAGTTTATCCACAATGCCGCGCGCAATATCGAGAAGGCCCAGTGGATGCTCGCCAACCGCCGCGACAGCCAGGGCCGGCCCTGGTTGCTGTCCAACGAAATCTCGGCCGAGGGCTATAACCTCAGCTACGCCGTGGAGTTCGGCAAGATGGTCGCGCGCCTGGATCTGCTGACCGATGTGCTGGATGAGCGTTACCGGCGGATCGGCGTCAACTACGCCCACGGCCTGCTATTCCTCAACTTTTTGCCGGTGCAGTAGCGGGGCTCAGTAGGCCTCTTCGAGACGCTTGTTGTTGACCTGGTTGGCCTGCTCGATCTGCTGCTTGAGCTGCTCCATCTGCTGCTGCGCCTGTGCGGCCTTTTTTGCCTGCAGATCGGCGACGACTGCGGTTTCGCCTGCGCCGCAGGCCCCGAGGGCGAGTGTGGCGACAAGCAGCAGGGGGTGGAGAAACTGGCGCATGGCGGCTCCGGGGTAGGATGGCTGAGGGCGTGGTGGCGGCCGGGTGGCAGGGCCGATTATTGCCAGCGTTGGTAGATCAGGTCCAGCTCGCCGTTCTGCCGCAGCCGCTCCAGGGCCGCGGCAAACTGCCCGGCGCGCACGCTGTCGCCCTTGGCGAAGGCCACATAACGGGGCATTTCCACCAGGGGCTTGGGCAGGATACGCACGTGCTGTTCGGCGCGCTGCTCGCGGACGAAATACATCAGCTGCACGCGGTCGCCGATAATGATGTCGATGCGCCCGGCCAGCAGCATGGAAACCAGTTGCCGCGGGTTCTGTGCACTGGTGTCGCGGGCCAGGTCGGCTTTGTCGAAGTCCGTCTGGTAGGCATAGCCCCTGACCTGGCCAATCACATAGGGCGATAGGTCATCCAGTTGCGCCCAGTCGGCGATGGCGGTTTTACCGGTGGTCATAAAGACCGTGGAGCCGGTGCGCAGGGGGCCGACCAGCTGGTATTGCTGCATGCGCTCCGGGGTGCCGGCGAACTGGAAGGCCATGGCCACCGTGCCGCGGTCGAGCATGCGCTTGACCCGTGCCCAGGGGTAGAGGCGCAGTATGTAGGGCTGCCCGGCCTCGGCCAGCACCGCTTCCACCAGCTCGACATCCAGCCCGAGCGGGGTGTCGTCCTCGAGGGCGACATAGCTGTAGGGGGCGAACTGCTCGTCGCCGACCACCCGCCAGGGCTCGGCCTGCGCGGCGGATGTGAGCAGCAGTAACAGACACAGCGCGACACTGGGCATGACGGCCTCCTGGACCCTGCGCGCGATCCGGGGCGCGCAGTGCACTAATGATGCTAGCCAATGGCGGGAAAAATGCGGCGTTGGCGAGCAATTGCCCTGGCGTGGAGACCCCCTGCGGTCCCGCCGGTGCACATGCAGTCCCAGTTACCTGTTGCCTGCAGCAATTCCTACAGATGGCGCGGTTTGCTCCCTTCTCCCTCCGTGGGTGAATCTGAGCCGCCGCGCACCACAGGCCTGGGGCATCGCCACGGTTAACGGCCGCACGCCACAAAAAAGCCCCGGCTGCGGGGCCGGGGCTGGGGTGTTGCGGGCGCGGGTGGTTAACAGCCTGTCAGACCTTGCGTACAAACTCGGATTTGAGCTTCATCGCGCCGATACCGTCGATCTTGCAGTCGATATCGTGGTCGCCGTCGCACAGGCGGATGCCCTTGACCTTGGTGCCGACCTTGACCACCAGCGAGGAGCCCTTGACCTTGAGGTCCTTGATCACGGTGATGGTGTCGCCGTCCTGCAGCACATTGCCGACCGAATCCTTGATCACCTTGGCATCGTCCGCGGCGTCTGCACTGGCGTTGGCCGACCACTCGTGGGCGCACTCCGGGCAGATCAACAGCTCGCCGTCTACATAGGTGTATTCGGAATTGCATTTGGGGCAGGCTGGCAACGTGCTCACGCGAGGTCCTCGGCTTGGGAATAATCAAAGCCGCATAGTGTATAGGGTTTTATCGGGTTTTTGGCAGCGCGGGTGGCCATAGGTGCTCTGCAGCAGGCTGTACGTGGCAGGCTGCCGCGGCTTTACCGGGAGACTCGCCCGCGCCGTGGGGGCGGGCAGGGCCCACTACCAGCGGTAGTAGGCCCGGTCGTGGCGATGATGCTTGCGGTAATGCCGGTGGTGTTTGTGATGACGCGGCTTGTAATAGCGGTGTTCGACCACCACCGGGTAGGGCTCGTAGTAGCGTGGGCGGGGCTCGTAATAGACGACCCGCGGTGGTGGCGGTGCCACCTCGACATAGACCGGCGGAGCATGCCGGCTGCTGGCGATCACGCCACCGACCACGGCTCCGACTACGGCTCCGGCAATCAGCGCGTCGCTGCGCGAGCCATGGTCGGCTGCCGCCTGACCGGCAAAAGCCAGGCTGCCAACAAGCGCAGCGACTAAGGGAATGCGGCCAATCATAAGTGAAAATCCTCCAGGGGTCGGCACGCGCCGATTAGAACTTTTGACCCTGAGCTTGGAAAAAATTCCACGGGGATTGTGTAAGGCTTTTGTAAAGAAAGCGGGCCGGCCGACCAGCGGCGATATCCGCTCACTGACCGTGGCCGGGGCCCGTAGGGTGCGCCGTGCGCACCGGGGCGGCCGCCGAAGCCGTTAGCGCGCTGCCGGCTCGGGCCAGTTCAAGTTGCCCGAGTCGCTAAAGCGCTGGGTGCCGAACAAGCCGCCGGCGAGTTTGCCGCGCAGCGCATAGGGCAGAGCCTGCCCCGGTTTATAGCCGCCGACACCCCAGGCCTGACGCATAACCGAATCGGCGGAAATGCTCACCGGAATGCTGATAACGGTCTCGCCAAAACGCGGCACCTGGCCGCTCTGGTTGCTGACGCCGCTGGCCAGCGGCTGTTTGTTGATATCCAGCTGCACGGCCACGCCGTTGAAGTCGATGGGGGTTTCGTTGGGGTTCTGCACCCGCAGCTTGAGGGCGAAGCGCACTTCCAGGCCCTGGCCGGGCAAAGGTTCCAGGCCGACCAGGTCGATATGCAGCGGGTCGCGCGGGGCCAGGGTGCTGCAGGCGCTGAGGCCGAGCAGCAGGGCCAGGCCCAGGGGACGCAGGCGCTTGATCAGGGTGTCGGGCATGCTCGGGTTTTCCGTTATGGCGGTCAGGACAGGATAGTAGACCCTGCGTGGCGGCTTTTGCTCACGGCATCGCCGCCTGATCTGTCGCTACGGGCGGCCTGAGGCCGAGGGGCCGACGGCGATTGCCACGTTGCCCTTGCCGGTGATGGTCAGCGAAATTCAGTGGCAGCAGGGCTCGGTTGCGTAGCGACCAGCGCTGCTGGGGTGCCCGGTAACGGGTGGGAAGGGCTGTTGCTACGCGCTCGGCCCGGGTTGCCCGGGCCGAGTCGGCGGTGGATCAGAAGTGCGCTTTTACCAGCAGGCTGGCGGTGTTCTGATCGGTCGAGCCGACGAAGTTGTCGCTGACAAAACCGCCGTCCTGGATGCCGTACTTGTCCTTCCAGTAGTCGTATTCGATGCCGACATACAGCTGCTTCTCGCCCCAGTTCATGGCCTTGCCCAGGTCGTACTTGATCTGCGGGTTGAAGTGCAGGTTGGCGTGGTAGCTCTCGTCGTTGTCCACCACCCAGTCCATAAAGCCGTCGATGACGATGTCGGACTTGCCCACCGGGATGGTGTAGCTCCACACCGGAGTGATCTGCCAGACATTATCGCCGTCGCGCTTGCCATCCGTCGTCCGGTTGTAGAAGTTCAACGAGAAATAGTCGAAGCCGGGGATCGCCAGATCGAAGCCCGGGCCGATCAGGTAGGACTCGACATCGTCTTCGCCGAACTCGTAGGTGGTGGCCAGCAGCACGTCCTTGATCGGGCCGAATTCCAGCTTGCTGTCGAACAGCTTGCCGAACGACAGGCGCGGTGAGAACTCGCCGTAGAAGGTATGGCCGTCACCCGCGCCATTGGTGGCGTCGGTGTTGTACTTGATGGTGTCGACGAAGAAGAACAGGTCGCCGATAGCCCAGCCGCTGGCGTGCTCGAAGGTGATGGTCTGCTGGATTTCCGGGTCGACCTTGAAATCCTGGCCATAGAGGTAGGTCAGGCTGTTGTTCTGCCAGTGCATCAGGTCGCCGGCAATGGCCTGGCCGCCCGCCAGCAAACCGCCAGCCAGAACCAGAGAGGAAAGAGTACGGTTCATCGAGTGGTGCTCCCCAAAGTGCTGAATTATGGTTTTAAACCTGTCTGAGTGGTCAGGCTGTCGGAGCTTGAGCAAGAACAAGGCCAAGTCCTGGGTTTTTCTCCGGCAGCGCTTTAGCGCGGGGGAAGCGGTGCTGGCGCGTGATCATCGCGGATGCGGCGCGGGCGGCAATCAAGGGTCGATATGCCTCTATTTTTGACCGATAGGACAATTTTGCCTTGAGTTGGTGCGCGCCGAGGGCTATCGCCTGCCGTGCGCGGCGATTCAGGCTCCGCAGGCCCTTGAAAAATGTAGGCGAGGCAGCCGAGGCAAGGCGAAAACAGGCGAGGAAGCGGAGTTTACGAGCTGTAAATGAGCATTACTCGTTTCACTCGCCCTTCGGGTCGCGCTAAAGCGCGTTAGTCGCAAGCGGCTTTCCGAGTCTGTTTTCAACGCCGTATCGGCAACGTAGGTAGTTTTTCAACTGCCTGCTAGAACGAGTCGATAATGCGCCCGAGCACGGCCATCGCCTGTTCGCTCTGGGCGCTCCAGGGGTGGCCGTAGTTCAAGCGCGCGCAATTGCCGAAGCGCCGGGTGGCGGAGAAGATCGGCCCCGGGGCCAGGCTGATACCCTGGGCCAGGGCCAGTTGGAACAGCTGCAGCGAGTCGACCTGTTCGGGGAATTCGAACCAGAGAAAATAGCCGCCGCTGGGCCGGGTCACCTTGGTGCTGGCCGGGAAGTGCCGCGCGGCTGAGGCGAGCATCGAGGCCTGCTGGGTTTCCAGGGCGTGGCGCAGCTTGCGCAGGTGGCGGTCATAACCGCCGTGTTGCAGGTAATCGGCCAGGGCGGCCTGAGCGGGCACCGAGGGCGAGATGGTGGTCATCAGCTTGAGCCGGCTGATCTGCTCGGCATAGCGCCCGCCCGCCACCCAGCCGACCCGGTAACCCGGTGCCAGGCACTTGGAAAACGAGCCGCAGTGCATCACCAGGCCGTCGCGGTCGAAGCTCTTCACCGGCTTGGGCGGCTGGCTGCCGTAGTACAGCTCGGCGTACACGTCATCCTCGATCAGCGGCACCTGATGGCTGTGGAGCAGCTCGTATAGCTCGGCTTTCTTCGCCTCGCTGATGCTCGCGCCCAGGGGGTTCTGCAGGCTGCTCATAAACCAGCAGGCCTTGATCGGCAGGCTGGCCAGGCGCTTGCTCAGTACATCCAGGTCGATGCCTTCACGGGGGTTGACCGGGATTTCCACCGCCTTGAGCTTTAAGCGTTCCAACACCTGCAGGGTGGCGTAGAAGGCGGGTGCCTCGATGGCCACCAGATCGCCCGGCTGGGTCACACATTGCAGGCACAGGTTCAGCGCCTCCATGGCACCGCTGGTGATCACCAGTTCCTCCAGCGGCAGCCTCACGCCGCTGACCATATAGCGCAGGGCAATCTGCCGGCGCAGGTTGGGGTTGCCCTCGGTCATATCGGCGATCACCGCCTGCGGCTGCATATCGCGCAGGCTGTGCGCCATGGAGCGGGCCAGGCGCGGCAGGGGAAACAGGTCGGGGCTGGGAAAGGCCGAGCCGAACGGCACGGTGCCCGGGTCCTTTAGCGAGGCGAGTACCGAGAACACCAGCTCGCTGACATCCACCTCGGTGGTCTGCGTCGGCTGCTGGCTGGTTTCCGGTTCGGCCAGGGAATGCCGCGCCAGCTCGCGCACATAGTAGCCGGAGCGCGCGCGGGCCTGGATCAGGCCGCGGTCTTCCAGCAGGTAATAGGCCTGGAACACCGTGGACGGGCTGACCCCATAGGTGCGGCTGGCGTGGCGCACCGACGGCACCTTCTCGCCGGGGGCGAGCATGCCGCTGCGGATCAGTTCGGCAATCTGGTCGGCGAATTTCTCGTAGCGTTTCATCGTATTCGTAGGTGCGCTGAGCATTCCAACGCACTCTACGGGGAGTTGCCGCGCCATGCGACCGTCAGCGCCCGCGCGGGGCGATAAATACGCTTTGGCTGTGCGCGCGCTCATCCGCATCGGCCAGGTTGCTCAGCTCGAAACGCACCGACCTGGTCGCGCCGGTGGCCTGCTCGACCAGCTGCACCACAGTCACCGGCACATCGAGAATCTCACCGGGATTCAGCTGCAACTGCTGCGGGGCGTCGAGGCGCAGGCCGGGGCTGTCGACCAGGGCCAGGCCGTAGCGCTGCGGCTGCTGGGTCTTGTTGATCACCTTGAGCAGGTAGGTGTTCTCGATCTGCCCCAGCTGGTTTTCGCGGTACATGCTGCGGTCCTTGGCCGAGTCGATGGACAGCATCGAGCGCGCGCTCAAGGCCCAGACAAAGGCTCCGATCATCAGCACCAGGGCGATGCCATAGCCGATCAGCCGGGGCCGTAGCCAGTGGGTCTTGCCGCCTTGCAGTTCCCGCTCGGAGTGATAGCCGACCAGCCCTCGGGCGTAGCCCATCTTGTCCATGATCGAGTCACAGGCATCGATACAGGCACCGCAGCTGATGCAGTCGATCTGCAGTCCATCGCGGATATCGATCCCGGTCGGGCACACCTGCACGCACATATAACAGTCAATGCAGTCACCCAGGCCTGCGGCCTTGTGGTCGCTTTCCTTCCTGCGCGGGCCACGGCCTTCGCCGCGCTTGGCGTCGTAGGCCACCAGCAGGGTGTCATCGTCGAACATCGCACTCTGAAAGCGCGAGTAGGGGCACATATGCACACAGACCTTCTCGCGCAGCCAGCCCGCGTTGAGGTAGGTGGCGGCCATAAAGAACAGCAGCCACACCAGGGTGCCGAAGTCCAGTTGCAGGCGCAGCAGGTCGCTGGCCAGCGGGCGGATTGGCGTGAAGTAGCCGATAAAGGTCAGCGCCGTGAGCAGGCTGACCGCCAGCCAGATCCCGTGCTTGGCGCTGCGCCGCAGCAGCTTGTTCAGCGACCAGGGCGCGGCATCCAGCTTGACCCGCTGATGGCGCTCGCCCTCGGTAACCTTCTCCGCCCACATGAAAACCCAGGTCCACACACTCTGCGGGCAGGTGTAGCCACACCACACCCGGCCGGCCACCACGGTGATGGTGAACAGGCCGAAGGCGGCGATGATCAGCAGCGCCGAGAGCAGGGTGAAATCCTGCGGCCAGAAGGTCGCGCCGAAGATGTAATAGCGATGTTCGGCCAGGTTCCACAGCACCGCCTGACGACCGTCCCAGTCCAGCCAGGCAGTGCCGAAGAAGATCAGAAAGAGCAGGCCCGCACCGTACAGACGCAGATTGCGAAAACGGCCGCTAAAGCTGCGGGTATGAATCGGCCCGCCGGCCTGGGAGGGCGTCAGGCGGATAGGCTGGCGCGGGTCGATGGTCTCGATGATCTGCGCGGGAATACGTTCGCTCATTACGGGCCTCGTCGGGCTTTATCAGGCGAGGCGAATGATGCGAGCGCGGGTATTTGGATAACAGACTCAGGTTTTCAAATAAAAAGCGGATCAGATGGTGGGGCGGCTGAGGGAGCTTTGGCTTAGTGGGCTGAGGGGCCACTCATATCAGGCTACTTTCGACCCATAGCGGGTGGTGGCGACAGGCAACAGCCGGCCAACGGCCGGCTGTCAGCAGCGTCAACATCGTGGCTTGAGAGTCATCTGGCCGGCATCAGCTTCGGTTCGCGGGGAACAGGGTGTTTCAGCGACTCTCTGTCGGACGCGAGCCATCTCCTCGTGACTCGACATGCACGCCGAACCCCGTTTGCCCCGGCGCGATCTCCGGGCGCAGGGTGAGTGCCGGGATTTCGTAGGCACCGGCATTCTGGGGGCGAAAGGGTATTGGCGTGGCGGTGAACAGTTCGTCCAGGCGTTGCCCAAGCTGGTCGCAGATCGAAGCGTAGCGGGCATCGTCGATCTTGCCGGTGCGGTAGACCACGAATGGCGGCAGGACGTCGAAGCCGGGGTAATAGAAGATGCCGTGGTGGATCGGGAAGAGCAGCTCGTCGATTGGGCCGTTGATGCCGCGCGGGCTGTAGTGCGGTTCCCAGCCGCCGGTGGTGACGATCAGCATGGCGCGCTTGCCGGCCAGCGTGCCTTCGCCGTAGCGGTCGCCCCAGCGGATGTCGGAATGCTCGCCCACGCCGTAGGCGAAACCGTAGGCATAGACGCGCTCCACCCAGCCTTTGAGGATGGCCGGCATGGAGAACCACCACAGCGGGAACTGCAGGATGACGGCATCCGCCCACAGCAGTTTTTCCTGTTCGTGCACGATATCCAGACTCTGCAGGCCGTTCTCGTAGGCATGTTTGGAGTCGAGGGAGGGATCGAAGCGCTCGCCGGACCGGCGCGCGATGCTGTCGTCGGCATCGAGCTGCGCTTTCCAGTTCATCGCATAGAGATCCGAGATCTGGACGCTGTGACCAGTGGATTCCAGGTGTTTGACCGTGAAGTCCTTGAGCGAGCCGTTGAGGGAGCGGGGTTCGGGGTGGGCATAAACGAGCAGGATATTCATGGGTGAGCCTCCAAGGATTGCGTGCGGGCAGGATGGAGGTTTGCCAGGTATAGTTGAAATGAATATCCGATATCCCAGGTATTGCAGTGAGTAATCTCGGAAGGCTGGACCTCAACCTGCTGGTCACCCTGGATTTACTGCTGGCGGAGCACAACGTCACCCGTGCGGCGGAGCGGCTGAACCTGTCACAGCCCGCGGTGAGCGTGCACCTTGCCAAGCTGCGGGAGTTCTTCGGCGACCCGTTGCTGTTGCCGGGCCCGCGCGGTATGCGCCCCACCGCCCGGGCGGACGAGCTGCGCGAGCCGTTGCGCCAGGCACTGGAGGTGCTGGGACACGCGGTGTCGCCCGCACGGCCCTTCGATCCCACCGAGGCCAGGCATACCTGGCGGGTCATGGCGTCCGACTACGGCGAATCGACCATCGTGCTACCGGCCCTGGCCGGGTTGCGCACGGCGGCACCGCATACCCAACTGGCCGTGCTGGAACTGGTACCGTCGCGCATCGCCCGGCAGGCGGAGCAGGGCGAGATCGACCTGGCATTTCATATCCTGGAGGATGCGCCGCAGGGGCTTCACGGGCGCACCCTGTTCGCGGAGCGCTACGTGCTAGCGGGCCGGGCGGGTCATCCCGAACTGGCAACGCCGCTTACGCTGGAGCGATTCTGTCGGCTCGACCATGTTATCGTGTCGCCGAATGGCGGTGGTTTTCACGGCGTGACCGACGAGGCGCTGGCGGCGGCGGGCCTGTCGCGCCGGGTGGCGCTTTCCGTGCCGCACTTTCTGTTCGTCGTGTCGGCGCTGCTGGGCACGGACCTGGTGGCGATGCTGCCCGAGCGCCTGGTTCGCGGCAACACTGCACTGCAGGTGGTCGAGCCGCCCGTTCAGGTGCCGGGCTACCAGATGGTCATGCTCTGGCATGAGCGCTGCCATCGCGACCCCGCGCATCGCTGGCTCCGCGAGCACATCGCCGCGGCGGTTTAGCGAGCCGGCGACACCGCGGGCTACTCCTGTTCAGCCGCGAACGTCTGGATGGGACGAAAAAGGGCACGTATATATGGGTCAGCCCGCTCGCTTTTAACCGACGACCCCCGCCAAGACTGAATACACTATGCGCCCGACTACCCTGGGCCATAGATATGGCTGCATCGCACAAGGAACTCGCCTCCATGGCCTCTGCAGATAAACAGCAAAAACGCGCCCAGCGGGCCAAAGCCAAGGCCAAGCAGAATCGTTCGGGCAAGGCCAAAGCCAATGTCGTCCATCCGCTGCTGGCCAATCCGCTGATCAACGAGCCGTTCGATGATGTGGAAATCGACCTGAGCACCTTCGACTTCAAGGATATCGAAGAGAACGGTTTCGACCCGGCGCACTTCGACGATCTGTTCCAGACGATGAGGCTCGGCGAGGGCATCAGCCTGCTGGCGATGTGCCTGGTGTTCCTGCAATACCCGGTGCTGGAGCTGGTGGTCGCCGAGGAGGCGGAAGACGCGGCCACCGACTTTATGATGGGCCTGCTGATCACCTACCGCGGGATCTTCCACGATGAAGACGAAGACACGGCAGTGGAGTGGATCGGCGGCGACGCCTTCCAGCATGCCTACAACGAAGCGTCGCTGATCCTGCAGAAGAAGAACGCTCGCGGTCCTCGCGCCTAGCCAAGCACCGAGTCGGCCATCTGCTCCGTATTTTTCCGCCGGATCTGCAGCTGTTTCGCCATCGGGGCCACGCGCATAGTGTGGCCGTCGATAACAGCCGAGGCCGCCGATGTACCAATACGATGAATACGACCGCGCCCTGGTGCGCGAGCGCGTGGCGCAGTTTCGCGACCAGATCGCGCGGCGGCTCAGCGGCGAGTTGAGTGAGGAAGAGTTTCTGCCGCTGCGTCTGCAGAACGGCCTCTACATGCAAAAGCATGCCTATATGCTGCGCGTGGCAATTCCCTACGGCACCCTGTCCGCGCGGCAGCTGCGCACCCTGGCGGGTATCGCCCGGGACTACGACCGAGACTACGGGCACTTCACCACCCGGCAGAATATCCAGTTCAACTGGATCGAGCTGGAGCAGGTCGGCGATATTCTCGAACGCCTGGCCGAGGTCGAGATGCATGCCATCCAGACCTCCGGCAACTGCGTGCGCAATATCACCACCGAGGCCTTTGCCGGGGTCGCCGCCGACGAGTTGCTCGACCCACGGCCCTTGGCGGAGATCTTGCGCCAGTGGTCGACGGTCAACCCGGAATTTCTCTACCTGCCGCGCAAGTTCAAGATCGCCCTGTGCGCCGCGCAGGAAGACCGCGCGGCGGTGATGATGCACGACATCGGCCTGTACCTGTATCGCGATGCGGCCGGCGAGTTGCTGCTGCGGGTGATGGTCGGCGGCGGTTTGGGGCGCACCCCGATCCTCAGCCAGCAGATTCGCGAGGGCTTGCCCTGGCAGCATCTGCTGTCCTACGTCGAAGCCGTGCTGCGGGTCTACAACCGCCACGGCCGGCGCGACAACAAGTACAAGGCGCGGATCAAGATCCTGGTCAAGGCCCTGGGCATCGAGGCCTTCGCCCGGGAAGTCGAGGCCGAGTGGCAACAGATCAAGGACGGCCCGGCGGAGCTGACCGCGGCCGAGTATCAGCGGGTCGCAGCGGCCTTCGTCGCGCCGCCCTACGCCAGCCTGGATGACGCCGACCTGGCCTACGGCAGCGCCCTGGCCCGTGATCCGGGCTTTGCCCGCTGGGTCTCGCGCAATGTGCGCCCGCACCGGGTGGCGGGCTACGCCTCGGTGGTGCTGTCGACCAAGCCGGCCACCGATTCGCCGCCCGGGGATGTGACCTCGACGCAGATGCACGCCATCGCCGACCTGGCCGAGGACTACGGCTTCGGCGAGATCCGCATCGCCCACGAACAGAATGTGGTACTGCCGGATGTGCCCAAGGCCGATCTGCATGCTCTCTACCAGCGCGCCCTGAGCCATGGCCTGGGCACCGCCAATATCGGCCTGCTGACCGATATGATCGTCTGCCCGGGCGGCGATTACTGCGCCCTGGCCAATGCCAAGTCGATCCCCATCGCCCAGTTGATCCAGCAGCGTTTCGCCGACCAGGACGCTCTGCACGAACTGGGCGAGCTGAGCCTGAATATCTCCGGCTGCATCAATGCCTGCGGCCATCACCATATTGGCAATATCGGCATCCTTGGCGTGGATAAGAACGGCAGCGAGTGGTACCAGGTGACCATCGGCGGTGCCCAGGGCAAGGCCAGCGCCCTGGGCAAGGTGATTGGGCCTTCGTTCAGCGCGGCGCAGATTCCCGAGGTGATCGAAGGCCTGGTCAAGACCTTCAGCGACTACCGCGAGGTCGATGAACGCTTCGTCGATACGGTGCAGCGCATCGGCCTCGAACCCTTCAAGGAACAGGTCTATCGCAAGACCCAGGTGCCGGCATGAATAACCTGATTCGCTTGAGTGCAGGCCAGGCCCGGGTGGTTGAGGATGATCCCTGGCAGTGGCTGCGCGAACCGGACCAGGCGCGGCCCGCCGGCCCGTTGATCCTGCCGCTGGCGGCCTGGCTGGCGCGCCAGGATGCGGCGACGCTTGCGGGCCGGCGTTTCAGCCTGGATGGTTTATGCCTGGCCCCGGACGACGAGGTCGAGAGCATTGCCGCCTACCTGCCGGTGCTGCCGCTGATCGCCATCGAGTTTCCCAGCTTTCGCGACGGCCGCGGGTACAGCCAGGCCTACCTGTTACGTACCCGGCTGGGCTGGACCGGCGAGTTGCGCGCGCTTGGCGATGTCTTGCGCGATCAGCTCAGCCATATGCGCCAGTGCGGCTTCGATGCCTTCGCCATGCGTGAAGACAAATCCGCCGATGACGCGCTCAAGGGCCTGGCCGGTATGAGCGTGCTCTACGGCCGCTCGGCTATCGAGCCGCGGCCGCTGTTCCGCCGCCGTGGCGGCGCTGGAACATAAGCCCGGCAGGTTTCTAGCGCCCGTTCTGCAACTGCTGGAGCGCTCCATCGACCAGGGCCAGCAGTTCATCGATGGCCTGGGTGGCGCGCTGGAAGTAGGCCTTGGCGGCAATCACTGGCTGTTCCCGGCCCAGCAGTTCCTGTTCGATGCAGTGCACGAAGTCTTTCACCACCTGTTCGCAGCGGCGCAGGTGGAAGGCGCTGGCCTGCGGGTGCTGGGCCGCGTGCTGCTGCAGGGTGTCGAAGGCGCTGCCGGCCTGCAGCTGGATCTTCTGCTGGAGAAAGCGCAGGCGCACCCGCTGCTCGGCACTGCTTTGCCCCGCGGCGGCGATGCCGGTGCCCAGGGCACGGGCCTGGCCGGCCCATTCCGCCGCCTGCAGCACATCGCGCCAGATGCACGGCAGGTAGCTCAGCTCGGCGCGGCCGTTGCTCAGGTCGATTTCGCTGGCCACATCCTCCATCAGAAAGATGCTGTTGCGAATGATCAGGTGGTGCTGCGCCAGGTTGTTGGCCGGGTCGCTGCTGCGGCCGTCGCGCATCCGCGACCAGTGATCGATCAGGCCGCTCCAGGCATCCTTATGGGTGCTGGCGAGGGCCTGGGCCTTGCCGATATGGCGGTCCAGCTCCTGGCGGGTGGCGGCCAGGTCCTGGCTCAGGCTCTGGTCGCCGCAGAGCACGCCATTGCTCAGGCCGCGGTGGCGCTGCAGGCCGGCAATCAGGGCGCGCAGCAGGCTTAGCTGGCGGATATTCAACTGCCTGTGCTGCAGCTTCTGCAGGCGCATGCGCCGATGCAGGCCGTAACAGAGCAGGCCGAGCAGCAGCAGCGTGGTGGCGCTGGCCAGTAACGTGGTGAGTTCAGGCATGGTGCTTACCCCGTCAGATGAGCCAGATGGTGGGCGATGGTGCGCGCCTGGTCGGCCGCCTGCAGGTTGTCGGCATTGCCCTGGCGCACGCGGTCGGCCAGCTCGGCGATTTCCGCCACGGCCTTGCCTTGCTGCTCGGTGCTGACCGCCACCTGTTCGACCTGTTCGGTCAGGTGGCGGGTGCGCTGCTGCACCTGGCCGAGCAGCTCGCGCACCGTGGCTGAGCTGTCTGCACTGCGATGGGCCAGCTCGGCAAGGCTGGAGACCTGCACCGTGGCACTCTGGATATGCGCCTGGACGGATTCGATATTGCGGCTGATTTCGGCCGCCGATTCCTGGCTGTGCAGGGCCAGGCGGCGCACCTCGTCGGCCACCACGGCGAAGCCGCGGCCGCTTTCCCCGGCGCGCGCGGCTTCGATGGCGGCATTTAGTGCGAGCAGGTTGGTCTGCGTGGCGATGCCGCGGATGGTGCCGGACATTTCATTGATGGTGTGCGAGTTGCTGTGCAATTGCAGGATCAGCTCGTTGGTGGCGATGGCCTGCTGCGCCATCTCGGACACCTGTTGCACCAAATGGGTGAGCTGCTCGATGCTGTCGGCCAGCTGCCCGCTGGCCAGTACGCTGGTCTGCCGCGACTCATCCGCCAGCACCGCCACCTGGACAATGCTGACATTCAGCTGCTCGACCGCCGCCGCCGCGACGGTGGCCGACTCGCTCTGCCCCTCGGCATTGCGGGTGACCAGGGCGGCGCTCTGTTCGAGTTCGTGGGAGGAGTGGGAGATTTCATCCAGGCGCTGCTGCAACAGCTGCTGCTGGCGCTGGGCCTGATGCAGCCACTGCTGCAGGCTGCGGCCGATAGGTTGCAGCAACAGCCATTGCGCGCCGCCGAAGGGTTGCTGCGCGCCTTGCGGCGTGGCGCTTTCGCAATAGTGCTGGAGACGTTCGAGCTCCTGCGCCAGCGACCATAGCGAGGCAATGGCCAGATAGGTCAGCAAGGCCCAGAGCGGGGTGCTGGGCAGCTGAGGGAACAGGCCCATCGTCACGAAGCCGGCCAGCGCCACCAGCAATTGCAGGCGCAGCATGCCGGTCATGCCCAGTTCGCGCAGGAGCAGAAGCCCGGGGTAGGTAAGCCACTTCATGGTTGCGGTACTCCAGTCACCAAAAAAAACGCCTGAAGCCCTGCGCGCTATCCGCAGCGGGTCCAGGCGCCATTGCCTTGCAGGAACGAGTCCTGTCGATCTGATCTGTCGATGCCGAGTGTTACGCAAGAGTGATGCCATGCAGGCCGGCGGGTGCTGGCAGTGCGGCAATCTGCAGAGGAGGGAGTGGCGCTGCGCCTGCTGGTCCATGGTCTTCGACCAATGGATCGGTGGTGGCGCTTTTATCCTTGAATCAGCCGTTGGCAGCTGTGGCAGTATACCCCTATGGGTATGTTTAATAGGCAATGGGAGGATGTATGCGCTGCACGACTGCAATGCTTTTGGCTTCGCTGAGCATGGGGGCTTCTGCCGACAATTATCAGGCCCTGACCGCCGAGGGGGCCGCGCTGATTCCGCCCTTTCAGCAGCAGCTACTGACGACGGTCAAGTCGGCGATGCAGTCCGGCGGGCCCATCAAGGCCGTGAAGGCCTGTCAGTTGCTGGCTCCGCAGATTGCCGGCGAGCACAGCCAAAGCCCGTGGAAGGTTGGGCGCACGGCCTTGAAGGTGCGCAACCCGGCCAATGCCGCGGATGCCTGGGAGACGCAGGTGCTGGAGCAGTTCGCCAGGCGTGCGGAGGCCGGCGAAGCGCTTGCCGATATGCTGCACTCGGAAGTGGTCGAGGGTGAGCTGCGCATGATGAAGGCCATCGCCACCGGCGAGCCCTGCCTGGCCTGTCACGGCAAGCACATAGAGCCGGCGCTGGCCGCGGTGATTGATGTAGGCTACCCGCAAGACGAGGCCCGCGGCTTTGCCCTGGGCGAGCTGCGCGGTGCCTTCACATTGCGGCGTACTGTAGATGATGGAAATGATTGAAACCGAACAGTTGAAACACCGGGATGCCCTGCTCAAGCGTCTGGCCCGTGTCGAGGGCCAGGTGCGCGGTATCCAGGCCATGATCAAGCGCGGCGATGAATGCGAGTCCATTGCCCAGCAGTTCAGCGCCGCGCGCAAGGCGCTGGATAAGGCCTATCAGGAAATGCTCATCTGCCTGGCCGAGGAGGCCATCCTCAGCCCGGAGCAGAGCAACCAGGAAAAGCTCGCGCAGCTGCGGGCCATCTTCACCAAGTACAGCTGATGGCCTGGGAGCTGCTGCCGTTCGATCGTGACGAAACGGCGGCAGGCACTAGCAGGCCGATTTAAAAAGCGCTATCCCCGCACTCTGTTGCGTTCAGGCATCCGCTGCCTAAATCTAGAAGCTGACTCCGTAGGGTGCGCCGTGCGCACCAGGCGTCTGTGCCACCACCGGTATTGATCTTGGTGCGCATGGCGCACCCTACGGCCTGGGCCTGGGCCTGGGCCTGGGCCTGGGCCTGGGCTCGGGCCCAGCAGCGTTCAGAGACATGGCCTTTTATAAGACTTTCCCCTCGTTGTGAGGCTGAGCATCGACGCGCTGAGGGCCCTGCTCCAGGGTTTGCTGGGCGGCTTGCGGGGCCAGGGTTTGCAGGGCCTGGAACTGGCTGATAAACACCTGACCGCCGAACTCGTCGAGAAAGCTGGAGCGGCGCAGTTGGTCCATCACCGGGCCTTTGACCTCGGACAGGTGCAACTGCACGCCGGCGGTGTGCAGGCGCTCGACTATGGCCTCCAGCGAGTCCAGGGCGCTGGCGTCGATCAGGTTGACCCCCGAACACATCAGCACCAGATGGCGGACCAGTGGCCGGCTGGCGATCAGTTCGCCAATGCGCTCTTCCAGGTAGCGCGCATTGGGGAAGTACAGGCTCTCGTCGACCCGCAGCGACAGCACGCTGGGCGACTCGATCACGGCGAAGCGCTCGACATTGCGAAAGTGCTCGCTGCCCGGCACCTGGCCGACCACGGCCATATGCGGCTGGCTGGTGCGCCAGAGAAAAAGCAGCAGCGACAGGCCGACGCCGAGCAGGATGCCGGCCTCCACGCCGATCAGCAGCACGCCGAGAATGGTCGCCAGTTGCGCCGCGCCATCCTGGCGCGAGTAGCGCCAGGTGCGGCGCAGCGAACCGAGATCGACCAGGCTGAGCACCGCGACGATGATGGTGGCGGCCAGCACGGCCTGGGGCAGGTTGTGCAGCAAGGGGGTCAGCAGCATCACGCTGAGGGCGATACCGGCGGCGGTGAATACTCCGGCCATGGGCGTCTGCGCGCCGGCGTCATGGTTGACCACCGAGCGGGCAAAGCCGCCGGTGACCGGGAAGCCGCCGCTGAATGCCGAGCTGAGGTTGGCCGCGCCGAGGCCGAGCAGTTCGTTGTCGGGTTCGATGCGCTGGCGGCGTTTGGCGGCCAGGGTCTGGCCCACGGAGACCGATTCGACGAAACCCACCAGGCTGATCAGCAGCGCCGCCGGCAGCAGTTGCAGGGCCAGGCTCAGGTCCAGGGTGGGCAGGGTCAGGCCCGGCAAACCCTGGGGAATGGCCCCGACCACCCTGACCCCAATCTGATCCAGCTGCAGCAGCGATACCGCGAGTATGGCGACCACGATCGCCAGCACCGGGCCGGCCTTGGCCAGGTTGCCCGCCATGGGCGCGGACAACCCCAGGCGCTGCAGCAATGTTTTCAGGCGGGCACGTGCCCACCACAGCCAGGCCAGGCTAAGCAGGCCGATCAGCAGGGTCTGCCAATGAGTAGCCGGTAGCGCCTGCCAGAGCTGTGGAAGGATCTGCCGCAGGCTTTCGCCCGAGGCCGATACGCCCAGCAGGTGCTTGAGCTGACCGACTGCAATCAAAATCCCCGAGGCGCTGATAAAGCCGGAAACCACCGGGTGGCTGAGAAAGTTGGCGAGAAAGCCCAGGCGCAGCAGCGCCATCAGGGCGAGCAGCAGACCCGACAACAGGGCCAGCAGCATTGCCGCGCCGATATATTCGGCGCTGCCGGCGGGGAACAACGGGGCCAGCGCCGCAGCGGTCATCAGCGACACCACCGCCACCGGGCCGACCGCCAGGGTGCGGCTGGAGCCGAACAGGGCATAGGCCAGCAGCGGCAAGATGCTGGCATACAGGCCAGTGACCGGCGGCAGGCCGGCGAGCATGGCGTAGGCCAGGCTCTGGGGGATCAGCATCAGGGTCACGATCAGCGCCGCCAGACCATCCTGGGCGGCGCTTGCGCGGTCGTAACGCCGCCCCCAGTCCAGGCACGGCAGCCAGCGGCTCAGTTTCATTTACCCGGTTCCTTGCCGAAGTCGCAGGCGGCCGGGGCTTCTACCGGCAGCGGCTCATGGGGCAGGCGCTTGGGCCCCGCCAGCCATTCGTGGCCCCGCAGCATCATGTCGAAGTAGATGCTGGGCATCGCTTTTACCTTCAGCTCCCAGGCCAGGCGGCGTGGTATGGCGGGGTCGAGGGGGAAGGTCGGTAGCAGCTTGCCGCCGTAGCCGAACTCGGCCAGCACCACCTTGCCGCGCTCCACTGTCAGCGGGCAGGAGCCATAGCCGTCGTACAGCGCTCGCGGCCCCTTGCCGGCGAGCACCGCGATAACGTTTTCCGCCACTACCGGTGCCTGCTTGCGCACCGCGGCGGCGGTTTTGGCATTGGGCGCGGCACAGACATCGCCGAGGCTGAAGATATTGCCGAAGCGCGGGTGGCGCAGGGTTTCATGGTCGGCTTCGACCCAGCCGTCGGCATTGGCCAGCGGGCTCTGGCGGATAAACTCCGGCGCGCGCTGAGCGGGCACGGCATGCAGGAAGTCGAAGGATTTCTCGATGGTCTGGCTGTTACCCGCGGCATCGACCTGCTTGAACCAGGCCTTGTGGGCCGGGCCGTCCACCGCAGTCAGGGTGGTGTTGAAGGCCAGCCCAACGCCGTAGCGTTCGACGTATTTCATCAGCGGCGGAACGAAGGTCGGCACGCCAAACAGCACTGCCCCGGCGGAGCAGAATTCCACGTTTATATCCTTCAGCACACCCTCTTTGCGCCACCAGTCGCAGGACAGGTACATGGCCTTCTGCGGTGCGCCGGCGCATTTGATCGGCATCGGCGGCTGGGTAAACAGCGCGCGGCCCTGGCGCAGGTTCTGCACCAGCTGCCAGGTGTAGGGGGCCAGCTCGAACTGGTAGTTGGAGGTAACGCCGTTTTTACCCAGGGTTTCCCTGAGCCCTTCCACCGCATCCCAGTGCAGGCTCAGGCCCGAGCAGACGATCAACGCGCGATAACCCACCCGGCTGCCGTCTTCGAGCACCACCCGCTGTTGCTCGGCTTCAAAGCCGGATACGGCGGCGCGAATCCACTGCGCGCCACGGGGTATGCACTGCGCCATCGGCCGCTCGGTGCGAGCGCGGTCGAAGATGCCGGCACCCACCAGGGTCCAGCCCGGCTGGTAGTAGTGCTGCTCGCGCGGTTCGACCACGGCGATGCGCAGGTGCGGATCGCGGCGCAACAGGCTGGCGGTTACCGCACAACCGGCCGCGCCGCCGCCCACCACCAGTACGTCGTAGCGTTGGGTGGGGGTGGTCGCGGCCTGGGGAATCGAGACCGGGGCCTTCTGCCAGCGCTGCTCCAGGCGCTGGGCCAGGCCGCTCAGGTCATAGCCGTTATCCCGTGCAGTTTGCAGCAGGGTCAGCGGGTCCAGATGATGGGCTTCGCTGAGCGCCCAGAGGCTGGTGGAGCGGGTGCCGGTGCGGCAGAACGCCAATACCGGGCCGCGCACCTGGGCGAGCAGCTCGGCGAAGGCCGCCACATCGGCATCGCCGATCTGCCCCGAAACCACCGGCAGATGGTGGTACTCCAGACCGCTGGCGTGCGCGGCGGCCTGCATCTCGGCCGAGCTGGGCTGGCCTTCGCCTTCGCCGTCCGGACGGTTGTTGATCACGCTGCGAAAACCGGCGGCGGCCAGGGTGCCCATGTCTGCGGGCTGCAGCTGGGCGGCCACGGCAATAAAGGGCGTCAGACGCTTGAGCGAATCCATGGGCATCACCTCAGAGCTGGTCGAGGGGGATTTTCAGGTAGCGGGTGCCGTTGTCCTCGGCGGGCGGCAGTTGCCCGCCGCGCATGTTCACCTGCACCGACGGCAGGATCAGCGTCGGCATGCCCAGGGTGGCGTCGCGGGCGCTGCGCATGGCGACGAAGTCCGATTCGTCGATGCCCTCATGCACGTGCACATTGTGCGCGCGCTGCTCGGCCACCGTGGTTTCAAACAGATAGTCGTCACGGCCCGGGGCCTTGTAGTCGTGGCACATAAACAGGCGCGTTGCATCCGGCAGGGCGAACAGCTTGCGGATCGACTGGAACAGCGTGTGGGCATCGCCGCCGGGGAAGTCGCAGCGCGCGGTGCCGTAGTCGGGCATAAACAGGGTGTCGCCGACAAAGCCGGCATCGCCGATCAGGTAGGTCATGCACGCCGGGGTATGGCCGGGGGTGTGAATGGCCCGGGCTTCGATAGCGCCGAGCATAAAGCTGTCGCCATCCTTGAACAGATGGTCGAACTGGCGGCCATCGGTGGCGAACTCGGTGCCGGCGTTGAACAGCTTGCCGAAGGTGTTCTGCACGACGGTGATGTTCTCGCCAATCGCCAGCTGCCCGCCCAGCTCGCGCTTGAGGTAGGGCGCGGCCGAGAGGTGGTCGGCGTGCACGTGGGTTTCCAGCAGCCAGTCCACCTGCAGCTGGTGGTCCTTCACGTACTGGATCAGGCGATCGGCGCTGTTGTGCGAGGTGCGCCCGGAGGCGGGATCGTAGTCCAGCACCGAGTCGATGATGGCGCAGCGTTTGCTGCCCGGGTCGGTGACCACATAGCTGTAGGTGTAGGTGGCAGGGTCAAAGAATGCTTGGACTTGGGGTTGCATGACGGTGCTCCTCTCCAATACCCCTTGGGGTATTTATTTAAGGAAGAGCGTAACTATTTTTCAGTTCTATGCATAGATTAAAAAGGAATATGCCTGGGCGGCGTTGTGTCAGGCAGCCATATGCTTTTTCAACTCATTGAAAATAAAGGCTTTATGGGGGCGTTCGACAATGGTCGTAGGGTGTTCATAACGTTGGTGTGGAGTACCAAGTCGCGCGGGTGTCGCTGAACGGTTATGGCCGTTGGTGGTGCTGAATACCCTGTGTTCTCTGGATTTCAGGCACAAAAAAAGACGTCCGTGGACGTCTTTAGATGTGTATTTGGTGGGCCGGGGTAATCTGAAATGATTCTCTATCTTTATGATTTTAAAGAAAAAGTCTCGGTTAAAATTGTTCGTGGAATACATTTTGGAATACCAAGCTTAGCCCTTTGGGTTCCAGCAGCAGGCACTGAGGTCTTAGGTCGGGATGACAGTGCTTGCCCTCGAGACAAAAGCCCCGCATCGCCTCATTCGACGCGGGGCTTCATTTGAGGTTAAGGGCTCAGTCCTCCGAAGGTTACTCTTTCCCGAACTCTTTCTCGTGGGCTTCAGAGATCAACCTATCCAGCGCTATGCACTCCGGTACTGCCCAGTGCTCTGCCAGCTTTTTAAGTCGCGGGTGATTCTCGAGCAAAATATCGAGGTTCTTAGCCTTCCTGCCCTTGTTGGCAGTTTTCAGCTTGGACTCTTTCCCCTTTAGGCTCTTGATGAAGTCTCGTTTCGAGACGCCCTCCTCAGCGAGTTGGTCAAAGATCTCCAGAAAATCTTGATGCTTGCTGGGAGCACGCACAACGTTAAAGCGGTCTGGGTATTTGTCACAAAGAGCAGCCCATGCCAGCTCCCGGCGCTCTTTGCCGTGCACCTTATCATCAAGCCACTTAAGGTGGTGATCCGTTTTAAGGTTCTGGTCCCACTGTGTT
>JBFJZW010000006.1:0-33288 GCA_041621875.1 Pseudomonas sp. | reverse complement strand
GGCGCGACTGGAGGAGATGCAGATCCGCGGCGAGCAGGACGCCCTGGCCAAGGAGCGCGCCAAGTTGCTGGCCCTGCTCGGCAGCGAAGCCAAGCTGAAGAAGCTGGTGCGCGACGAAATCATCAAGGACGCCGAGACCTATGGCGATGACCGCCGCTCGCCGATCGTCGCTCGCGCCGAAGCCAAGGCACTCAGCGAAACCGAGCTGATGCCGACCGAGCCGGTCACCGTGGTGATTTCGGAAAAGGGCTGGGTGCGCTGCGCCAAGGGGCACGATATCGACGCCACCGGGCTGTCCTACAAGGCCGGCGACGGTTTCAAGACCTCGGCCCCGGGGCGCTCCAACCAGTACGCGGTGTTTATCGACTCCACAGGCAGGAGCTACTCGCTGGCCGCCCATTCGCTGCCCTCGGCCCGTGGCCAGGGCGAGCCGCTGACCGGACGCCTGCAGCCGCCGCCGGGGGCCACCTTCGAATGCGTGCTGTTGCCGGACGACAGCGCCCTCTTTGTGATCGCCTCCGACGCCGGTTACGGTTTTGTGGTCAAGGGCGAAGACCTGCAGGCCAAGAACAAGGCCGGCAAGGCCTTGCTCAGCCTGCCTGCCGGCGCGCTGGTGGTGCCGCCGAAACCGCTGGGCAGTCGCGAAGACGACTGGCTGGCGGCGGTCACCACCGAAGGCCGTCTGCTGCTGTTCCCCGTGCGCGACCTGCCGCAGCTGGGCAAAGGCAAGGGCAACAAGATCATCGGCATCCCCGGCGAGCGCGTGGCGACCCGCGAGGAATACCTCACCGACCTGGCCGTGCTGCCCCTGGGGGCGACCCTGGTGCTGCAGGCGGGCAAACGCACCCTGTCGCTCAAGGCCGATGACCTGGAGCACTACAAGGGCGAGCGCGGCCGGCGTGGCAACAAGCTGCCGCGCGGCTTCCAGCGCGTCGACAGTCTGCTGGTCGAGGGGTAGGCCTGATTGTCGGACAAGTCCAGCCGCCGGGGGCGGCTGGTCTGACCCTGATGTACCGTACTGGAGTCGAGCGCCGCTTTGGCGGATGATAGGCGGCCCTGTGGTGCGCCGATCCGTTTATGCGCATCTGCCATTTTATTTAGACATGCCGGCGCGTTTGCCGGCTGGGTGTAGGTCATGACTGTAATGCGTTTTCCTGTTGTCCTGCTGCTGGCGGGGGTGCTTGGCCTGGCGGGCTGTGCGCGCTACCAGCAAACGGCGTTGTACCAGCTCGATGGCGGCAACCTGAGTGTGCCGACGGCCAATCAGGGGCTGGCGGTGCTGCTCGGGCCGGTTTCGATCGCCGATTATCTGCAGCGCGAGTCCCTGCTGCAGCGCCAGCAGGACGGCAGCCTGACCTCGGCCGAGAGTGCCCGCTGGGCCGGTAATCTGGCCGCCGAGCTGGATCAGCAGTTACTCCGCCAGCTGGCTTCGCGGCTCAATAGCCAGCGCCTGGTCGCGGCCCCCGCGGCCCCGGGCTTCAAGCCCCAGGTAAAGGTTGCCCTGTCGATTACCCGGCTCGACTCGGGGCCGCTACGCCCGGCGGTGCTGGAGGCGCAATGGCGTCTTTCGGCGGCCGACGGCAAGCTGCTCGATGGTCGTCTGGTACGCCTGGAGGAGGCCCATCAGGGGTCCATCGCCGATCAGGTACGGGCCCAGAGCCTGGTGGTGCAGCAGCTGGTCGAGCAACTGGCTCTGGCCGTCGAGGAGTACGCCGTGCCGGCCCCGGTGGCGGCACAGCCTGCGCCCAAGCGCAAGCCGGCCAAGCCTGCGCCGCAACCGCCGACCCCGCAGATTCCGGTGGCCGAGCCGCAGCGTATCGAAGGTGAAGTCTTTCGTTTCTGAGTAAAGGCGCTTGAAGCGGGCCGCCGCCAGGCGGGCCCGTCGGCTCAATGGCTCTCGTGCATGCGCGCCAGTTGCCGCTCCAGCAGCGAGGGGTAGGGCTCCAGCAGACGCTCCACACAGCATGCCCCTTGCGGGCTGGCGATGGCGCGAATGCGCGCGCACTGGCGTACCAGAGGGTCGTCGGCGACGCTGCGCTCGACCAGCAGCAGGTTGCGGCTGTGCTGCGACAGGGCGAGGGCATTCTGGGCGGTTTCGCTGAGCAGCAGGTCACCCTGGCTCAGGTCGAGCAGGTCTTCGCCCAGGGTCAGGCCCAGCTGCAATTGCAGGGTGATGCCACTGTCAGCCACTTCGATCTGCAGGGCGTGGCCCAGGGCGCGCATCAGCTCGCCGCAGCAGAGGGCGTGGGTCAGGTAGTCTTCGCCGCTGTCCTGGCGGTGAAACAGCATCAGGCTGCTGCCGTCGCTCAAGGTGTGCAGTTCGGCCTGATAGAGTGACGCCGCCTGGTCCAGGCAGTCGCGGTAATGCTGCAGCAGTTCCAGCAGACGCGCCCGTGGCAGGCGGCGCAGTTGCTCCTGGGCACCCAGCTGGATGGCGAGGACGGCACTGGGCTGCGGCTCGCTTCTGGCAACGGGGGTGCTGACAGGGGTGGGGGCCTGGTCGAGGTCGTCCTGGTCCTCGCCCTCGTCACGCAGCTCGGCAAAGGGATCTTCCTCAAATGCGTTGTCCGCGTTCAGGCCGGCAGGCGCTGGCTCCGGCTCATCGAGGTCGTCGAAATCCGCTTCGCGCAGGTCGGGCACCTGGAAATCGGGCTCCTCGTCGAACTGCTCGTCCAGGTAGTCGTCGCTGTCCGCTTCCTCGTCGAGGGGCTGGACTTCGGGTTTTTCCGGTACCAGGCGGGCTTGCAGCTGGCGCGCCAGGTCGCCGATTTCATCCTGCCGCCCGGCACCGGGGGCGGGGTCGTCCGGGTCACGCAGCCAGACCCGCAGTTGCAGCAGCGGGGTGGAGATATGCCGGCCCAGGCGCATGCTCAAGGATAGGGTCAGGGCCAGCAGGATCACGCTGAGAATGCCCATGCTCTGCAGGCTGATGGTCATCGGCTGCTGGAACTGCTGCATATCCAGGCTGATGCGCAATTGCCCGGCGATCACCTCCTGGAAGGTGATGGGGGTCGAATACAGGCCTTCGGTCTCCCCCAGCATGCTTTTGCTTGGGCGTGCGCCGGCCTCGGCGAGGATACGGTTGTCCACGCTGTAGATGGCGGCGTGGGCCACCAGCGGGTTCTTCACCAGATTGTTGAGCAGCACATTGAGGCTGAGGATATCGTTGGATACCAGCAGCTCGGTGGCCGAGGTCGCCGTCTGGGTGATCAGGCTGGTGCCCAAGGCTTCGGCTTGCTGCTGCATGGCGTGCTTGAACTGCATGCCGATTACCCAGCCATAGATCACCAGGGCCAGGGCCACCAGCAGCAGGCTATGGCTGACGATGCGCAGCGCCAGGGGAATGCGCCGCTGGCGCAGGGCCTGGAACAGCAACAGGAAGAAATTATCGGGTTTAACGGGGGCGGGCCGGTTCACGGGGCTCGGCTCTTGTCGACTGGAGTTGGCGCGCAGTATAACGGCCGCCCCGCGGCGGGCAAAGCGCCGTGCGTGGTGGTATGGCCGTGATATTGGGTAGAATGTGCGCCTTTTGTGCGGCTTGTTGAGTGTTTGCCAGGTCGCCTGCAATTCATACTGTCTCGGAGAGTGCGCCTTGCGCGAAATCGTCCTGATCAATATCACCGGTGAAGACCGTCCCGGCCTGACCGCCGCCATCACCGGGGTGCTGGCCCAAGGCGGGGTGAATATCCTCGACATTGGCCAGGCCGTTATCCACGACACCCTGTCCTTCGGCATTCTGGTGGAGATCCCCGACAGCGCCGCCGCTTCGGCCGTGCTCAAGGACATTCTGTTCACCGCCTACAAGCTCGATCAACAGGTGCGCTTCACCCCGGTCTCCGAGGCGGATTATCAGCAGTGGGTGAGCGGCCAGGGCAAGGCCAGGCATATCGTTACCCTGCTGACGCGCAAGGTGACCGCCGAGCAGTTGCAGCGGGTCAGCGCGATCACCGCGCGCTATGACCTCAATATCGACCATATCGATCGCCTCTCCGGGCGCATGCCGCTGGATATGCCGGCCGAGCAGGGCAAGGGCTGCATCGAGTTCTCGGTGCGCGGCGAGCCGGCCGACCCGGCGGCCTTGCGTGCCGAGTTCCTTAGCGTGGCTCAGGAGCTCAACGTCGATATCGCCTTCCAGCGCGACTCGCTGTTCCGCCGCAATCGCCGCCTGGCGGTGTTCGATATGGACTCGACACTGATCGAGGCCGAGGTGATCGATGAGCTGGCCAAGGCCGCCGGCGTCGGTGAGCAGGTTGCCGAGATCACCGAGCGGGCCATGCGTGGCGAGCTGGATTTTGCCGCCAGCTTCCGCGAGCGCCTGGCGCTGCTCAAGGGCTTGCCGGAAACCGTGCTGGCCGATATCGGCGACTCCTTGCGCCTGACCGAGGGCGCGGAGACCCTGTTCAGCGAGCTGCGCCGTCTGGGCTACAAGACCGCGATCCTCTCCGGCGGCTTTACCTACTTTGCCAGGCAGCTGCAGGCTAAGCTCGGCATCGACTATGTGTTCGCCAACGAGCTGCAGATAGTCGACGGCCTGGTCACCGGGGTGGCGGTGGAGCCCATCGTCGATGCCCAGCGCAAGGCCGATCTGCTGCGCGAGCTGGTCGCCAAGGAAGGGCTGCGCCTGGAGCAGACCATCGCCGTGGGTGATGGGGCCAACGATCTGCCGATGCTGGCAATTGCCGGCCTGGGCGTGGCGTTCCGGGCCAAACCATTGGTCAAGCAGTCGGCCAAACAGGCGATTTCGACCCTGGGGCTGGACGGCATTCTGTACCTGCTCGGCTTTCGCGACCGCGACGGCCTGGAATAAGGCGATAAAAAAGCCGACGCATGCGTCGGCTTTTCTTTGTCCGCAAGAGTTACTCGTCGCCGGCCGAGAAGTCGTAATCCATCGACTGGCTCGGGCCCTGCAGATAATGACCCTGGATATAGTTGACCCCGGCCTGCCAGAGGGTGGCCAGCACGCTGGCCGTCTCGACGAAGGGCACAATGGTCAGCTTGGCCTGGGAGTGCAGGCTGGCCAGCAGGGTTTTCAGCGCCTCCTGATTCTCCGCATTGCCCAGGTCCTGGGAGAAGGAGCTGTCGATCTTGACGAAATCGATATGCAGGTGCTACAGGGTGTTGAACGGGTTGAGCGAGCAGCCGAACTGGCTCAGGGCCACCTTGCAATGCAGTTCGTTGAGACCCTGGGTCAGGCTCTTGGCCTGTTTCAGGTAAGCGATGGCATCCGGTTCGCTGAACTGGAAGACCAGCGAGTCGGACGGCAGGCGGGCGGCTTTCAGGGCGACGCTGAGCCAGGGCAGCAGGGTCTGGTCCTGCAGGCTGGCGCTCGACAGATGGACGAACAGGCGGGTGTTGTGGCCTTTGCTGCGGTGGTCGGCCAGCAGCTTGATCGAGTTGAGAATGACCCAGCGATCGATCTTTTCCGCCATGCCGGCTCCCATGGCTGCGGCGAACAGCTCTAGGGGAGGGATATCTTCGCCTTGCGGGCTGACCAGGCGCAGCAGCGCCTCGTAATGTTCGTAGCTGTCGCCGCGCAGGCTGATGATCGGCTGGAACAGCAGGCGGAAGCTGTTGTTTTCCAGGGCCTGCTGAATCATCGCGATGATATTGCCGCGGCTGGCGGCCGCCGCCAGTTCGTCGGCCGGGTTGAATATTTTCAGCGCGTTGCCTTCTTTCAACTCGTCGGCGCAACGGTGGGCGCGGTCGACGACTTCCTGGGCCTTGGCGGTCTTCTCGTTGAGCCCGGCGACGCCAATCGACAGGCTGGTCTGCACGGTGCGGCCGCTGACATCGAACAGATGGCCTTCGACCTTCTTCAGCAGCGCAGCGAGATGCTCCTGGCACTTCTCCGGTGCCTGGCCCGGCTGCAGCACGGCAAACACATCGTCGCCAAAGCGGGCGATCTGGGCCTCGCCGTTGAAGTGCGCGCGCAGCAGATTGGCCAGGTCGGTGAGCAGCAGGTCGATGCCGGCCAGGCCGACATCGGCGAGCAGGGCGGCATAGCGGTCGACCCGGATATAGGCCAGGCAGGCCGGCTGGCCGGCGTTGACCGCACGCTCCGCCGCGGAATCCATCAGTTCGAGGAAGTGGGTGCGGTTGAACAGGCCGGTCACCAGGTCCTGGCTGCTGATCTCGCGCAGTTTCTCTTCCAGCTCGGCGTTGCCGCTTTGCGCGCGAATCACCACCTGAATGCAGGGTTCGCCATCGTAGGTGGCCGGGGAAAAGCTCATCTGTGCCGGGAAACCCTGGCCGTTGGCCTTGATCCCGGTACAGGCCAGTTCGTCGTGGCCTTCGACGTCCTGGTAGTTTTTCAGGAAGTCCTTGAAGCTGGCCTGATCGCTGCTGCCGATCAGGTCGATCATCGGCATGCCTTCCAGCTCGTCGGCATCTTCGTAGGCGAAGAGCTCGAGGTAGGCGCGGTTGGCGTAGATATGCATGCCGTCGTGCACGTAGGTGATGGCATCGACGGAGCTGTCGAGCAACAGCTGGCAGCGTTTCTCCGCTTCGCGCAGGGCAACTTCGGAGGCGCGGCGGGCACGGCGTTCCTCCAGGTTGGTCAGCTCGCGCTTGGCCACCAGCACCAGGCGCTCATCCTCGCCTTGGGGCAGGGCATCCTGGGCCCCGAGCAGCAGGGCTTCGGTGACGCTGTCGGAGTCGTTGTCGGCCAGCAGCTGGATCACCGGAATGTCTTTGGCCAGGCGGCGAATGCAACCGATGGCCTCGCTGGGCGGCAGCTGTTCGCTGCTCGGGGCGCAGATCAGCAGGTCCCAGGTCTGCTGCAGGACATCGAGCAGGTCATCGCTGGAACTCAGGCGATGCACGCGAGTTGCCCGGCCCGAGTTACGGAACAGGCTGACCAGGCGCTCGGCCTCGTTCTGCGAGTCCTCGAGAATCAGTAGCCGAATAGTTTTTTTTTCGATGGCCATGGCTTAGATCAAGTCTGCGCCGAACGGGCGCGAAAAGGCGACAAAAGGGGGAGCGAGGGCAATCTACAGCGACTTCCAGAGTGAGTCAAAGTCTTCCTCCCCGCCTGCGTCGTGGCTTTTCGCCGCTGTGACGGGCTTCCCGTGGTCACTGGGCGGTTGCTCGACGCTGCGGTATTCGAACTGGTTGAAACTGCCGGTGTTGGTTTGCCGATGGCTGAGCATGGCGCGCGTCTCTTGGCCGTTGCTATTGATCAGCACCTTGTTGCCTTCCTGGAAGGGCAGGCGGGCGGTAATCAGGCTGGCAGGGCGCGAGATGGCACTGATTTCCGGCAGCAGCAAGGCGCGCAGGTACTGGCTGTTCTGTTCGGCCTTGCGCATCAGTTGCAGGCCGCAAGGCTGCGCGTGCGGGGCGATCAGTTCGATGCCCATCTGCGTGCCGCCACCGCGTACCTGGCGGATCCAGCGCACCACCGCCACGCTCCAGCCCTGTTGCGGCAGGCCCTGGATGCCGAGCAGTTCGCCGGCCTGGAGCTGGCTGGGAACGTCCTTGGGCCAGGACAGGCAGTAGCCGCCTGGGCTGATATTGACGATCGACAGTGGGTAGGTCGGGTAGCTTTCCGGTTCGCTGTCCTCGCTCGATTGCAGTGCCTGCGCCGGTTTGCTGTACTGAATTTCCTCCATGGGCAGGTGCCGATCCCACTCGCTGACCTTGCGCACATCGAAGGCATTCGACCAGATGTCCGGGGCACCGCTATCCACCTTGAACACCGGGGCGGTTTTCTGGCTCGGCAGCTTCAGTACGTCATGGAAGGGGCGCCGCCCGGCGAGGAAGAAATGCAGGGCGCTCATGCCGATACAGATCGTCAGCTGGCCGCTGGCCTGGCTGCGCTGAAAGGTGCGCTCGGCGATATCGCCCCAGGCGGCGGCCAGGTGTTGCAGCATGTCCTGACTGAAGCCTTCGGGGGCGACGAGGCGCGACTTATTGAGGTTTTCTGCGGGCAGCAGGAGATGTTCCTTGATCGCGTCGACCAGGTTGCTGGGGTCTATGCCGAGGGTGCTGGACAGTTCCTTGTCTTGAAACAGGGAGGTGTAACGAGGCGGCCCGTCTTGCTGGGGAGCGATGGCGAACAGGCTGGATGGGTTCTCGCCGGTCTGCAGGGTGACCAGGGTGCTCCAGGGTTCGAGGACTTCGGCAAGGCGGGCAATGGCATTCTGGCGCATCTGGTTGCAGCGCGCGCAGCCTAGAAGCAGGGCGACCAGATAGCTCTGCTCGACGCTCAACCCCTGGGCGTGCGAGGCCAGCGGGTCGCGGATCAGGTTTTTCTGCAGGCCACGCTGGCGGGCGATCTGGTAGAGCTGGTGCAGTTCCAGCCACAGGCCTTCGGGGACCGGGCAGTACAGCTGGCTGGCACGAATCAGCGGGCCGCACAGGCTGTGGCTGGCACGTTGCAGGGCAATATTGAGCAGCTGGTTGCGCTCGCGGCCGGTCTGGCTGACGAGGCGGGTGACGATCAGCTTGTAGCCGATGGCCAGGTGGTTTTGCAGGGCCTGGCACAGGTTGGCGACCTTGCGCGGGCGTTCGTCGAGGACGATGGCCTGGTTGAGGAAGTGACGCTCCAGCTGCTTGCAGACGAAATAGACCTCGGGACGCAGGATCTCCAGGAGTTGCAGGCGGTTGTCCGAGGGCGTCAGCAGCTGGTTGATCTCCACCAGCGCCTGGTACAGCTGGCGGGCAGTCTCGCCGATATTGGCCTTGGGCAGGCCGGCGATCCAGGTTTTCAGGTCGCGCGGGCTGGCATTGCAGAATGACAGACTCTGTTTTTCCGGTGTGGTGACGCGGAGCATCAGGTGAGAATTCTGTTTATCCATCTAGCTCGGCTACTCCGACGCGCCGCCAGGGCGGGCGTTCTTATGCATGGTGTTCCGACTCTAGCAGCATCTCGCCGCTGTAGCAGCCAGCAGAAGGTCGGGCGCTGGGCCCGCGGCCACAGGATTGGCGTATGTCCTGTGGGCTTGCGGGCTGAGCATTGGACCCCCGTATGCCGGCAGGGGTTCACCGCCCGTGCGTCAGCTGGCGCTGGCGTCGCCCAGGCGCTGGCCCATCTGTACGGCGCTGTTGGCCGCCAGTTGTTCGGCCCACTGCACCTGCTGCGGGCCGAACAGGACGATGGCGGTGGAGCCGAGCTTGAAGCGGCCCAGTTCGGCCCCCTTGTCCAGGACGATGGGGGCGCGGGCGGCCTCGTCGTAGCTGAAGCTTTTCAGGGCGCGCTTGGGCGGGGTGACCAGACCGGCCCAGACGGTTTCGATGGAGGCGACTATCATCGCGCCGACCAGCACCACGGCCATGGGGCCGCGCTCGGTATCGAACAGACAGACCACGCGTTCGTTGCGGGCGAAGAGCTCGGGGACGTTTTCCGCGGTGTTCTGGTTGACCGAGAACAGGCGGCCCGGCACATAGACCATCTCGCGCAGGGTACCGGCCAGCGGCATATGCACGCGGTGGTAGTCCTTGGGCGACAGGTAGATGGTGGCAAACTCGCCGCCCATAAAGGGTGCGGCGCGCGGGCTGTCGCCGCCGAGCAGTTCGACCAGGCTGAAGCTGTGGCCCTTGGCCTGGAAGATCCGCCCGTGTTCGATCTTGCCCAGCTGGCTGACCGCGCCGTCGGCCGGGCACAGCACCGCGCCAGGGGTCGGGTCCAGGGGGCGCGCGTCCTCCTTGAGGGCGCGGGTGAAAAATGCGTTGAAATGTTCGAAAGCCTGCAGGTCTTCGACCTGCGCCTCGGCCATGTTGACCTGGTACTGCTTGGCGAACCAGCCGATCAGCCGGTTCTTGAACCAGCCGGCCCGGCATTCGGCCGCGCAGCCGATCAGACGCGACAGCAGGTGATGGGGCAGCAGGTACTGGCTGAGGATAAACAGGCGGTCTTTCATCGGTGTTCCTTTAAATGGAAAGCGGGTAGCGGGCGGCGCTTTACGGTTCGATCGGCGTGTCCGGGTGGTTGCCCCACTCGCCCCAGGAGCCGGCATAGGCCTTGACCCGCGGATAGCCCAGCGCCTTGGCGATCAGGTAGGTGAGACCTGAGCGGTGGTGGGTCTGGCAGTGGGTGATCAGTTCTTTGTCGGGGCTGATGCCCAGAGCACTGAGAATCTCGGGCATGTCCTGACGGATGCGCAGGGCGCGGGCCTGGTCCATGGCGGCGGTCCATTCGAGGTTGACTGCGCCGGGGATGTGTCCGCCTCTCTGCGCCAGGACCTTCTCGCCCCGGTATTCGGCGGCCGAACGGGCATCCCAGATGGCCAGATCGGGAGCGCCGAGGCGGCTCTGCAGGTACTCGCGGCTGGCCGTGGGCTCCTGGCTCAGGGTCAGGCTGAGCGCCTGCTGCGCGGCGGCGGGTTGCGCCGTACTGAGGGGCAGGCCTTCCGCCAGCCAGGCATGCAGGCCGCCGTCCAGGTAGTGGTAGCGCGGGTGGCCGATCACGTCCAGCAGCCAGATAAAGCGCCCGGCCCAGCCGCCGCCTTCATCGTCATACACCACGTAGACGGCATCGGGGTTGTGCCCCAGTTCGCCGAACAGCTGCTCAAGCTGCGCCTGTTCGGGCAGCAGGCCGGGTGCCGGCGGTTGGCCCAGCTGGGTGCGCTTGGGGTCGACAAAGCGTGCGCCAGGGATATGCCCGGCGGCATAGCGGGCGCTGCTGGTCAGGTCGACCAGAATCAGCTCGGGTGCATCCAGGCGGCTGGCCAGTTGGGCCGGTTCGATCAGCAAGGGCAACTCAGCGAAGGCGGTCATGCCGGGCCTCTTTTGACGGGAAAGGGACGGATTGTAGCGGAAGCTGAGGGGCTGTTGCCGTTTCGCCGCGCGTTCTGTTGTTGCGAAACGTCAATGGACTCTAGCGTGCGCGGCTGGCAAAGCTGGCCAGGGCGCGCTCGATGCATTGCACTGTTTTGCCGAAACCCTGTACCAGGCCGTCGCCGAGGGGGTGGCCATTCTGGTCGGCGAATACCAGCATGACCACGCGGTTGTTGCTGGCGATCGAGCGGATCAGCAGGTGTTCGCTGGGGAACAGGCTTTTCAGCGAGCCGGGCAGCAGTGCCGAGAACTGCGCGACGTTGGCGGGGCTCAGGCGCAGCTGCGCCGGGGCGCTGAGCAGGCGGCGCAGGACCTGGCTCTGTTGCGGGTCGAGGCTCAGTTGACTGGCCGCGGGGTCCAGGCCGCTGTGTTGTTGCACCACCAGGCGGCTGTGGTTGCGGTCGCTCAGGAGTACCAGCACACGTTGCATGCCGCAGGCCTGCAGAGCCTGGTTGGCGCAGGCGGTGAGCTGCAGCACGTTGCTGAATGGGCTGGGCTGGGCCAGTAACTGGGCACAGTGCTGACGCCAGGCACTGGGCGGCGCAGTCTTGGCCGGCTCGACGGCTGCATGCAGGTGGCGCGCCTGCCAGGGCCAGAGCAGGGCCTCGGCCGGGTGCCACAGGCCGCTGTGCGCGTGCTGGCGTGCGCTGTTCACGGCCTGCTGGTGCAGGGCCTGCTGCACCTCGGCCAGGGGCAGTTGGAGAAATAGGCCGGCGAGGCGTTGCCAGCGCAGACTGTGCTGGCCGTTCCAGGCGTAATGAGCGGACAGGGCCAGGCCGTTGGCCAGCAGGATGCTGTTGGCGGGGTGGGTCAGCCAGCGCTGCAGGTTGCTGTCCGCGTCCAGGCATTGCTGCTGTTGCAGCGGATGTTCGTTATTGCGGGCGATATGCAGGGCCTTGACCAGCAGGCGGCGGTCGTTGAGCAGCAGGCGGTAGCCCTGGGTGATCCACTCGGGCAAGCGCCAGCGCTCGCTCAGGGCCAGGCAGAGTTGCAGCAGGGGGACGCCGAGGACCTCCTGTTCGACCCGCGCCGCCGGCTCGCCCTTGACCAGCACGCGTTGTTCCCAGACTTCGAACAGCTCGGGTTGCGCCGCCAGCAGTGTCCAGATCGGGGCCAGGAACAGCAGGCTGCCCCAGTGTACTTCTTGCCACAGGCGGGCCAGGCGACCGGCGAACAGGCCATTGGCCTGCTGGCTGGCATGCAGGCTGATCAGCTGGATTTGCCGCAGGGCCTTGGGCAGTTCCTGCTCGGCCAGGGCCGGTTGCTGCTCCAGGAGTGTTTCCGTGCGTTTCAGGCCCAGGCGGCTGATCGCCCCTTCCAGGCTTTCCGTCGGCTCCTTGTTGGCCGCGCCCTGGCGGTTAGCCTCGCGCAGCACGCTGAGCGCCAGGGCCGGGCAGTGCTGCATCAGCTCGGCAATCTCGCGTATCGAACTGTTGCTGTTGGCCAGGCCACGGCGCAAGCGTTGCTGGCTTTCGCTGGACACGGGCAGCAACTGCCCATCCAGCAGCTTCAGCCAGTTCGGGAGGGTGCGCGGGGGCGGTAGTGGTGTGGGCATTCGGGTTGAGCCAAGCTGGCTTTTGACCTTAACTGGCTATAGTCTCGCGCAAATCTTCCGATAAATAGAAGGGTTGTTTTTTCCGGCCCCGTCTCCCCTTGGCTTTGGCATGTTTTCTCTATGGTAAAAATCATCGGCATCATCGTTGTGCTCGCCAGTGTGCTGGGCGGCTTTATGCTCTCCGGCGGCCAGTTTATGGCCCTGGTGCACCCCTTCGAGGTCTTGATCATCGGCGGCGCGGCTCTGGGGGCCTTTCTCCAGGCCAACCCGGGCAGCGCCTTTGTCCATGTGTCGAAGAAGTCGCTGAGCATGTTCAGCTCGCGCTTCAGCCATGGCTACTACCTGGATGTGCTGAAACTGATCTACGAGATTCTCAACAAGAGCCGCCGCGAAGGCATGATGGCCATCGAGGCGGATGTCGAAGACCCCGCGGCCAGTCCGATTTTCAGCAAATACCCGGGCATCCTCAAGGATGAGCGGATGACCGCCTTTATTTGCGATTACTTGCGCATCATGTCGTCCGGCAATATGGCCCCCCACGAGCTGGAAGGGCTGTTCGACATGGAAATCGCCAGCCTCAAGGAAGACCTCGAGCATCCCTCGCATGCCGTGGCCAAGGTGGCCGACGCCATGCCGGCCATGGGTATCGTCGCGGCGGTGCTGGGTATCGTGATCACCATGTCGATTCTCGCCGAGGCGGACAACGCCCAAATCGGCCAGAAGGTCGGCACCGCGCTGGTCGGCACCTTCCTCGGGATTCTGGCCTCTTACGGTTTCTTCGGCCCCCTCTCGGCGGCCCTGGAGCACGATGCCAAGGAGGAGCTGAACGTCTACGAGGCGATCAAGGCCGGCCTGGTGGCTTCGGCCTCCGGCATGCCGCCTTCGCTGGCGGTGGAGTTTGCGCGCAAGGTGCTGTATCCGGCGCATCGTCCGAGCTTTATCGAGCTTGAACAGGCCATGCGCGGGAGCTAAAGCCAGGCATGGAAAATAATCAGCCGATTATCGTCAAACGGGTCAAGAAGGTTGCCGGTGGCCATCATGGCGGTGCCTGGAAGATCGCTTTTGCCGACTTCGCCACGGCGATGATGGCGTTCTTTCTGGTGATGTGGCTGATGTCGGTGGCCACGCCGGAGCAGAAGAAGTTGATCTCGGGCTATTTCAAGGACCCCATCGGCTTTTCCGAAAGCGCCAGCCCCTATGTGATCGACCTCGGTGGCTCGCCGACGCCGGCCCCCGACCGCACCCTCAATCAGCAAGAGCAGGACGCGGCGGACGCGGCGGAGGAGGCCGATGCGGACGTCGACCTCGAGCAGGCTGAGTCGATAGCTGAGGAAGTCGAGCGCGAGCGCCTCGAACTGCTGTTGCAGGAACTGCAGAACAAGGTCGACGAGAACCCGCAGTTGCAGCGTTTCAAGGACCAGATACTGTTCGAGATCACCCAGGACGGTCTGCGCATCCAGATCATGGATGCCGAGAATCGGCCCATGTTCGCCTCCGGCAGTGCGCGCCTGCAGCCCTATTTCGAGGACATCCTGCTGGCCCTCACCGACACCATCGCGGCGGTGCCGAACAAGATCAGCATCAGTGGCCATACCGACGCCAAGCCCTTCGCCGGGCGTGGCGATTTCGGCAACTGGGAGCTGTCTGCCGACCGCGCCAATGCCGCGCGGCGCGTGCTGATCGCCGGCGGCTACGACGAGGCGCAGGTGGCGCGGGTGGTCGGCTATGCCTCGTCGGCGTTGTTCGATCGCGACGATCCCTTGAACCCGGTCAACCGGCGCATCGATATCGTGGTGCTGACGAAGAAGGCCCAGCGTGCCATCGAGGGCGCGCAGGGCGATGCGGCTGGGGATGCGGCGGACGAGCCGCTCCAGTCGGAGCAGTTGCGCGAACGCTTGAATATCTTCGAGGACGGTGTGCTGCGCCTCGATCAGTAGGGCGATAACCCGCTCGACGCATGGCCAAGGCCGCGATTGCTCGCGGCCTTGTGCCGTCCTCAGTACTCGGTTTCCGGCAGGCTGGCCAGGATATGCCGGTAGCTGGCCATGCGCTGGGGGTGCACGCGGCCTTCCTCCAGGGCCTTGAGCAGGGCGCAGCCGGGCTCGCGATCATGCTTGCAGTCGCGAAAGCGGCACTGGCCGATCAGCTCGCTGAATTCGATAAAACCGGCTTCGACATCTTCGCGGCTGACATGCACCAGGCCGAATTCGCGAATCCCGGGGGAGTCGATCAGTTCGCCGCCGCGCGGAAAGTGGAACAGCCGTGCGGTGGTGGTGGTGTGGGTGCCCTTGCCGGTCAGCTCGGAGAGCGGTCCCACCCGGGTATCGACTTCCGGCAGCAGGCTGTTGACCAGCGAGGACTTGCCGACCCCGGACTGGCCGACGAAGACGCTGACGTGCCCATCTAGTTGCTGTTGCAACTGCTCCATACCGTCGCCCTGATGGGCGGAAACCTCCAGCAGCGGGTAGCCGAGCTGGCGGTAGACGGCGAGCATGGCGTTGAGCGCCACGGCGTTCTGCTCGTCGATCAGGTCGGCCTTGTTCAGCAGCAGCAGCGGGCGAATGCCGGCGTGTTCGGCCGCCACCAGGTAGCGGTCGATCAGGTTGGCGTGGGGCTCGGGCAGCGGGGCGAAAACGATCACGATCAGGTCGACGTTGGCCGCCACCGGCTTGAGCTGGCCACGGGTGTCCGGGCGGCACAGTTCGGTGCTGCGCGGCAGTTGCGCGACGATAACGCCGATGCCCTGGTTGCCCGCGCGCCATACCACCTGGTCGCCGGTGACCAGGGTCGGCAGGTTGGCGCGCAGGTGGCAGCGGAACACCTGGCCGGCCAGTTCGCCATCCAGCGCCTCGACTTCGATCTGTACGCCAAAGTGGGCGATGACCAGGCCGGTTTGCTCGGGGCCCAGGTCGCCGCCTTCCAGAATCTGCACAGCCTGGGACTCGCGCTTGGCGGCGCGGGCGGCGCGCTCGCCCTGGATCTTTTCGATACGCCAGTTTTGCCGGCGGTTGAGTTGGCGTTTGGCCATGGGGCTTCCGAGAGAGTGTTTCGAGGGTGAGGTGCGCTTAAGGCGCTGGCGAGTTTAGCACGGCGACCCGTTCGGCTCGTCGTGGGGCTAAACTGCGGCCCATCATGGCGCTGTGGCGGGAGAGGTGGATGGTGCGGCACTTGGCTGGGCGGTATCCGCTATTGCTGGCGCTGGTGGCGCAACTGGGCGCGTGCCTGGGCGTGGCGGCGCTGCTGTACCTGGGCGCGCAGCTGTCGGCCTGGCGACCCGGTGCGTTGGCGGCCGCACTGCTGCAGGGGCTATTGGCCGCCGGCCTGGGGCGCGGCCTGGGTTTGTCGCGCTGGTGGGGCTGGCTGAACCTGGGATTCGTTCCGGGGCTGGTGCTCGCCAGTGGCGCGGCCCTGCCGTCCTGGGTGTTTCTGCTGGGGTTTGCCCTGTTGTTGCTGCTCAACTGGAACAGCATCGGCGAGCGGGTGCCGCTGTACCTGACTGGCGCGCAAACCCGCCGGCAGCTGGCGGCCTTGCTGGCGCAGCAACCGGCGGATTTCCGCTTTGTCGACCTTGGCTGCGGCCCCGCCGGCAGCCTGCTCGGCCTGGCGCGAGCGTTTCCCCGGGCGCAGTTCGTCGGCGTTGAAACCGCGCCGCTGTCCTTCATCATCGCCTGGCTGCGGGCGCTGCCGCGGAGCAACTGCCGGATCCGCTACGAGAATCTCTGGCGCACCGACCTGGCGCAGTTCGATGTGGTCTATTGCTTTCTCTCACCCGCGCCCATGGCCCGGCTGTGGGCCAAGGCCCAGGCGCAGATGTCGGCGGGCAGTCACTTGATCAGCAATACCTTCGAGGTGCCGGGGGTGCCGGCCGATCGGCAGGTCGAACTGCACGACTGGCGCAATTCACGATTACTCTTGTGGCAGATGCCAGGCTGCTAAACTGGCGGCCTTAGTCGAGGAGCCACCCATGCAAAATCCGCAGAATCTGATCTGGATCGATCTGGAAATGACCGGTCTGGAGCCCGAGAAGGACGTCATCATCGAGATGGCCACCATCGTCACCGATAACGACCTGAACATCCTTGCCGAGGGGCCGGTGATTGCCGTGCACCAGAGCGATGAGCTGCTCGCCGGCATGGACGAATGGTGCACCCGCACCCATGGCGAAAGCGGCCTGACCCAGCGGGTACGGGAAAGCAAGGTCGGCCCGGCCGAGGCGGAGGCCATGACCATCGCCTTTCTCGAACAGTGGGTGCCCAAGGGCAAGTCGCCGATCTGTGGCAACAGCATCGGTCAGGACCGGCGCTTCCTCTATCGCTATATGCCAACGCTGGAAGCCTACTTCCACTACCGCTACCTGGATGTCTCGACCTTGAAGATACTCGCCGATCGCTGGGCACCGCAGATCAAGGAAGGATTCCAGAAGAAGGGGACGCACCTGGCCCTGGACGATATCCGCGAGTCGATTGCCGAACTCAAGTATTACCGCGAGCATTTCCTCAAGGTTTGAAGCATAAGAAGGCCTGCTAATACGGCAATGCTGTTCACTTGGTCTGGGCCGGATACGACCAGTCCCCTCGCCCCTACGGGGAGAGGGCTAGGGTGAGGGGCGAGCTGGCAAGCCGTGGACGGGGCGGTGATCACCCATCCGGCCGTGTTCGGTTATAGCCCGTGCCGTGCCAGCGCCCACTCGACATGCTCGCGTACCAGCGCGGAGGGGGCTTCGCGGCGCGCCTGCAGGGCCTCCAGCACCGGGATGCTCGACGGCGCGTTGCCCAGTCCCACCGCGAGGTTGCGCAGCCAGCGCTCGTAGCCGGCGCGGCGCAGCGGCGAGCCTTCGGTGCGGCTGAGAAATTCCTCTTCACTCCAGCGAAACAGGGTGGCCAGTTCGGCGTTGTCCAGATTGTGGCGCGGCTGGAAGTCGCCTTGTTCGGTGGGTTTGGCGAAGCGGTTCCAGGGGCAGACCAGCTGGCAGTCGTCGCAGCCGAACACCCGGTTGCCGATGGGCGCGCGCAGCTCTTCCGGAATTGAGCCCTTGAGTTCGATGGTCAGGTAGGAAATGCAGCGCCGCGCATCCAGTACATAGGGGCCGACGAAGGCGGCGGTGGGGCAGATGTCCATGCAGGCCGTGCAGCGCCCGCAATGTTCGCTGGCATGGGGCGGGTCCACCGGCAGCGGCAAATCGACGAACAGCTCGCCGAGAAAGAAGTAGCTGCCGGCCTTGCGGTTGAGCACCAGGGTGTTCTTGCCAATCCAGCCCAGGCCGGCCTGTTCGGCAATGGCCTTTTCCAGCACAGGGGCGCTGTCGACGAAGGCGCGGTAGCCGAACGGGCCGATCTGCGCCTGGATGCGCTCGGCCAACTGCTGCAGGCGCTTGCGGATCAGCTTGTGGTAGTCGCGGCCCAGGGCATAGCGCGACACATAGGCTTTCTCGGGCTGAGCGAGGCGCTGGGCCATCTGGGTGTCGCCGGGCAGGTAGTCCATGCGCAGCGACACCACCCTCAGGGTGCCGGGTACCAGTTGCTCCGGGTGCGAGCGCTTGCTGCCGTGGGCGGCCATATAGTCCATCTCACCCTGGTAGCCGGCGTCCAGCCAGCGTTGCAGGTGCGCCTCATGCTCGGCCAGTTGCACATCGGCGATGCCGACCTGCTGAAAGCCCAGCTCGCGGCCCCAGTCCTTGATCGACTGGGCGAGGGCGGCAAGATCGAGTGAGGCACTGGACATACTGGGCGGGCAACCTGGGCTGGGGTGCGTATAATTCTGCCAGACAACGGAGCTCACGCATGCCGCATTCTCCCGACAATCTTCCTTTAGCCCTGTACAGCGCGGCGCAAGTGCGCGCGCTGGATGCCCGGCTGATCGCCGCCGGCACCCCCGGCTTCGAACTGATGACCCGCGCCGCCCACGCCATCTGGCGTGCCTTGCGCCGGCGCTGGCCGGCCGCGGGGGCGATTACGGTATTGGCCGGGCGCGGCAATAATGCCGGCGATGGCTACCTGGTCGCGGCGCTGGCCCTGCGTGCCGGCTGGCAGGTGCAGGTGCTGGCGGTGGGCGACCCGGCGCAGCTGCAAGGCGATGCGGCCCGGGCGCGTGACGAGGCGCTGGCGGCCGGCGTGCGCATTCAACCCTGGAGCGAGTGCGCGGCGCTGAGCGGGGTGGTGGTCGATGCGTTGCTGGGTACGGGGCTTAGCGGTGCGGTGCGCGAACCCTATGCCCAGGCCATTGCCCTGCTCAACGCCAGCGACCTGCCGGTGCTGGCGGTGGATATCCCTTCCGGGCTGTGCGCTGACAGCGGCCAGGTGCTGGGCGTGGCGGTGCGGGCGCAGCTGACGGTGACCCTGATCGGTCTGAAGCTGGGCCTGTTCACCGGGGTTGCCGCCGACTGGGTGGGCGAGCTGCAGTTCGCCGACCTGCAGGCCGATGCGCAGCTGGTCGCCGCGCAGCCCTTTAGCGCCCAGCGCCTGGCCGGGGGCAATGTGCCGCAGTTGCCGCCACGCCCGCGCAGCGTGCACAAGGGCCAGCTCGGCCATGTGCTGGTGGTAGCCGGCGACCGCGGCTTTGCCGGGGCCGGCCTGCTGGCGGCGCAGAGCGCGCTGCGCGCCGGGGCCGGGCTGGTGACCCTGGCCACCCGCGGCGAACACCTGGCGGCGGCCCAGGCCCGGCTACCCGAAGTGATGGCCGCCGGCGTGGCGTCGGCCAATCAGTTGCGGGGCCTGGGGGCGCGGGCCGATGTCTGGGTGGTCGGGCCAGGACTGGGGCAGGCGGCCTGGGGGCGCAGCCTGCTGTCGGCGGCAGCCTGCAGCGAGGCGCAGCAGGTGTGGGATGCCGATGCGTTGAACCTGCTGGCCCTGGGCGGCATCAGTATGCCGTCTGTTGCGGTAATTACCCCGCATCCGGGAGAGGCCGCGCGTTTGCTGGGGCTCGACAGCGCCGCGGTGCAGGCGGATCGTCCCGCCGCCGCTCGGGCTCTGGCTCGGCGTTATCAGGCGGTGTGCGTGCTGAAGGGCGCGGGTACCCTGGTTGCCGATCCCGGCGGGAGCTTGCTGCTCTGCGAGTACGGTCATCCGGTGATGGCCGGTGCCGGGCTGGGGGATGTGCTGGCGGGGCTGATCGGGGCGCTGCTGGCCCAGGGCCTGCCCGCCTTCGCCGCGGCCTGCCTGGCGGTCTACCTGCATGCCCGTGCGGGCGAGATGCTGGCCGAGCGGGGCCGTGGCCTGGCGGCCAGTGACTTGTGTACGGTTATTCGTCAGTTATTGCAGGAGCAGTCCGAGTGTCTGAGTTAGAGCTGTTTGTCGCCGATGAAGAGGCGATGTTGGCGCTGGGTGCGGCGCTGGCCAAGGCGACGGCCGGGGTTGGGGTGATTTATTTGCATGGCGACCTGGGGGCCGGCAAAACCACCCTGTCGCGCGGCATTATTCGCGGCCTGGGGCATGTCGGGGCGGTGAAAAGCCCGACCTTTACCCTGGTCGAACCCTACGAGATCGACAGCGTGCGGGCCTTCCACTTCGACCTCTATCGCCTGGTGGATGCCGAGGAACTGGAGTTTCTCGGCATTCGCGACTACTTCGACGGCGACGCCCTGTGCCTGGTCGAGTGGCCCGAGCGCGGTGCCGGCGTTTTGCCAAAGGCGGACATGGACATTACCATTAGCCCGCAAGCGGCCGGCCGTGCGCTGCGTTTGCAGGCACACAGCGTGCGCGGTGAAACCTGGTGTGCCATTTTGGCCTCCGGGGCATGATCAGAATATGGGGTTGGCTATGCGCATAGGCGCGCGTTTCATCGTACTTGGAGTGGCATTGGCCGGTTTAGTCGCCGATGTACTGGCCGCTTCGGATGTGCGCAGCGTCAGGCTGTGGCGAGCACCGGACAACACCCGCCTGGTGTTCGACCTGTCCGGCCCGGTGCGGCACAGCGTGTTTATGTTGTCCGCCCCCGACCGCATCGTTATCGATGTCGGCGGGGCCAAACTGGCCACCGGCTTCGACCAGTTGGCCCTGAGCAACACCCCGATCACCGGGGTGCGCTCGGCCCAGCGCACTGCCGAAGACCTGAGGGTGGTGATCGATCTGTCGGCCCCAGTGACGCCGAAGAGTTTTACCCTGGCCCCCAATCAGCAGTACGGCCATCGCCTGGTGGTCGACCTGTTCGACCAGGCGTCGGGGGCGGTGCCGGAGCTGCCGAGCGCCGCGGTCGCGACTGCGCCGCCGGTGCCGGTCACGCCGACCCAGGCACCCGTCAAGCTGACCCCGGTGCCGAACGGCAAGCGCGATATTGTCATCGCCATCGACGCCGGCCATGGCGGCGAGGACCCCGGTGCCCTGTCGCCGGTCAAGGGCCAGTACGAGAAACACGTGACCCTGGCGATTTCCAAGGAATTGCAGCGGCAGATCAATGCCGAGAAGGGCTTTCGCGCCGAGTTGGTGCGTACCGGCGACTACTTTATCCCGCTGCGTCGGCGCACCGAGATCGCCCGCAAGAAGGGCGCGGATCTGTTCGTTTCCATCCATGCTGACGCCGCGCCGCGGGCTGCGGCCTTTGGCGCTTCGGTGTACGCCCTGTCGGACCGTGGGGCCACCTCGGAAACCGCACGCTGGCTGGCCGATTCGGAAAACCAGTCCGACCTGATCGGTGGTGCCGGCAATGTCAGCCTGGACGACAAGGACCGCATGCTGGCCGGGGTGCTGCTCGACCTGTCGATGACCGCCTCGCTGTCCTCCAGCCTGAATGTCGGCAACAAGGTGCTGGGCAATATGGGGCGGGTCACCCCGCTGCATAAGCGCCGGGTCGAGCAGGCCGGCTTTATGGTGCTGAAGTCGCCGGATATCCCGTCGATCCTGGTGGAGACCGGGTTTATCTCCAACCCCAATGAGGCGCGCAAACTGGCCAGCGCCAGCCATCAGCAGGCATTGGCGCGCTCGATTGTCAGCGGCGTGCGGCAGTTCTTCCATGAAAATCCGCCGCCGGGCAGCTATGTGGCCTGGTTGCGCGATAACGGCAAGATCGCCCTCGGCCCGCGCGAACATGTGGTCAGCTCCGGCGAAAGCCTGGCGCTGATCGCCCAGCGTTACCAGATCAGCCTGGCGGCCTTGCGTGGAGCCAATGGACTGAAAAGCGATGTGATCAAGGTCGGTCAGAAACTGCAGGTGCCGGCGACGGCTCTGGCGGCGCAGCCATGAGCCAGGCCAGTCGTATCCAGCTGCTGAGTCCGCGGCTGGCCAACCAGATTGCCGCCGGGGAAGTGGTCGAGCGGCCCGCCTCGGTGATCAAGGAATTGCTGGAAAACAGCCTGGACTCCGGGGCCCGGCGCATCGAGGTGGATGTCGAGCAGGGCGGGGTCAAACTGCTCAAGGTGCGCGACAACGGCAGCGGCATCGCCCCGGATGACCTGCCCCTGGCCCTGGCCCGCCATGCCACCAGCAAGATCCGCGAACTGGAGGATCTCGAGCAGGTGATGAGCCTGGGCTTTCGTGGCGAGGCCCTGGCCTCGATCAGCTCGGTGGCGCGCCTGACCCTGACCTCGCGTACGGAGGGTGCCGAACAGGCCTGGCAGGTGGAAACCGAAGGCCGCGACATGCAGCCGCGGGTGCAGCCTGCAGCCCACCCGGTGGGCACCTCGGTGGAGGTGCGCGATCTGTTCTTCAATACTCCGGCGCGGCGCAAGTTCCTCAAGACCGAGAAGACCGAGTTCGATCATTTGCAGGAAGTGATCAAACGCCTGGCCCTGGCTCGTTTCGATGTGGCTTTCCATCTGCGCCATAACGGCAAGACCGTGCTCGGCCTGCACGAGGCCCCCGATGAGCTCAGCCGTGCGCGGCGGGTGGCCGCGGTCTGTGGCTCGGCTTTCCTCGAGCAGGCCCTGCCCATCGATATCGAGCGCAATGGCCTGCACCTGTGGGGCTGGGTCGGTTTGCCGACCTTCTCCCGCAGCCAGGCCGATTTGCAGTATTTCTACGTCAACGGCCGCATGGTGCGCGACAAGCTGGTGGCCCACGCGGTGCGCCAGGCCTACCGCGACGTGCTGTTCAACGGTCGCCATCCGACCTTTGTGCTGTTTCTCGAGATCGACCCGGCGGTGGTCGATGTCAACGTGCACCCGACCAAGCATGAGGTGCGCTTCCGTGATGGGCGCATGGTCCATGACTTCCTCTACGGCACCCTGCACCGTGCCCTCGGCGAGGTGCGTCCGGAAGATCAGCTGGCGGCCCCGGCCGGCATCAGCGAGATGGTGCGCCCCAGCGGGCAGGCGGCCGGCGAGTTCGGCCCCCAGGGCGAAATCGGCCTGGCCGCCAGTCTGCTCGAAGCTGCGCCGGCTGCCTCGGTGTGGCGTTCCCCGGGGGCCGGCTATCAGGGCGCGCGCCCCGAACCGGCCTTGCCCGCGGCGGAGGCCCAGGGTGCCTACCGCGAATATTTCGCGCCGCTGCCGGCGGTTGGCGCGGCAGCGGCCGCGTTGCCCGAGGCGCAGGGCGATATCCCGCCGCTGGGCTATGCCATCGCCCAGCTCAAAGGCATCTATATCCTCGCCGAGAATGTCCAGGGCCTGGTGGTGGTGGATATGCACGCCGCCCATGAGCGCATCACCTATGAGCGGCTGAAGGTGGCCATGGCCAGTGAGGGCTTGCGCGGTCAGCCGCTGCTGGTGCCGGAGTCGATTGCGGTCAGCCAGCGTGAGGCCGATTGCGCCGAGGAACATGCCGAGTGGTTTCAGCGCCTGGGCTTCGAGTTGCAGCGCCTGGGCCCGGAAAGTCTGGCCATTCGGCAGATTCCCGCCTTGCTCAAGCAGGCCGAGGCGACCCGCCTGGTCCACGATGTGCTGGCCGATCTGCTCGAATACGGCACCACCGACCGCATCCAGGCCCACCTCAACGAGTTGCTCGGCACCATGGCCTGCCATGGCGCGGTGCGGGCCAATCGCCGCCTGACCCTGCCGGAAATGAACGCGCTGCTGCGCGATATGGAACACACCGAGCGCAGCGGCCAGTGCAATCATGGCCGTCCGACCTGGACCCAGCTGGGTATGGACGATCTCGATAAGCTGTTCTTGCGGGGGCGGTAAGTGAGCCATTTATTGCCGCCGGCCATCTTTCTGATGGGCCCGACGGCCGCCGGCAAGACCGATCTGGCCCTGGCCCTGGCGCGGGTGCTGCCCTGCGAGTTGATCAGTGTCGACTCGGCGCTGGTCTACCGCGGCATGGATATCGGCACGGCCAAGCCGGACAAGACGACCCTGGCCGAGTTTCCTCACCGTCTGGTGGATATCCGCGATCCGGCCGAGAGCTATTCGGCGGCCGAGTTTCGCAGTGACGCCCTGGCGGCCATGGCCGAGGCCACGGCGCGCGGGCACATTCCGCTGCTGGTGGGCGGTACCATGTTGTATTACAAGGCGTTGTTGGAAGGTCTGGCGGATATGCCCGGGGCCGATCCGTTGCTGCGCGCGGAGCTGGAAGCGCGGGCCGAGCGCGAAGGCTGGCAGGCGCTGCATGACGAGTTGCGTGGGGTCGACCCCGAGTCCGCGGCGCGGATTCACCCCAACGATCCGCAGCGCCTGATCCGCGCGCTGGAGGTCTATCGCCTCAGCGGCCTGAGCATGAGCGCGCACCGCCAGCGCCAGGCCGCAGAAAATACCGCAACCGGCGCATCGGCGGCGGGGCAATTCCCCTATACTGTCGCGCAATTGGTTATCGCACCGGCTCAGCGTTCGATTCTGCACGAGCGAATCGCCCAGCGATTTCGCCTGATGCTGGAACAGGGCTTGCTCGAAGAGGTCGAAGGCCTGCGCCAACGAAGTGACTTGCATCCCGGCTTGCCGTCTATACGAGCTGTAGGTTATCGCCAGGTGTGGGATTATCTCGACGGCAATCTGAGCAGGGCGCAGATGGAGGAGCAGGGCATTATTGCCACGCGCCAGCTGGCCAAACGGCAGTTCACCTGGTTGCGCGGTTGGGGTGATGCGCATTGGCTGGACAGTCTGGACTGTGACAATCTGCCGCGTGCCTTGAAATACCTGGCAGCGGTCTCCATATTGACCTGAGACCTTGCCGTTAGCCGTCTACTCTGTGAAGTGGGGCGGTTTGAACCGTTTACTGGTTTTACTAAAAATTATTGAAAATTGATCCTTAAAGGAGTGCGGCACATGTCAAAAGGGCATTCGCTACAAGACCCTTACCTGAATACCTTGCGTAAGGAACGCGTCCCGGTTTCCATCTACCTGGTCAACGGCATCAAGCTGCAGGGCCAGATCGAGTCTTTCGACCAGTTCGTGATTTTGCTGAAGAACACTGTCAGCCAGATGGTCTACAAGCACGCTATCTCCACCGTAGTGCCGAGCCGTCCGGTGCGTCTGCCGAGTGCAGCCGAGACCGAGCAGGCAGAAGCAGAGCCTGGTAACGCCTGATCTAGGAGGTTGTATTGTTCTTCGAGCGCCATGAAGGTGGGGAACGGGCTCTCCTGGTTCATCTGGACGGTCAGGATTCCGCGGCGCGTGAAGATCCGCAAGAATTCCAGGAGCTGGCCATTTCGGCGGGTGCTGACACGGTGGCCTTCTTCACTGTGCCGAGCAGTCGGCTGACCGCCAAATACCTGATTGGTAGCGGCAAGGTTGAAGAGTTGCGTGATCAGGTCAAGGCCGCCGAGGCCGACCTGGTGATCTTCAATCACGTGCTGACGCCCAGCCAGGAACGCAATCTCGAGCGGGTGTTCGAATGCCGGGTATTGGACCGTACCGGTCTGATTCTCGATATTTTCGCCCAGCGCGCGCGTACCCATGAGGGCAAGCTGCAGGTCGAGCTTGCACAGCTGGATCATCTGAGTACGCGCCTGGTGCGCGGTTGGACTCACCTTGAGCGGCAGAAGGGTGGTATCGGTCTGCGCGGCCCAGGGGAAACCCAGCTGGAGACCGACCGCCGTTTGTTGCGTGTGCGTATCCGCCAGATCAAGCAGAAGCTCGAGAAGGTGCGCAGCCAGCGCGAGCAGGCGCGGCGCGGGCGTCAGCGTGCCGATATCCCCTCGGTGTCTCTGGTCGGCTATACCAACGCCGGCAAATCGACCCTGTTCAATGCCCTGACCGAATCGGATGTGTACGCCGCCGATCAGCTGTTCGCCACCCTGGATCCGACCCTGCGCCGTCTGGAGCTGGATGATCTGGGACCGATAGTGCTGGCCGATACGGTGGGTTTTATCCGCCATCTGCCGCACAAGCTGGTCGAAGCCTTTCGCGCCACCCTCGAGGAATCGAGCAACTCCGACCTGTTGTTGCACGTCATCGACGCCCATGAGCCCGAGCGCGATCAGCAGATCGAGCAGGTCATGGCGGTGCTGGGTGAGATCGGTGCCCATGAGCTGCCGATGCTCGAGGTATACAACAAGCTGGATTTGCTAGAAGGTGTCGAGCCACAGATCCAGCGCGATGCCGACGGCAAGCCGCTGCGGGTCTGGTTGTCGGCCCGTGACGGGCGCGGCCTGCCGTTGTTGAAGCAGGCCATCGCCGAGTTGCTGGGCGATGAGCTGTTTATCGCGACATTGCAGTTGCCGCAGGGCCTGGCGCGTTTGCGCGCGCAGTTTTTCGCCCTGGGGGCGGTGCAGAGCGAGGCCCATGCCGAGGATGGCAGCAGTCTGTTGACGGTTCGGCTGCCGCGCATCGAGTTGAATCGGCTGGTCACCCGGGCGGGTTTGAAACCGTTGGAATTTATCGAGCAACACACTTTGCAATAAAGCCTGCGTCAGTGGTTTTGCCGCTGGCTGCATGCATTCGGTAGCATTGGCGGGCGCGCCGTGGGCGCGTCTTTGCTTTATCAGATGGAGAGCGCTATGGCTTGGAATGAGCCGGGTGGCAACTCGAATAATCAGGATCCATGGGGTGGCCGCAAAGGCGGTGACCGCAAGGGGCCGCCGGATCTCGATGAGGCCTTCCGCAAGCTACAGGAGAGCCTCAATGGGCTGTTCGGTGGCGGTAAGAAACGTGGCAGCGATACTGGCTCCGGCAGTGGCGGCGGTTTCGGCCTGCTGTTGGTGGGGCTGGCGGTGCTGGCCGCGGTCTGGCTGTACAGCGCCATTTATGTGGTCGATGAGCAGGAACAGGCGGTGGTGCTGCGTTTCGGCAAGTACTACGAAACCGTAGGGCCGGGCCTGAATATCTATTTCCCACCGATCGATCGCAAGTTCCAGGAAAACGTCACCCGCGAGCGTGCTTACAGCAAGCAGGGGCAGATGCTGACCGAGGACGAGAACATCATCGAAGTGCCGCTGACCGTGCAGTACAAGATCAGCAATCTGCAGGACTTTGTGCTCAACGTCGATCAGCCGGAAGTCAGCCTGCAGCACGCCACCGACAGCGCCGTACGCCATGTCGTGGGTTCCACCGAGATGGACCAGGTGCTGACCGAGGGTCGTGAGCTGATGGCCAGTGAGGTCAAGGATCGCTTGCAGCGCTTCCTCGACAACTACCGTACCGGTATCAATGTTACCCAGGTCAACCTGCAGAGTGCGGCCGCGCCGCGCGAAGTGCAGGAAGCCTTCGATGACGTGATCCGTGCCCGTGAAGACGAGCAGCGCGAGAAGAACCAGGCAGAAACCTATGCCAATGGCGTGGTGCCGGAGGCTCGTGGTCAGGCCCAGCGCCTGATCGAGGATGCCAGCGGTTACCGCGAGGAAGTGGTCTCCCGTGCCCAGGGTGAGGCGGATCGCTTCACGGCCCTGGTGGCTGAGTACCGCAAGGCACCGGAAGTCACCCGCGAGCGTCTGTATCTGGACACCATGCAGGAGCTGATGAGCAACACCAGCAAGGTGCTGGTGACCGGTGACAAGGGGCAGAACAACCTGCTGTATCTGCCGCTGGACAAGATGATCGATGGCCGCAGTTCGGCTGCACCCAGCTCCATTTCGGGTGCGGGTGCCAGCGAGGCGGGGTCGCGTGTGAGTATCGATCCGCGTCAGGTTGAGCTGCGCACAAGGGAGAGCCGCTGATGAGCAATAAATCGCTGATCGCCCTGATTGTTGGCGTGGTCGTGGCACTGGTGGCCTGGAACAGCTTCTATATCGTGGCGCAAACCGAGCGGGCGGTGCTGTTGCAGTTCGGTCGTATTGTCCAGCCGGATGTGCAGCCGGGTCTGCATGTGAAGGTTCCTTACGTCAACCAGGTGCGCAAGTTCGATGCGCGCCTGCTGACCCTGGACTCCACCAGCTCGCGCTTTCTCACTCTGGAAAAGAAGGCCTTGATGGTCGATGCGTTCGCCAAGTGGCGCGTGCTGGATGCCGAGCGCTACTACACCGCGACGTCCGGCATTAAGCAGATTGCCGACGAGCGTCTGGCCCGCCGCCTCGAAGCTTCGCTGCGTGACCAGTTCGGTAAGCGCACCCTGCACGAGTCGGTGTCGGGCGAGCGCGATGCGCTGATGGCGGACGTGACTGCGTCGCTCAACCGTGCTGCGCAGCGTGAACTGGGTATCGAGGTGGTGGATGTGCGGGTCAAGGCCATCGACCTGCCGAAGGAAGTTAACCGCAGTGTGTTCGATCGGATGAGCTCCGAGCGTGAGCGTGAAGCGCGCGAGCACCGCGCCAAGGGTCGGGAGCTGGCCGAAGGTATTCGCGCCGATGCCGATCGTCAGCGCCGCGTGCTGCTGGCCGATGCCTACCGCCAGGCTGAAGAGCTGCGCGGTGACGGCGACGCCCAGGCCGCTGCGATCTACTCCAAGGCCTACGGTATGGACCAGGAGTTCTACTCCTTCTATCGCAGCCTGAGGGCTTATCGCGAGAGTTTCGCTGATAAGCGCGATGTGCTGGTGCTGGATCCGAGCAGCGACTTCTTCCGTTATCTGGAGAAATCCAAGCCGTAAAGGCCGCTACAGGCCGCACGCTACAAGCCGCAGGTCAGCGTCTGACGCTCACTTGTTGCTTGGAGCTTGTGGCCTGAAGCTTTTAGCGTGGTATCATGCGGCAGCCGGGAAAATCCCGGCTTTTTTGCGTCTGTGGGAACCATGTGGCAGGAACTTGGCATCGCATTGTGTCTATTGCTGGTGCTGGAAGGCATCCTGCCCTTCCTTGGTCCGCGTGTTTGGCGCGGGGCGCTCATACAGTTGACGCAGCTGTCTGATCGACAGCTGCGTCTGATGGGGTTGGCCAGCATGCTGCTGGGCACAACTTTCCTTTATTGGCTTCACTGAAGGCTTGTGCCGCCCGGTTCAAGAGGGGAATGGCGAAATGGCAACGGTAGACCGCTGGCTCCTGCCAGATGGCATCGAAGAAGTACTGCCGCCGCACGCGGCGCGTATCGAAGTGGCGCGTCGCCAGGTGCTGGATCTGTTCCAGCGCTGGGGCTATGAATTCGTGGTAACGCCGCATATCGAATACCTGGAATCGCTGCTGACCGGCGCGGGCCAGGATCTCGACCTGCGTACCTTCAAGGTGACTGACCCGCTGTCCGGTCGGCAGATGGGCTTTCGTGCCGACATCACGCCGCAGGTGGCGCGCATCGATGCGCACACCCTGCGCCGCGAAGGGCCGAGCCGTCTGTGCTACGCCGGCAGCGTGGTGCACGCTCAGCCGCGGGCGCTGACTACCTCGCGCAGCCCGATCCAGTTGGGTGCCGAGCTGTATGGCGACGCCAGCCCGGCCAGCGATGTCGAGGTGATCAGCCTGCTGGTCAATACCTTGGAGCTGGCGGCGGTGCCGGATGTGCACATGGATCTTGGTCATGTCGGTATCTACCGCGGCCTGGCCCGTGCCGCCGAGTTGTCTGGCGAAGTCGAGCAGCAGCTGTTCGATGCGTTGCAGCGCAAGGCCGTGGATGAAGTGGCCGAGCTGACTGCGGCGCTGCCGGAAGAGTTGCGCAAGATGCTGCGCGCCCTCAGCGAACTGTGCGGTGGTCGTGAAGTGCTGGACCTGGCTCAGGCCTGTCTGGTCGAAGCGCCGGATGATGTGCATGCGGCGCTGGACGATCTGATGGCGATTGCCGATGCCCTGAGTCTGCGTTACCCGGAGCTGCCGTTGTACTTCGACCTGGGCGAGCTGCGCGGTTATCACTATCACACCGGCGTGGTGTTCGCCGCCTTCGTGCCCGGGGTTGGCTATGCCATCGCCCAGGGTGGCCGCTATGACGATATCGGGGCCGACTTCGGTCGCGCCCGCCCAGCTACCGGTTTTTCCACCGATCTGAAAACCCTGGTTGGCCTGGGGCAGATGCAGCTGGGCGAGATGCCGGCCAGTGTCTGGGCTCCGGATAACCATGATGTGTTCTTGTGGCAGGCGATTCAGCGCTTGCGCCTGGATGGTCAGCGCGTGGTCCAGGCATTGCCTGGGCAGACGGTTGCCGATGCCGGCGCGGCGGGTTGTGATCGCCAGCTGCTGTTGCGTGACGGCCGTTGGCAGTTGGCGGCGCTGGCGTCCTGAGGGATTGCCGGGCTGCTCGTCCTGAAATGTTTCCGTCGGCTGTGGCCGGCATCAAGTTTGCGCGAAGAGGGTTAGTGTTATGGGTAAGAATGTCGTAGTTCTGGGCACCCAGTGGGGCGATGAGGGCAAGGGCAAGATCGTCGACCTGCTGACCGAACAGGCTGCAGCCGTAGTGCGTTACCAGGGCGGCCATAACGCCGGCCATACCCTGGTGATCGACGGCGAAAAAACCGTTCTGCACCTGATCCCCTCGGGCATCCTGCGCGAGAACGTGCAGTGTCTGATCGGCAACGGCGTTGTGGTCGCCCCCGATGCCCTGATGCGTGAAATCATCAAGCTGGAAGAGAAGGGGGTGCCGGTGCGCGAGCGTCTGCGTATCAGCCCGTCCTGCCCGCTGATCCTGACCTATCACGTGGCCCTGGATCAGGCCCGTGAGAAGGCCCGTGGCGATGCCAAGATCGGCACCACCGGCCGCGGCATCGGTCCGGCCTACGAAGACAAGGTGGCTCGCCGTGGCCTGCGCATCGGTGACCTGTTCCATCGCGAGCGTTTCGCCGCCAAGCTCGGCGAGCTGCTCGACTACCACAACTTCGTGCTGGTCAATTACTACAAGGAGCCGGCCATCGACTTCCAGAAGACTCTGGATGAGTGCATGGAATACGCCGAGCTGCTCAAGCCGATGATGGCCGACGTCACCGCGGTACTGCACGAGATGCGCCGCGAGTCCAAGGACATCATGTTCGAGGGGGCCCAGGGTTCGCTGCTGGATATCGACCACGGCACCTACCCCTATGTCACCAGTTCCAACACCACGGCGGGCGGTATCGCCACCGGTTCCGGTTTCGGCCCGATGTACCTGGATTACATCCTGGGTATCACCAAGGCCTACACCACCCGTGTCGGTTCCGGGCCGTTCCCCACCGAGCTGTTCGATGAAACCGGTGCCTTCCTCGCCAAGCGTGGCCATGAGTTCGGCTCCACCACCGGTCGCGCGCGCCGTTGCGGCTGGTTTGATGCGGTGATCCTGCGTCGCGCCATCGAGATCAACAGCATCTCCGGCCTGTGCCTGACCAAGCTCGATGTACTCGACGGTCTGGAAACCATCCGCATCTGCGTCGGCTACAAGGATGAGCATGGCGAAGTGCTGGTCGACGCGCCGACCGATGCCGACAGCTACCTGGGTCTGCAGCCGGTCTACGAGGAGCTGCCGGGTTGGAGCGAGTCGACCCTCGGGGCCAAGACCCTGGAAGAGCTGCCGGCCAACGCTCGCGCCTATATCCTGCGGGTGCAGGAGCTGGTCGGTGCGCCGGTCGACATTATTTCCACCGGTCCTGACCGTAACGAGACCATCGTGCTGCGTCATCCGTTTGCCTGATCGGCACCGGTTGTGCAACAAAGGGTCGCCATAGGCGGCCCTTTGTCGTTCTGGCGATTACAGTTTCGCCGGTTGCGGTCGATCCATGGGGTATCGGTCGTTCTGATTCTGAAGGGGTGGTGCCTTGTTCTCTCTACTGCATAGTCGCTTGTTGCGTCCGGTGTTTATCGCCCTGGGCGTCGCCATGTTGTTGCAGGTGTTGCTGGCGGTCTGGCTGACCCGTACGACGGTGGACGATCTGGTGAGCGATCTGGCGGCGCGCATGCAGGACGACAGCCAGCGTTTGGGGGCTGAACTGGCCGCGGCCGAGCGCGAGGTGGTGCAGGGCCTGGGGGCGCTGTCGGCGGATACCCGCGAGAGTCTCGGGGCGGCCTTGTCCGGGCGTTTGCAGGCCGAGCGCGAGCAGTTGCGCGGCGTGCTGGAGAACAATCTCAAGCAGTCCGGCACCGCCATGGCGCAGCTGCTGGCCGGTGTCGCGCCCAAGGCCATCTGGGATGACGATGTGCCGGCGCTGACCGCCTTTGCGCGGATTGCCCAGCGCGATCCGGCGGTGCTCTTTGCGATTTACTACGACGCGACGGGGCAGCGCCTGACCCGGCATTTCAATCGCAGCGACGCGCGGATCAGGGCGCTGGTTGCGGCGGGTCAGGGTGATACGCCATTGGACCGGCTGGTCGATGCGGCGTCGCGCGATCCGCAGGTGCATCTGCTGGAGATGGATATCAATCCCATGGGCGCGCAGATCGGCAAGGTCCAGCTGGGTTTGTCCCGGGCGGCGATCGAGCAGGAGCTGCAGGCGCTGGATCAGCGTTTTGCCGGCCTGGTCGGCGATGCCGGCGAGTTGGTCGACAGCAGCCTGGCCGGAGCCTCGCGCGACAGTGCCCAGGCCCTGCAGCGTCGGCTGTTGGAGGCGCAGCAGGCCGCCGAGGGCATGGCGCAGAGCAGTCTGGGCTCGGTGCAGGTGGCGGCGGACAACCTGCGCTGGCGCATCGCCGTCGGCCTACTGGTGGTGGGCGTGCTGACCTTGCTGGCGGTGGCGCTGGTGCTCGGCTGGCGGGTGCTCAGTCGTCTGCAGTTGCTGGTGGCGGCGCTGCATGACCTGGCGGCGGGTGAGGGCGATCTGACCCGGCGAGTCGAACTGGTGAGCGGCGATGAGGTCGGCGATATGGCGGCGGCGGTCAATCAGTTCCTGGCCAAGCTGCAGCCCATCGTGCGCGAGGCCGGTGAGGTAGCGGTGCGTACCGGGCAGGAAATCGCCAGCCTGGCCTCGCGCAGTGCGGCGGCCGAGGCGGCCGCCGGGCGTCAGCGCGACGAGGTGGCGGGCAGCCTGCAGGCTCTGGCGCAGATGGCCGGCGAGGCGCAGGCGGAAAGCCAGGCGATGCAGGAAGCCTTGCGCCGGGTTGCGGCGATTCGTCAGGCGACCCAGGACAATGCGGCCATCGCGACGCGGGTCGGCGGGGCGATCGAAGAGCTGGTGCTGCGGGTTGGCACCGGTGCGGCGGTGATCGAGCGGCTGGCCAAGCAGAGCGAGCAGATCGAGGTGGTGCTGGCGGTAATCCATGGCATCGCCGAGCAGACCAACCTGCTGGCCTTGAATGCGGCCATCGAAGCGGCGCGTGCCGGCGAGAGCGGTCGCGGCTTTGCTGTGGTGGCCGATGAAGTACGGGCCCTGGCGAGCAAGACTCAGCAGTCCACCGGCGATATTCAGGCGCATATCGGAGCCTTGCAGAAGGGTGCGCATGAGGCGGTCGGGGCCATTGCCCAGGCCGGGCAGCAGGCGGATCTGGGTTTGGCGGCATTGCGCGAGAGCGCCAAGGTGCAGCAGTCGGTGCAGGCGGCGGTGGAAGAGGTGCATGGCGCGATCAATGCGGCGACCGCGGCGGCGGCCCATCAGGCCGAGGGTGCTGATGCGGTGCGCGGGCGGGTCGAGGTGATTCATGCCGAAGCCCGGCGTGCGGCCGAGGCGGTGGCGGCCACGGCTGACAGTGGGCGGGTGCTGGATGGTCTGGCCCGGCAGTTGAAGGCCAGTCTCGGGCAGTTCCGCGTTTAGTCCGGTAGGTTGGTGGCTGCCGGGCATGGTCTCGGCGGGCTGCCGGGGTAAATTCCGGGCAATAAAAAACCGAGCGCTTGGCTCGGTTTTTTGAATTGGTGCCCAGGAGAAGACTCGAACTTCCACGACCGTAAGGTCACCAGCACCTGAAGCTGGCGT
>JBFJZW010000005.1:0-38287 GCA_041621875.1 Pseudomonas sp. | reverse complement strand
GAACCGGTTAGACGATCACGCCCTGACTGCGCAGGTAGTCATCGTAGGTGCCGCTGAAGTCGGTGATGCCGTTGGCCGACAGCTCGATAATGCGGGTGGCCAGGGAACCAACGAACTCACGGTCATGGCTGACAAAGATCAGCGTGCCCGGGTAGTTCTCCAGCGCCAGGTTGAGCGCCTCGATGGATTCCATGTCCAGGTGGTTGGTGGGTTCGTCCATCACCAGCACGTTGGGCTTTTGCAGAATCAGCTTGCCGAACAGCATGCGACCTTGCTCACCACCGGAGATAACCTTCACCGATTTGAGGATTTCGTCGTTGGAAAACAGCATGCGCCCCAGCGTGCCGCGAATCATCTGCTCGCCGGTGGTCCAGCGGCCCATCCAGTCGAACAGGCTGATGTCGTCTTCGAAGTCGTAGGCGTGGTCCTGGGCGTAGTAGCCCAGTTCCGCGCTGTCGGTCCATTTCACCGTACCGGCATCCGGGGTGAGTTCACCGATCAAGGTGCGCAGCAGGGTGGTCTTACCGATACCGTTGGGACCGATGATGGCCACGCGCTCGCCGGCTTCAACCTGGAAGCTGAAGTTCTTGAACAGGGCCTTGCCGTCGAAACCCTTGGCCACTTTGTCGATCATTACTGCCTGGCGGTGCAGCTTCTTGTTCTGCTCGAAGCGGATAAACGGGCTGACGCGGCTGGACGGCTTGACCTCGGCCAGCTGGATCTTGTCGATCTGCTTGGCGCGCGACGATGCCTGCTTGGATTTCGAGGCGTTGGCCGAGAAGCGGCTGACGAAGCTTTGCAGCTCGTTGATCTGCGCTTTCTTCTTGGCGTTGTCCGACAGCAGCTGTTCGCGCGATTGGGTCGCCGCGGTCATGTACTCGTCGTAGTTGCCTGGGAACAGGCGCAGCTCGCCGTAATCCAGGTCGGCCATATGGGTGCAGACCGAGTTGAGGAAGTGACGGTCGTGAGAAATGATGATCATGGTGCTGTTGCGCTGGGTGAGGATGTTTTCCAGCCAGCGGATGGTGTTGATGTCCAGGTGGTTGGTCGGTTCGTCCAGCAGCAATACTTCCGGATCGGAGAACAGTGCCTGAGCCAGCAATACACGCAGTTTCCAGCCCGGAGCGACTTCGCTCATCGGTCCGAAATGCTGCTCCAGCGGGATCCCTAGGCCGAGCAGCAACTCACCGGCACGGGATTCGGCGGTGTAGCCGTCCATCTCCGCGAACTCACCTTCAAGCTCGCCAACCTTCATGCCGTCTTCTTCGCTCATTTCCGCCAGCGAGTAGATGCGATCGCGTTCGGCCTTGACCTTCCACAGCTCCTCGTGACCCATGATCACGGTGTCGATCACGCTGAATTCTTCGTAGGCGAACTGATCCTGGCGCAGCTTACCCAGGCGCACGTTCGGCTCCAGCATCACCTGGCCACCGCTCGGTTCCAGATCGCTACCAAGAATTTTCATAAAGGTCGACTTGCCGCAGCCGTTGGCCCCGATCAGGCCGTAGCGGTTGCCGCCGCCAAACTTGACGGAAACGTTCTCGAACAGGGGTTTGGCCCCGAATTGCATGGTGATGTTGGCGGTGGAGATCACGAATCTTTGTCCAGTTAAGCGGGCGCACGGGCGCGAAAGGGGCGCGATTGTAGCGGTTTACGGCTACAAAGGGCAGGGCATGGGACAAGCGGGGAAGTGAAGTACAGCAGTTTGATGTTGCGGCAATGAACGGCTGCATTCCCGCGCAGTGCGTGGGCATGCTTCATCAGCCCGATTTGCGGCCTTTAGGTGAGTTGGCTGGCGTGCGGCGCTCACTACGGCCAATATGACGCCGACCATTCGGCGTGGAATGGCGTCGACCAACCTGCTTTCTGCCACTTTGTGTGCGCAGACAAGTAAGAAGCCAGGGGCTATTAAGGCCTTGTGAACGTGACGCGCTGTCGACCCTATGGCCAGAAACGCAAAGGTGGGTTGTAACAGCTATAGGCATATTGGATGCACTGGCTGACCCTGGTGGGGGGAACCCCCGCAAGCTTCACGAGCAGTGTCACGTAGCCGGCACTGACGATGCCAATCAATACTGCGTACAGAAATTTTTTTCTTATTGTCATCTTGCTTTCCCGCGAAGGATCAAGCTGTTGGTGTTCAGCCGCAGACTAGGCAGTGCTCTTTCCGCTCGCCTCGTCCAAGTGGACTAGAGGGGCCGCTGTCCGGGCGGCGCGAGCGCTCATAGTGCTTTCAGGGTGGTGATATGGTTCATGGCCATGAACAGGGCGGCGATGGCGCGAGCCTCGTGTAGTTCGCCGCTTGCTACCAGGCTGGCAAGGCTGGTGAGGGGCACGCTGATGACTTCCAGTGGCTCCGGCTCATCGCCTTGCTCCAGACAGGGGCGCAAGTCTTCAGCCAGTACGACTCGATAGCTATGGCACAGGTGGCCGGGGGCAAGCGTCAGTTGTCCCAGTTCATGCAAGCGCCCAGCGCTTAGACCAATTTCTTCCTTAAGCTCACGGTTGGCTGCTTCAAGGTAGCTTTCACCGAGATCGACGCCTCCTTTGGGGAGCCCAAGAATGCGCTGTTCGACGCCTACCGCGTATTCGCGAACCAGCAGTACGTGGTCGGGGTCGCTCAGTGCGACGACCATTACCGATTGATAACCGGTGCCGCGCAGGCGCTCATAGATGCGCTGTTGACCGTTGCTGAATTCCAGGTGCAGGGCTTCGATCTGGAAGTATCCGCTCTCGGCGAGCAACTCGGTTTTGAGGATGGTTGGAAGGCTGCGCATGGTAGTTCTCCCTATGACGGAGAAGATCGGTGTCAGTACGCAGGGTGGCGCTGGATGGGTGATACAGCATCGTCTGGATGGACTACGGGGAGGTGTGTTCGCGTTCGCGCGCAATACACCACCCGCTGGACGCAGCAGGTGGTGTCACTGAAGGGGTAGCAGGTGGTTTGCAACGGCCTGTTAGCCGAGGGTTGCGACGCTGCGCAGAATCAGCCGTACCAGCATGGTCTGGCGAGTGACTCCTGTTTTGGAGAAGATCGAGCGCAGGTGCGCGCGCGCCGTATTGCGGCTGATGCCGAGCTCTTCGGAGGCTTCGTCGAGGGTCAGGCCGTTAGCCAGCAGCATGGCCAGTTGTGTCTCGGCTGGTGTCAGGTCAAACAGTGCCCGGACGGTCTCCTGAGGGGCGCTGGATTCCTGTTCGGGGTCGCTGATGAAGATGGCCACTGCCGGGCAGTGCTTGCCCTCGCTCCACTCACTCGGCGGCACCGAGCGCACCACAATGCCCAGGTCGGCACGCCCCGAGGGACGCTGCACACGCATGGCTTCGACCACTGAGGGGTTGCTGCTTTTCTGCGATAGCAGGGCCTGCTTGAGCAGCTGGCGGAATTGCTGGCTGTCGCGCGGGGTGCCAATCTGCAAGGCATCATTGACCATTTTGATGCCATCTTTCTCTTCGAGCAGGCGTTCGGCCAGACGATTCTTCTGCAGTACCTTGCCGTCCTGATCGAGGATGATGGTGCCTACTGCCAGTTGGTCGACGGCACCGGCATAGAGGTTGCGCTCGCTCTCCACGCGATTGAGGTGCGTGTGCAGCACCACTGCACGTTCTAGATGGGGCAGGAACAGGGTTAGCAAATCCTTGTCGTCCTGGCTGAAGGGCGGATCGCTGCGTCCGCGGCTGATGCGAATGCGACACTGGGCACCATCGAGGGTGTTGATATCGGCACCGAGCACATGGAACACGTCCGTAGGCTCCATGAAGTTCTTGTAGAACTCCGAGTTCAGCCAGTCGTTGACCGAGACAAACTCGATCAGACTGACGACCTGACGGTTGGGCAGGTCAACGAAGGGGTCGAGGGTGTAGAAATGCTGATTATAAGAGGCCGTCACAGCCGCCGAGGAACCTGAGGTGGAGATGCTCAGACCGTCCACCTGCTGGCTGGGCGGACGCAGAATGAAGGTGGCGTACTTGGACGTCAGGGCATGCTTGAGCTGGCCGAGGAAAGTGGTCCAGGGGATGTTCTCCAGTGGCCCCTGATAGAGGGTGCCAAGCATATCGCTGAACTGATCTAGCGTAAGGGTGTGCGCCATTTTCAAGCCATTTTCCATCTTATTGTTATAGGGAACACCTGACAGAGTATGGGAAATCGGCCGCGAAGTTAACCGTCTCGGTAACGGCTGACCGCACGGCCGGGGCGCTGCGCTCAGGCGGTTTCCGGCTGGCGGTCGAGCACGACAAAGCGCTTGGCCTGGCGTACGTCTTCGGTAATCTCGGCAGCATCGGTGTAGAACTGCTCGTACCACTTGCGTAGCTGGTACACCGGACCATCGCCATCGCACAGCAACGGATTGTCGACCCGGGTCTTGCTGTGCCAGATCGACACGTCCTCATAGAAGGCTGCCCGCGCCTGTTCGACATAGGCCAGGGCCATGGCACGGTTCTGCTCTGCGTCGAGGCCGGGCACCTTCTTCACCAGCACGCCGTAGCGCAGGGTGAAACTGTGCTGATCGATGGGGACGTGGCAGTTGAGCAGGATCGAATGGATCGGCATGCCGTCCATGGCTCCGGTCATCTCGGTGATCTGGTAGGCCGGGCCGTAGTAAGTGGCCACCGTGGTCAGCTCGCTGTCGCCGGACAGGCGCGCGCTGCTGCCACGCATGTACTGGGCCGCGACGTGTTTCTCGAAGACGTTACTGAAATGGTTCAGTTCGGTGCCGTGCACCGAGTCGAAGTGCGCCATATCGGCGACGTTGTCGATCAGCTCGCGGCAGTTGGTCTCGATTTTCAGCTCGGCGATTTCCCAATCGGCCCATTCCCCATCGAAGCAGGCGTCGATGCGCGGAATGCGCTGCTCCTCGATGGGCGGGTTGTTTTCCGGGTCGTTCCAGACGAATAGCAGATGGTTTTCCACCAGGGTTGGCCAGCTCTTGATCTTGGCGCGTGGCGGGATGCGCTTGGCGTAGGGGATGTCGTCGCAGACGCCGTCGGCGCGCCAGCGCCAGTCGTGGAAGGGACAGCGCAGGGCGTTGCCTTCCACGCAGCCTTCGCTGAGGTCGGCACCCATGTGCGGGCAGTAGCCGTCCAGGACATGCAGTTGGCCGTCTTCATCGGCGAAGGCTACTAGACGGGTGCCGAATACGTTCAGACGGTGTGCCTTGCCGTCACGGTACTGGCTGGCCAGTCCCAGGCAATGCCAGCCGCGTGCGTAGCGGTCAGGTAGTTGTTTGGCTTCGATGCGGTGCAGGGTGCTCATCGTGACGTTCTCCACTCGGGATCCTTGGGCGCTGCGACCGGTTCGGGCACACCGGGGCAGTCTTGTGCTCACGGCGATTCTGCGGCCCCAGGATTTGCCGGCATCGTCCGATCAGACGATGGCCGTCCGGGCCCCAGCGGCTCTACTGCCTGGCATCAGTACGAGAAGCGGAGCCCGAGGATGCACATTCAACGAAATCAGGTGGCAGTGATCACCGGAGCGGCCGGCGGCATCGGCCGCGGGCTGGCCCATGTGGCCGGCGAGCGCGGCCTGCGTCTGGTATTGAGCGACGTCGACGGCGCGGGCCTGCAGCTTCTGGAGCAGGAGCTGCGCGCGCGTGGTGTCGAGGCGATCAGCCAGGTCGCCGATGTGGGCGATCCGGCACAGGTCGACGCCCTGCGCGAGCTGGCCGAGCGGCGTTTCGGCGGCGTCGACCTGCTGTTCAACAACGCCGGGGTGATACAGACCGGGTTCTGTTGGGAGGTCAGCCATGAACAGTGGCAACGCATACTGCATATCAACCTGCAAGGGGTGATCAATGGTGTTCGCAGCTTTGTACCGCCGATGCTGGCGCGCGCGCGTCCTGCTCATGTGGTCAACACCGCATCGCTGGCCGGCCTGATCAGCAGTCCGATGATGGGGCCCTACACGGTGACCAAGCAGGCGGTGGTCGCACTTTCCGAAACTCTGCACTACGAACTGGTCATGCTCCAGGCCCAGGTGGGTGTTTCCGTGCTCTGTCCGGGGCCGGTGGCCAGCGCCATCATGGCCTCCAACCAGAGTGCGGGAGTGGCCACCGAGGCGCTCGACACCCTGCTCGACAGCAGCATCCGCCAAGGCATGGATCCCCATGAGCTGGCGTGCCAGGTGTTTGCCGGTATCGAGGCCGGGGACTTCTGGCTGCTGCCGCACAAGAGCTTCAAGCCGGCCCTGCAGCGGCGGCTTACCAGCATTCTTGAGGAAACCAACCCGATATTCGAGATGGTCGGGGTGGAGGAGGACAGCCATGGCGCTTGATCCGCAGATTGTCGCCGTACTGCAACAGTTCAGCGGCCTGCCGCAACCGGACTTCGAGCGGCTTGATCCGCTTGAGTACCGTCAGTTCTCCGACAGCCTGATGCCGCCACTCCCGGGCGAGGCATTGTTCGAGGTGCGCGACATCAAGGTGGCTGGCGCGGACGGCAAACTGGATGCGCGGCTGTACCGTCCCGTCGAGGGCAATGAACTGCCCTTGCTGGTGTTCTTCCATGGTGGCGGCTTCGTAATGGGCACCCTGGATACCCACGACAACCTGTGCCGCAGCCTGGCCCGGCTGAGCGGCGCGGTGGTGGTGTCGGTGGCCTACCGCCTGGCCCCGGAAGCGCCGTATCCGGCCGCGCCGCACGACTGCTACAGCGCTCTGTGCGACCTGGTCGGCCGCGCCGCCGAGCTTGGCGTGGATGCTCAGCGTCTGGCACTGGCCGGCGACAGTGCCGGCGCCAATCTGGCCATCGCCGTCAGCCGCCTGGCCGCCGAGCGCAACGGGCCGCGCATCGTCTACCAATGCCTGTTCTACCCGGTCACCGATCTGCGTTGCGCCAGCGCCTCCTACCAGGCCTTCGCCGAGGGTTATTTCCTTACGGCGCAGATGATGCACTGGTTCGCCCGCCAGTATCTGGCCCAGCCGCAGCAAACCGAGCAAGCGCTGGCTTCGCCGTTGCTGGCCAGCGATCTGGTGAGTCAGCCGCCCACCAGCCTGATCACCGCCGAGTTCGATCCGCTGCGCGATGAGGGCGAGGCCTTTGCCGAGCGTTTACGCCAGGTCGGCGTGACGGTGCGCCTGCGCCGCTACGACGGCATGATCCATGGCTTCGTCAGCATGGCGGCTTTCGTCGACCGCGCCGCCGAGGCCCTGGCCGAGGCAGCTGCCGATCTGCGAACAGCGCTCAACTGAGGAGTATGCTCATGCAACTGAACTGCATCCAGGAACTGATCGAGGCCCTGCGCCACGGCGAGATGGTGGTGCTGACTGATGATGACGGCGACAGTGAGGGCGTGCTGCTCATGGCCGCCGAACAGGTCGATGCCGAAGCAATCAATTTCATGGCCCTGCACGCCCGGGGTCTGATCTGCCTGGCGCTGACCGAGGCACGTTGTCAGGCGCTGGGCTTGTCGCTGATGATGCCCAGCTCGCGTTCCGCCAATGGCGCGGGTTTCACCGTGTCCATCGAGGCCGCTGTCGGCGTGACCACCGGCATCTCGGCCGAGGACCGGGCCCGATCTGTACAAGTGGCGGTGGACCCGGCCAGTCGGCCCAGTGACCTAGTGCAACCCGGGCATATCTTTCCTGTGCAGGCCTTACCCGGTGGGGTGATGAACCGCGCTGGCCACGCCGAAGCCGCCAGCGACTTGACCCGTCTGGCCGGTCTGCTGCCGGCCGCCGTTATGGTCGGCATTCTCAATGACGAGGGCGATGTGGCGCGAGGAACTGAGTTGCACCAGTTTGCCCTTGAGCATGACCTGAAAATTGGCAGCATCGCCGAACTGATCCATTACCGAATCCTGCATGAGAGCACCATCCGCCGCAGTGCCGAGCAGGTACTCAATACCCGCCACGGCCCGTTCCGGGTGCTGGCTTATCGGGACGAGTACCGTGGCCAGTTGCATCTGGCCTTGCTCAAGGGGCAGGTCAGCCGCGAGCGCCCGACGCTGGTGCGGGTGCAAACCGTCGAGACATTGCGTGACCTGCTCAATGTCGAAGCCCCCGTGGGTGCATCCCATTGGAGTCTCGATCGTGCCCTGGCCAGGGTGGCAGCCGAAGGTTGCGGTGTCGTGGTGCTGCTGGCTCAGCAGGAAAGCCCTGAGATGCTGTTACAGCAGTTACTGCAAGAAGACTACAAGCCCAGGGTGGTGAACTTCCCTCAGCGCACCCTGGGTATTGGCGCACAGATACTGCGCGACCTTGATGTCAGGCAGATGCGTCTGCTTAGTGCACCGGTTGCCTACAAGGCCGTCTCGGGATTCGAGCTGGAAGTGGTTGAATTCGTGTCATACCGGCACAATCCCGTCGACGACTCGCAACCGGTGGAGATTCCTGCATGAGCCCGGCTCTGGAAAAATTGCTCGCGCCCGCCCAACTGGCCGGCCTGATCCTGCGCAACCGGGTGATCAAGACCGCCACCTTCGAGGGCATGTGCCCGAACGGCATGCCGACCGATGGGCTGATCCGCCATCACGCCGAGATCGCCGCCGGTGGCGCAGGCCTGACCACCGTGGCTTACTGCGGTGTGTCGCCAGACGGCCTGACCTTCGCCGACCAGATGTGGATGCACGATGGCGTCCGCCCGCAACTGCAGCGCCTGACTGCGGCGGTGCATGGCGAAGGGGGGGCAGTGTCCGCGCAGCTGGCCCATTGCGGCAATTTCAGCCGCAACAGGCCACGCAATATCCCGCGGCCGCGCGGGCCCAGCCTGTGCGTCAATCAGTACGGTCTGCTCTCCGGTCTGCCCCTGGGCGGGGCCATGAGCGTCGCCGACATCCGCAAGACCATCGGCGAGTACGCCGCCGCCGCGGCCTTCGTCAAGGACGTGGGGTTCGATGCCATCGAGATCCACATGGGCCACGGCTACCTGCTCAGCCAGTTTATCTCGCCGGCGCTGAACAAGCGCCGCGACGAGTACGGCGGCAGCCTGGAGAACCGCATGCGCCTGCCGCTCGAGGTGCTGGCGGCGGTGCGTCAGGCCGTGGGGCCGGACTTCCCGCTGCTGGCCAAGCTCAACCTCAGCGACGGCTTCGCCGTCGGCCTGCAGATCGACGAGGCCTGTCGCGCCGCGCAACTGCTGGAGCAGGGCGGCATGAACGCCATCGTCATGAGCGGCGGGGTGGTCAGTCGCAACTCGATGTACCTGTTCCGGGGCACCAGCCCGCTGCCCTATATGATTCCGCTGGAGAAGAACCCGCTGCAACGCAAGGCCATGCAATGGTTCGGTGCCGCCAGCTTCCAGGATCTGCCCTACGAGGAGCTGTACTTCCTCGACCTGGCGCGGCAGATGCGCCGCGCGGTTAAGCTGCCGCTGGTGTATCTGGGTGGCGTGAGCAGCGCTGCCGGCATGCGCCGGGCGATGGAGGAGGGCTTCGACTTCATCGCCATGGGCCGTGCCCTGCTGCACGACCGCCAGCTGCTGCAGCGCGTGCGCGAGCAAGGCGAGGCCTGGGTCAGCCCTTGCACCCACTGCAACCAGTGCGTGGCCAGCATGGCCCTGCCCGGCGGCACCCGCTGCGTGCTGGACGAGCCCGGGGCGTTCGCCTAGCGGCTGGCGGCGGGGCGCTTGCCGGCTCGGTAGTGGCTGGGCGTATGCCCGGTCCAGGCGAGAACGGCGCGCCAGCAGGTCGGCGTCGAAGCTGAAACCGTAGGTCGCCTTGCCGACCGCTACCGGCGCGTCGAACAGGCCGAGGAAGGGCATGACGTCTTCGTGTTGCGGATGGGCCAGAAACACGCCCTTGGGCCGCAGGGTTTGCCCGCCCAGCCAGGCGAACAACTGCAGGTAGTAGAACAGTCCGGTCAGGTCGCCCAGGCAGGCGGCCGAGCTGCGTTTCTGGCGCAACGAATCCCTGTGGAAGATGGCGACATCCCCCAGCACCTCCAGGCTCAGTTTTCCGGCCCGCGGCTGCAGCATGGCGCAGAACTTGGCGGCGCAATCGATGGACTCGCCGGGGGTGGCGCAGCTCAACAGGCAACGACACATCAGGTCGACTTCCTGCTTGCGCATCGGCGGGTGACCTTCCCCCGCGCCTGGCTGAGGCTGGTCGCAATGTGGTGCTGCCCTACCACCACAACGTCAAGATCGCCGATACGGTGCGCGAGCGGTGGCCTTCCTCGCCTTCAGTCGCGCGGCCTCTACTACTGGGCAGGCCCTCGCGATGGACGGCGGATAAAGGGTGTGAACGCAGTTGGGGGCGGCCCGGCCGGTCCGCCCCCAGCGGATCAGGGCTGCAGGTCGCCGAGCAACTGGGCGGCGCGTTTGTGTGCATCCGCACTGACGCTGATGTTGCCGTCGATCACGCTGATCACCGCCTTGCCTTGCCACAGCTGGTAAGCGTCGGCCTGCTGCTGTTCGAGGGTCGGTTCGCTGGGCATCGCCAGGTCGATGCGTACCGTGCCGTCGGCATCCTGCTGCGCCTCGAAACCGATCAGGCCCCAGTCGCCGATCGGCGCGATGGCCACGCCGCTGACCTCGGCGGCCTCGCGCGCTGGGTAGTTGATGTTCAGCCCGGTCACGCCGGGCAGGCCGAGCACGTTGAGCTCGCAGAATGGCCTGGCGTTGCCCTTACTCTGCTGGCATTGCATGTTGGCGTCGGCTCCGGCCCGAGCGGCGGCGTCGATCACCCGGGTGGCGAAGCGCGCGGTATCGTCCAGGGCGTCGAGGGTCTTCTGATAGCCGGCCTGGCGATCGCGCGTGAACAGTTCCAAGTCAATGGCGGTGGACACTGCAACCGCCGGTATGCCCTTGAACATGGCACGCACTGCCGCATTGACCGTGCCGGACATCTGGCTCAGCGGGCCGACGTTATCGCCGAAGTTGCTCCCGGACACCACCAGATCTGGCGGATTGCCCTTGAGGATCAGATCCAGGCCGACGTTGACCGCATCCACCGGAGTAGCAATGGCCGAGCCCTTACCGGTCGGCGGCACATAGTCGGCCGGCGCGCCGACGCAATATTGACCCGCAGCCAGTTCGGTGACTGCCAGGGCTTGGCCGGGGTGAACCACACTGGCGGCCCCGATGCCGCTGTTGTCCAGCTCCGGAGCGACCAGGGTGACCTGATGGCCGGCGTCCCGCAGGGACTGGTAGACGGCCTGGATGCCGGGTGCCCGGCAGCCGTCGTCATTGGTCAGGAGGATGTTCAGGGCATTGGCTTGCAACGACAGACCCAGTGCGGCGAGACCGCAACTGGTGGTTAACAGCTTGTGCATGGCGATTCCTCTTTTTCTTGTGGTTTGAGGTGCAGCTATCCAGCAGGGCTCGCCGTGGCGAGCCCTGGGGATTGGTGCGGCCGGCGGTGGCGGCCAGGAAGGAATTGTTGTTCGCGCCAGGCGTATGCCTGGCGAGGGGATCAGCGGCCCAGCTTGCGCAGGTTGGCGGTGGTGAAGTAGTCGGCCTCGAAGCTGCTGCTGTTCAGGCGTGCCGGCGGCTGGCCGTTGAGCAGGCGGTCGGTGAGGTAGGAACCGGCGATCAGGTCGTGGAACATCGACACGCGGGCCTGGAAACCCACCATGTCATAGGCGTACACCGTGGTCTGCATGTTGCTGCGCCACAGGGTGCCTTTGCCGTCGTAGTTGTCGGCCAGCACGCCAATCCAGGAGTCCTCGTCGATATAGAGCACGCGCTTGCCATAGATGTGGCGCTTGCCCGGCTTCAGCGTCGCCTCCAGCACCCACACGCGGTGCAGTTCATAGCGCATGTACTCGGGGTTGATATGCCCATTGGTGGACAGCAACTGATCGAGCTTGACCTCAGGATCATCGAGTTTGTTGTTGTTGTAGGGGATATACATCTCCTTCTTGCCGAGCATCTTCCACTCGTAACGATCAGGTGCACCGTTGAACAGGCGGTCCTCGTCCATCACCCGGAAGCCGCCTGCGCCGAAGGGGGTGTCATATGCCACGGTGGGCGCGCGGCGTACTCGACGCATACCGGGGATGTATTGCCAGGCCTGAGATGGCGAGGTAATGGGGTCCGTGAACGTATGGGCGAGGATGATCTCACCCTTCTTGCGCACCGGTTCCAGGGTGGACACCATCGCGTAAGCCTGTGCGCCACCGAAGCTTTCCACGCTTTCCTTGGGGTCGTCCCAGACCGAGTAGATCTTGTAGTCCATGGATTCCTGCGAGCGGTTGCCGTTGGAGAGGGTCAGGGCCATGGTGTAGATAGCGTCCTCCTTCCAGGCGCGGGCCGGAAGATTGAGGTTCCACATCAGTTCGTAGCCATCTTTGGGGATGGGGAAGGGCGAGGCACCAATGGCATTGGTCACGCCATTGCCCTCGCTGACCAGTTCGGCATTGACGGCATTCTTGGCGATGTTGTCCTCGACCCTTTGCGAATAGCGGAAATCGCGGTGGCTGGGGTAGATCGGCATCTTGAATGTGTTCGGGTAACGCTTGAACAGCGCCTTCTGGCCGTCGGACAGCTTGTCGGCGTACTGCTCCATATTCTCCGCAGTGATGGTGAACAGCGGCTGCTCATCGGCATAGGGAGCGGGGTAGTGGCTGCCGCTGCCGGCGTAGTTCAGGTGCGCCGGTGCTCCGCGCCATTTGCCGCTCCAGGCCGGGATGCTGCCATCGGCGTTACCGGCCATTTCCGCGCCCATGGGGGTGAGGTCGCGGCCGAGGCGCGCGGCCTCTTCGGCGCTGACCTTGGCCAGCGTATGAGTGCTGACGACGCTGGCAAGCAAAGCAATGAGGAGCGAATTTTTGTTATTGAGCTGCATGTGAATTCTCCTGCGGCTTAGAAACTGTACTTGACGTTGATGGCGAAGTTGTCGCGATCGGCCAGCGGGGTATCCTTGGCGTTGCCTAGAAAAGCGTTGTAGCGTGCCTCAAGGGTCAGGTTGTTGAGGTAGGTCCAGGTGGTGCCCAGACCGAGGCGGTCGTCGCCTTCGCCCATGCCGAAACTGCCCAGCAGCGAGGAGTCGCCGTTGACCGCCTGGCTGAACACCAGCGGCACGCTCAGATCCCAGCCGTCGAAGACATTGAGGTAGGCGAAGGAGGCGCTGAGGGTGTAGCCCCAGGCCGATTTGTCGTAATACAGCTGGTCGCTGTTCTGGGTGGCGAGAGGGAAGAAGCCGCCCATGCCATCGGGCAGGAAGACGTTGAAGCTCTCGGCTTTATCGTTGCTCAACACGCGGTTGTAGCCGACCTCGCCGTTGAGGGTGACGGTGTCGGCCAGCGGGGTGCTGCTGAAAACGTGGATAAAGGACACCTGGCTCTGCAGGGTCTTGGCCCGCACCGCATGGGGCACCAACCCGGTGTCTACCAGCACGGGCTGGCCGTCACGGTAACTGATCTCGCCGCTGACGTTGGTTTCGCCGAGCACGGTGGAGAAGCTGGCCCCGTACAGGTCGATGTCGTCGAAGTAGCGAACCTGATAGGCGGCGTCATTCCAGCTGCTGAGGAAGTCCAACTGTGGCGTCTTGTCGTGGAAACGCACGTAGTACAGGCCGAACTCGGTATTGTTCAGCGCTTCGGCCATAAAGGTCATGGCCACGCCGTATTGACCCTTGTCGCTGGGTTTGTCATCGCCCAGCCGACGAGTCATACCGAATGCATCGGTGAAGCCACCCTCGTCCATCTGATCGGTAACCGAGAAGAAGCTGCCGACTCCGTCGATCTCGGTCTTTTCCCACTCGTACTGATAGTAGGCCTGCAGGCCGATGTTATCGGTCAGGTCGATCTGGCCGAACAACTGGCCGACCGGCAGGAAAACCTCCTTGACCTCGACGCCCGGGGTATTGGCTTTGGTGGCGTCGGCCGGGCTCTGTGAGCCGGAGATGCCGTTGGGGATGTACAGGCTCTCGCCCCAACTGACTACCTGATCGCCGAGCCGCAGGTTGAGGTTGCGCCCGACCATGTCCCAACTGCCATAGAGGTAAGAGTCGAGCAGGCGGACGTCCTTGCCATGCTGGTCGATGGTCTCCTGGGAGAAGTGGTTGGGGCTGGAACACTGACCGCCGACGAAGCAGTTGGAGGTGCCTGTGTCGTTGTCGTTACCCTGGTGGTAGACGTCGTCGTAGAAGCCACTGGCACGCATGAACAGGCCATAGTCCTCGCGCCAGTTGAGGTTGATCTCGGTGAGGAAACTGGCGCGATTGCTGATCAGGCTGCCCCGGTCGAAGGCGTTGTTACCGTCATCGATGTTGGCGATTACAGGGTTGGGGAAACCGTTGGACAGGCGCTTGTCGCGGTCCTCGGTACGCCAGGCCAAGCCGTAGGAGAGGGTGGTGTCCCATTCGATCTTCAGCTCTTCGCTGGGCTGAAAGCTCAGGGCATGAGCCTGTCCAGCCAGCCCGCCGGCCAGCACGGCCAGAGCCATGCGTACAGCGGAACGCAAGGAATGCTGGGCGATTGTTGTTCTTATCATGTCGTCCTCTTGCCTTGGCCGGATCTTGTCCGGCCGGTATGTGTATGGGTAGGAGCGCTGCCGGGATGACTATGGAGTCACCCAAAAGGCGCAACATCGTCCAACTGGACTAGCTTCGGACGCCGCGCTCTGCCCGCACACGAAGGGCCATTTCAAGGCTGTGCGCACGCCAGTTTTAGATAGTCCCATCAGACGATGCCTGCCCTGTCGCACCAGCAAACAATCCCCGGAGCGACAAAGTCCAGTGCCACTCGGCGAGTCGCTGTCCGATCCTGCAGACTCCGTGGGGGTGGCTTGTGAATGACCGCATTATCAGTTGGGATGAGTGTTGCGATGTGCTGGTAGTGGGCTCTGGGGCAGGGGCCATGACCGCTGCGCTGCGCGCCCACGACCTGGGCCTGGACGTGTTGCTGATCGAGAAGAGCGAGCAGTACGGCGGCACATCGGCGACTTCCGGCGGCGGCATCTGGATTCCCAACAACCACCGCATCGCCGCCCTCGGCGGCCAGGATTCGGCAGCGGAGGCGGTGCGCTACATCCGTACGGTAACCGGCAGCGACGACAAAGATGGGCGCATCGCCGCCTATGTCGAGCACGGTCGGCACATGGTCGAGTATCTCGACGCCAATAGCCGTGTGCACTTCGAGGCGCAGGCCAGTTACGCAGATTATTACCCGGAAGTGGAGGGTGGCAAGCCCGGCTATCGCTCCATGGATCCCTTGCCCTTCGACGCTAGCCAACTGGGCGAGGAATTCCTGCGCATGCGCGAACCATCCCCCGGCACGCTGATGCTCGGGCGCATGGCCATGACCATGAAGGAGGCGCGCGTGCTGCTGTGCCGTGGCCCTGGCTGGATCGGCCTGAGCGCCAAGGTAATGTGGCGTTACTGGCGCGACTGGCGCGGCCGGCGGCTGTCGCGGCGCGACCGTTACCTGACCCTGGGCAATGCCCTGATCGCCGCTTTGCGCCGTTCGTTGATGGACCGCGGGGTTCCCCTGTGGCTGAACAGCGCGCTCGAGGAACTGGTGCTCGACGGCGGTCGGGTGGCCGGCGTGCAGGTGCTACGCGAGAGCCGCAGCATTCGCATCAAGGCGCGCCAGGGGGTGATCCTCGGTGCCGGCGGTTTCGAACGCAACCAGAGCATGCGCGAGCAGTATCTGCCGCAACCCAGCCAGGCTGCCTGGAGCGCAACGCCGCCACACAATACCGGCGACGCCATCCTCGCCGGCCAGCGCATCGGTGCCGATACCGCGTTGATGGGCCACAGCTGGTGGGCACCGACCACCCGCGTCGAGGGTGAGGCCAAGCAGCGTGCGTTGTTCGTCGAGCGCACCCTGCCGGGCTGCATCCTGGTGGACTCTGCCGGGCAACGCTTCGTCAACGAGGCGGCCCCTTACACCGATATCGTCTACGCCATGTACGCCAACCAGCGCGAGGGCGTCAGCAGCGTGCCCTGCTGGATGGTGTTCGATGCCGATTTCCGTCACAAGTACCCCTGCGGTGCGCTGCTGCCGGGCTATGCCATGCCCGACCGGCGGTTACCCGAAAACCTGCGCAGTTACTTCCACAAGGCCGACAGCCTGGTCGAACTGGCCGGGCAGATCGGCATCGACGCGGCCGGCCTGCTGCGCACCGTCGAGCGCTTCAACCCCATGGCGCAGGCTGGCGACGACCTGGATTTCCACAAGGGCGCGTCGCTCTTCGATCGCTACTACGGCGACCCTCACGTGCAACCCAACCCCTGCCTGGCACCGCTGCGCAAGGCACCTTTCTATGCGGTACGCATCGACGCCGGCGACATCGGTACGAAGGGCGGCCTGCGCACCGACGTGAACGCCCAGGTACTGAATGAGAGCGGCCAGGCGATTCCCGGGCTCTACGCCATCGGCAACAGCGCCGCCTCGATGATGGGGCGTACCTACCCGGGTGCCGGTGCCACTCTCGGCCCGGCGATGACCTTCGGTTATCTGGCCGCGAATCACATCAAGAGCCTGTGCGACAGCGGTACCAGTAGCGAACGACTGCGTAGCCAGGCATTGGTTTGACCCCGGGTCGTCAGCATCACCCAACCAAGATTTCTCCGAGGATCGCTATATGATCGATTTTGCAGGCAAGACAGTTCTGGTCACTGGCGGTGGCGTGGGCATTGGCCGGGCGATAGTCGAAGCCTTTGCCCGTGCTGGGGCACACCTGGTGGTGGCGGAGGTCGATACCGGACGCGCGGCCGACGTGCGTCGCTGGTTGCAGGAAAACTGCGGCGAGGCCCTGGTGGTGGAGGTCGATGTCACCTGCAAGGATGGGGTGGCGGCGCTGGCCGGACAGATCGAGACGCGCTTTGGCGGGCTCGACGTACTGGTCAACAACGTTGGCGATTCGCTGATGATCGCCAAGCCTTTCGACGCCTACAGCGACGACGACATCGAGCGCCTCTACGCGGTCAACCTGCAACACATTTTCCGCGTCACCCGCGCCATGCTGCCCCTGCTGCGGAGTCAGGGGCCCGGCGGCAGCATCATCAGTCTGTCGTCCATCGAGGCCTTCCGCGCCATCCCCAACTGCAGCGTGTATGCCGCCTTCAAGTCCGCCATCAGCGGCTTCACCAAGAGCCTGGCGCTGGAGCTGGGGCCGGTGGGCATCCGGGTCAACCAGATCGCCCCCGAATCCACCGAGACGGCGCAACTGCCGATGTCGCTGATGATCGCGACGGAGCACCGCGAGCAGGTTTCTCGCTGGATCCCCCTCGGCCGCTTCGGGCGGGCCGAGGACATGGCCGGTGCCGCGCTGTTTCTCGCCAGTCCGTTGGCGGGTTGGGTCACCGGCACCACCCTGCACGTGGATGGCGGTGCTCTGGCCGCCGCCGGCTGGTACCGCGACCCGCAAGGCACCTGGACCAACGTGCCGGTGATCAGCGGCAATGGCTTCAATTTCTGAGCGATTGACAACCATAAGGAAGCACAAATGACATCCGAGCAATCCAAGGTCGCCGTGGTCACCGGTGCCAGCCGCGGCGTCGGCAAGGGCATCGCCATCGCCCTCGGCGCGGCGGGCATGACCGTCTACCTCAGCGGCCGCTCCGCGACCCGGAGCACCAGCCAACTGCGTGGCCAGCCGCTGCCGGGCAGTCTGGCGGAAACCGCCGAGGCGGTGACCCGCGCGGGCGGCAAGGGCATCGCCGTGCCTTGCGACCACCGCGACGATGCGCAAGTACGCGAACTTTTCGCCCGCGTCGAGCGCGAGCAGGGACGCCTCGATCTGCTGGTGAACAACGCCGCGCTGCTGCACGAGAACCTGATCGATCCGGGGCCGTTCTGGGAGAAACCCCTGGAACTGGTGGACATCCTCGACGTCGGTCTGCGTTCGGCCTACGTCGCCAGCTACCAGGCCGCGCCCCTGTTGGTGCGCAATGGCCACGGGCTGATCGCCTTCGTCTCCTCCTTTGGTGCCGGTTGCTACATGCACGGGCCGGCCTATGGCGCGCAGAAAGCCGGCTGCGACAAGCTGGCGGCGGACATGGCGGTGGATTTCGAGGACACCGGCGTCGCTGCCGTTTCCCTCTGGCTCGGCCCGCAGCGCACCGAGCGCACGGCCATCGCCGGTGCCGAACGCGCCGACCAGTACGAAGCCTTCATGGCCATGGCGGAAACCCCGGAATTCAACGGCCGGGTGATCCATGCCCTGCTGAATGATCCGCAACTGGCCGGTCTCTCCGGGCAGACCCTGGTCACCGCCGAACTGGCGCCCGGCTACGGCATCAGCGAAGAGGCCGGGCGCCAGCCGCCGTCCTACCGCGAGATGCTCGGTGCCCCGCGCCGGCAGCACCCGGCGCGGGTCATCTGAGCAGTCCGTGCCTGGCGAACCGGGTGCCCCAACCAAGCGGCCCAATCTCGGGCACAAGCAGGAGTAAATATCCGATGAAGATTCTGGTAATTGGCGGCACCGGCCTGATCGGCGGCCATGCCGCGCTCTACCTCCAGTCCCAGGGTAACGAGGTGACCATCGCCGGGCGCAAGCCAGCGGTCGCCGGCAGCGCCCTGGCCGAGCTGAATCAGTTGCAGGGTGACTACGTCGCCGGCACCTTCAGCCGAGACGACCTGGCCGGTTTCGATGCCCTGGTGTTCGCCGCTGGCAGCGACATCCGCCACGCCCCGCAGGATGGCGACCTCGATGCCCATTGGCAGCGCGCCAATGTCGAGGCCATCCCGCGTTTCTTCGAACTGGCCCGCAGCGCCGGGATCAAGCAGGCGGTGCTGGTGGGGAGCTTCTACCCCCAGGTCGCGCCGGAGTTGATCGACAGCATCCCCTACGTGCGTTCGCGGCACCTTTCCGATCAGGGCGTTCGCGCTCTGTCCGGGCCGGACTTCAGGGTCTGCAGCGTCAACGCGCCTTTCGTCGTTGGTGCGGTGCCGGGGCTCAAGGTGGAGATGTTCGAGGCCTATACCCGCTATGCCGAAGGCAAGTTCGCGCCGCTGCCATTCTACGGCCCGGCCGGAGGCAGCAATTTTATCTCCACCCGCTCGCTGTCTCAGGCAATCAACGGTGCCCTGCAGCGCGGCGAGTCGGGCAAGGCCTATCTGGTGGGGGACGAGAACCTCAGTTACGCCCAGTACTTCCAGACTTTCCTGCGCGCCGCCGGCAACGATGCCGAGGTGCCGTCACTGGACCAGGAGCATCCGTTGCTGCCAGACATGGCGCTCTACACCGGGCGTGGCAATACCGTCAGCTATGAACCCGACGCGGCGGAGACCGCGCTGCTCGGCTATAGTCGCCAGGACATTCGGCGGGCGGTGGGCGAGATAGTCAGTCAGTACCGCGGCTAGACTTCGACTTGCCGCTGGACGCCGAATAAGACAAAGCCCGACCCGTACCCGGCTGGTCGGGTTTTATCGTTACGTGCGCGATTCTGTTGCCACAGCTCCGCGCAGATACCCCCGCAATTGCAGATATAAAGGCTATGTCTGAGTTGGCTGTTGTCGACATGCTCGACCCGTGTAGGCGCGGGCTGCTCGCGAGTCTAGGCCAATAGAGGAATATCGCGGCCAAGGCAGCCCCTGCGAGTCTCGCAGAGCCCGCCAGCGCTGCTACTTAATTAGGACATGGCCAATAAAAAGGCTATGTACCAGCCATGTGTTGAATTGCCCCGAACCGCTTGCGGTGCGTGAAGAATACGTAGGGTGGGTTAGGCGCGAACCGAGATAGGGCAAACACCATCGGCTCCCAACGGGCCGTAACCCACCATGACGGTCTACCGACAAACCGCAATGGTGGGTTACGCGGCGCTCGAATTGCGTGTCGCCTCCGTAGCCAGCCCCAGCGCCGCTAACCCACCCTACAAAAGCGGCTTGCAACACAGTCTTGGGACATAGCCAATAAAAAGGCCCACGCAGAGCGCGGGCCTGGTTTTGTCACGGCAGGTTCAGCTGGGTGAGCCCGGCAGCCCCTCGTAGTAGAAGCCCGCCGCCGCGCCGCCATCTACCGACAGTTCGCTGCCGTTGCAGTAGCTGGCCTCGTCACTGGCGAGGAACAGGGTCGCGCGGGCGATTTCCTCCGGGGCACCGATGCGTTGCAGCGGCACCTGGCGGTACTGACCGGCCAGTTCTTCGCGTGAGGCACCGGTGGGGTTGGACATCTGCGTGTCCACCCCGCCCGGGTGCACCGAGTTGACGCGTATCCCGTGCGGGCCCAGTTCCAGCGCCGCCACCTTGGTCAGGCCGCGCACGCCCCACTTGCTGGCGACATAGGCCGCCAGGGCGTTGACCCCGCGCAGGCCATCCACCGAGGAGATGTTGACGATCGACCCGGTGCGTTGCTCGCGCATGATAGGGGCCACCGTGTGGATGCCGAGGAAGGTGCCGGTCAGGTTGACCGCCAGCGCCCGCTCGAAGTCGGCCTTGGCCAGCTGCTCGATGGCACCGAACACCAGCACCGCGGCATTGTTCACCAGTACGTCGATGCGGCCGAAGCGCTGCACCGTCTCGTTCACCAGTCGCTGCCAGTCGCCCTCGTCGCTGACATCCAGGCGGCGGAAGCTCGCGGCCTGGCCCAGTTCCTCGGCCAGGGCCAGGCCCTCGGCTTCCAGCAGGTCGGCGATGACCACGCTGGCACCTTCGGCGACGAACAGCCGGCAGGTCTCGGCACCCATCCCGCGGGCACCACCGGTGATGATGGCGATCTTGTTGGCTAGACGTTGCATGGTGTAACTCCTCAATGAGCGTGAAAGTCGCGCAGCGACGCCTTCCTTATGTCTTTCTCCCTCCGGGAGAAGGTGGCGCGCAGCGGCGGATGAGGGACGCGGGTATGCCGCGAAGGCTTTTATCATTCGGGGCCTCTCGCGGCATGCCCGTTAACCCCAGTAGGCCTGGCCGCCATCCAGCGGAATGGTGGCACCGGTCAGGTAGCGCGCGTTGTCGCTGACCAGGAAGGCCACGGTGCGGCCGATGTCGGACTCGCAGTCGCCGACCCGGCGCAGCGGGATGCTGCTGAAGAAGGCCTCGGCCTCAGCCGGATTGGCCTCGACCCAGCCCCGCAGGCCCGGCGACAGCGCGTGGGGCGCGATGACATTGACGCGGATGCCGTCCACCCCCCATTCGCAGGCGGCAGCGCGGCTGAGCGAGCGAATCGCTTCCTTGGTTGCGGCATAGTGGCCGTAGCCCGAGGCGTCCCAACGCACCGCCGCCGAGGAGGCGAGGTTGATCACCGCGCCATCACCCTTGAGATAGGGGTAGCAGGCGCGCATCAACCGCAGGGTAGCCAGCGGACCGGAGTCGATGCCTTGCATGAAGGCTTCGTCGCTGACCTCGAGGATGCTGCCCAGCGGCACCACATGGGCGTTGTTGACCAGAATGTTGAGGCCGCCGAAGGCTTCGACCACCTGGGCGACGCAGCGCTCGATGTCGGCGGGCTTCATCACATCGCATTGCACGGCCAGGGCAGAGCCACCGCGGCGGCGGATTTCCGTGCAGGTTTGCTCCAGGGTGGCGAGGGTGCGTCCTGCCACCGCGACCTTGGCACCTTCGTCGGCGAGCGCGTAGGCGATGCCCTGGCCGACGCCTTGGCCGCCACCGGTGATCAGGGCGATCTTGTCTTGCAGCATGTTCATGTGCGGTCTCTCTCTCTTGTGGGTATCAGGCAATGCCGGAAATCAGCTGCGCGTTGTCGATGCGCAGCTCGGCACCGTTGATGAAGCGCGACTCGTCCGAGGCGAGGAACAGCACCAGGTTGGCCACGTCCTCGGGCATGCACATGCGCGCCATGGGGTTGTCGCCGATACCCAGGGCGGCCGGGTCGAGGTCGGGTACCAGGGCCTGGGTCATGGGAGTCCAGATGCCGTCCGGGTGCACCGAGTTGCAGCGGATGCGGTAGCCCTGCTGCTTGCAGTGCACCGCCACGCTGCGGGTCAGCGCGGTCACCGCGCCCTTGGAGCTGCTGTAACTGCACATCGGCGGCAGGCCGGCGAGGGCGGCCAGGGAAGACATCATGATGATCGAGCCGCCCGTGGCGTTGCTTTTCATTGCCTCGACGGCGTACTTGCAGCCGAGGAAGTAGCCGTCGGCGTTGACCCGCATCACCGTGCGCCACTGCTCCAGACTGGCCTGCTCGATGGTCCCGAGGGGGCAGATCGCCGCGTTGTTGACCAGCACGTCCAGGCGACCGAAGTGGGCCAGGGTCTGGGCCATCGCCCGTTGCCAGTGTGCTTGCTCGGCCACGTCCAGCTCGATGAACAGCGCCTGTGCACCGATCTCGTCGGCCAGCGCCTGGCCGGCGTCGCGGTTGAGGTCGGCCAGCACCACGCGCGCGCCTTCGGCGGCCAGTAACAGGGCATCGGCCTTGCCGACGCCGCTGGCGGCACCGGTGATCAGGGCAACTTTGTCTTCAACGCGTTTCATGCGGGAGTCCTCGTTGGGGCCCGGCCGGCGAGGGTGGCGCTCAGGCCATCTGCGCCGTAGAGGGCGGCAATCGGTGGTGTGGGGTTGTCCTGGCGCAACGCGCTCATTGGCCACCTGCCTGCACGGGCAGGTCCTGGCTCCAGTCGAGCAGCAGCTCGCGGCTGCTGATGCGCCAGAGTCCGTCCTCGCAGACGAAACGGTCGCGGTAGCGAATGCCCCAGTCGAGCTTGCGCGTGACACCCTCGGCTTCGTAGAGGTGGTTGGCCACGCAGTAGGTTTCCGCACTGGCCTGCTGTTCGTTTACTTCGGCTAGGTGGTTGTGCACGTGGTGCTGGGTGCGGCTGTAGTGGCCTAGGCCGTGCATGCCGTCGACTATGGCGGCGACGCCGGCGAAGCTGAAGCCCGGTCCCTTGAGTACCGCGTCGGCGGTGAACAGGCGCGACAGTGCCGACCAGTCGCGTTGATCCACCGCCTGCGCGTAACGGCAGACGAGTTCGTAGAGCGCTTGCTTGTGCGATGCCTTGGACATCCTCTGAGCCTCCTTGGGGGTGGCCTGCGCCGATGCAGGTGCAGCGAAACTCGCATCGCCGGCGCGGCGAGGCATCGTCCAACGGGACTAGCAGGTCGTTTTCAATGGGGGCGGGTTCGCCAGCGGCGGGGCTGGCCCTGTTGCCCGCGTTGTTCAACTTGCCCGGGGCAGTTCTAGTCCGCTTGGCCGATGAGTCGCGATGCGCGCCGTCCTAGGCTGCGGGCTGGCAAACCCGGAGCGACGAGCATGACCCTGACACTGAACAGCTATCTCGAGATCGAGCAGATCCGCCAACTCAAGTACCTTTATTTCCGCGCGCTGGACACCCACGACTGGGCGCTGTTTGAAAGCTGCCTGGCCGAGGAGGTGAGCACCGCCCTGGACAACGGCAAGTACAGTTTCAACGGCCGTGCCGCCTTCGTCGCCGGGATCCGTGCGCTGATGGACAAACCCAGCCTGCTGTCCAAGCATCAGGGCCACCACCCGGAGATCGAACTGCTGGCCCCGGACAGGGCCAAAGGCACCTGGTACCTGGAAGACCAGGTGATCGACCTGGATGGCGGCTGGCTGGTGCACGGCACGGCTTTCTACCAGGACGAGTACATCAAGCGTGACGGTGTCTGGCAGATTCTCGCCACCGGCTACCGGCGCGTATTCGAAACCCTCACCGCACCCATACCCGAGACGCTGCGGCTAACCGCCAGCTGGTTCGAGTAGGGCCGGGCCATGCCCTCGTCCCGGCGGGAGAGGGTCTGATATCGGTAAAAGCAACGCCCGGCGTCATCCGCCGGGCGTCTGTTCTGCGGGCGTCTTACAGGCAGTATTGGCTGGTGGGCAGCACATCAATCTTGTCGAAGTCGATGAAGCGGTTGCAGCTGTCCATCATCGCCGCCAGGTTGCGCTGGAATTTTGCGTCGTCGCCGACGGCGTCGAAGAAGGCCATGGGATCGGTCATGGCCGCTGGCGGGAAGCACTCCTCGACGATGGCATCGATGCGTGGGGCACCGTGGGTCAGGGCCAGGATCACCAGGTTCTGTACGTACTGGAAGTTGTCCTGGGTGTCGATGGCCACCCGGGTGTGGTGGTTGCGCCAGACGTCCAGCCAGGCCTCGCGGGTCAGGCGCGGCGGGCAGGTCAGCAGGGCCAGCTGGGCAAAGCCGTGGGTGCGCTCGCCGGGCGTTACTGGGAAGCGGGTGTTGCGGATCGCTTCCGACTCGCAGACCAGGTAGGCGGCCATGCGGGCGACTGCGGCATTGATGCTTTCGTCGAAGGGGCGGCGACTGGCGCTGTTGGCGCTGTCCAGCCAGAGCGACAGCACGGCGTCGGGCAGCGGGCGGTGGTTTTCCTGGCGCAGACCGGCGGCGGGGTCGACGTCGGCGTCGGCCAGGTTCAGTTGCAGGTGCTGGGCACCCAGACTGCGCAGCTGTTCGACCGTTTCGCTGCGCAGGCGCTGGGCGAAGGTCTCGCGGCTGGTTTGGCGGTCGCGCCAGAGCAGGTAGATGACTTTTTCCATGGTTATCGGTGTCCTCGGGTTACGGCTGGGGAGCGCGATGGCGACACTCGCACGGGATGCGGCAGGGGGCTGGCCCCTGCCGTTCATGCTCAGGCTTGCTGTTGTTGCTTGCGGAAGTACGGGATCACGTGCTCGCCGATGTTCTTCAGGGTTTCCAGCTGAGCCCACTGCGGCACCGTACCCATCTGGCAGATAAACAGAATCTCGTCGGCACCGGCGTCGATCAGGCGCTGCACATAACCGATGCAGTCCGCCACGGTGCCGTAGGCGTGGTTGGGGTTCATCATCGCCATGGTCGGGTCGGAGAAATCCACGCTGACTTCCTCGGAGGCGAAGCGCGACTTGATCACCGCCTGGCCGTTGCCATCGACGAAGGTGTCGTCTTTCCACTGCTCCGGGTCCGGGCGTTCACCGCCGGCGTACCAGTACGCCAGGGATTCCATAAAGTAGCGCTGGCCACGGATACCGATGGCCCGCGCCTTCTCGTTGTCGTCCAGGACAATGGCCGGGCACAGCGCGGCGATATGGCGGTTGGGGCGGAAACCGACCTGGTTCTTCGGGTCACGGTTGTCCCAGGCTTCGTGGTACACCGCGACCTTCTTGGCGATCTCCTCGGGCCCGCCGAAGCCCAGGACCAAGGCACCCATGGCGCGGCCGCCGGCGTTCTTCAGCGACTCGGTGTTGGTGCAGGCCAGGTACATCGGCGGGTGCGGATCTTGGTAAGGCTTGGGGTGGATGGGGCGCTTGGGGATCTTGACGAAGTCGCCGTTATGTTCGATCTCGTCCTGCACGAACATCTTCGGGATCAGGTACATGGCTTCGTCGATCTGCGGCTGCAGGGTGGCCAGGTCGTAGCCGAAGGTGCCGGCCTCCTGCTGGGTGCCGCCCTTGCCCACACCGAAGTGCACGCGGCCCTTGGAGAGCAGGTCGAGGGTGGCGATGCGCTCGGCCACCTTCACCGGGTGGTTCATCGCCGGCGGCAGGCAGACCACGCCGTGGCCGATGCCGATGCGCTCGGTCTTGCCGGCGACGAAGGCCAGCATGGTCTCCGGCGCGGACATGTGCGAGTAGTTGGTCAGGGCGGTGTGCTCCACGCACCAGAAGGTGTCGAAGCCGAGTTGATCCGCCAGTACGGCCTGCTCAACGGTTTCTTCGAATACCCGGCGGTCGCCCTCGCGGCTGGCGTCGAGCGTTTGTGCTTCGTAGATCAGGGAAAATTTCATGTGCTGTGCCCTTGTTGTTCTGGAGTCGATCGAACCCGGAATGTCCGGGGTCTTGCGCGCATGGTGGTTGAACGTGGGGGCCGCTGAATCCTCCAAACAGACTACTTGGATCGGCTGCGCAGAACGGCCGACGCCCGCGCAGGGCGGGCGTCGTAGAGCGTGGATGGGGCGGGCCGCGTAAGTTGAGCGCGGCGCTACCCATCGTGGATCGATGGGTATCACGTTGTTCAACCGCGTTTGGGGGCTGGCTTGCCGCGCAGACTCGTCAGAGGAAGAAGTCGGTGCTGTCCAGGCCCATGCTCACGCCGCCGAGATTGAGCGCGTACTTGCCCGGGCAGTTGGCCACGTGGGCGCGGCCGGTGTGGATGTCGCGGAACGCGCGGTTGATCCCGTGGTTGCGGAAGATGGTGGCGGCCCCGCTGTTGTACATCAGTGTCTTGATCGCCTGCGCGCACTTATCCGGTACCAGCGCGGAGTCGTAGCGCATCTTCACCCGCTCGGCCATGCTCAGCGATTCACCGGCCCTGGCGCGCTGCATCATCAGCTCGAAGTTGCGCAGCAGTACGGTTCTGCACTCGTCTACGGCGACCATGGCATCGGCCAGGGCGGTCTGCGCGCCAGGGTCCTGGACGATCTTGCGCCCGTCATTGACCGCGACGCGGCTCTTGTTGAGCTCGACGAACTGGTCGATGGCACCCTGCAGCGCACCGATGGTTGCCGAGGATACTGCGCGCACAAAGATCTGGCCGAACGGCAGGCGGAACAGTGGCGCGGTGTTCACCGCATTGCCCGGGCTGCTCTGCATAAAGCCATCCAGGGCACGGTGGGTGCGGTATTCCGGGACGAACACGTCCTCCACCAGAATGTCGTGGGAACCGGTGGCTTCCAGGCCCATGACGTCCCAGTTGTCGAGAATGCTGTAGTCGTGGCGCGGCACCAGGAAGGTGCGGTAGTCCGGCGCGCCGCCTGCCTCAGCCGGCGGCACCATGGCACCCAGGAACGCCCACTGACAGTGCTTGCTGCCCGAGGAGAAACCCCAGCGTCCGCTCAGACGGAAGCCGCCCTCGACCCGGGTGACCTTGCCCACCGGCATATAGGAAGACGAGATCAGCACGCTGGAGTCCTGGGACCAGACATCCTGTGCCGCACGGTCGTCGAACAGCGCCAGTTGCCAGTTGTGGATGGCCACCACGCCGAGCACCCAGGCCGAGGACATGCAGCCTTCGGCGAGGGTCAGCTGCACCTCGAAGAAGTCCTTGGGGTCCAGTTCGTAACCCTCCCAGCGGGACGGCTGGAGGATGCGGAAGAAACCGGCCTCCTGGAAGTCGCGCAGGGTTTCTTCCGGGAGCTGGCCGTTCTGGGCTGCTTGCGCTGCGCGTTCGCGCAGTACCGGCACCAACTCGCGGGCACGCTGGTTGAGGCGCTGGCGGATCAGGTCTTGGTCGAGCATTTGTTGTTCTCCTGTGATCGCCCCGGCGGGGGCGCGAACACCTCGGGCTTGGTTGCCCATCGAGGGCATTCAAACAACGCGAGCGGGGGGCGGCATCCCTCAAACGGACCATATGCAGATTTCGTGCGGCGCAGCCTGCTGGCGGGTTGCCGGTGCAGGCCCTGTGGCCTAGTCCCCATGGACGATGTCGGCCTGGGGTGGCGTTGCAAGAATCGGCCTCAATCTCCACCCGTCATCACGACAAGAGGGCAGTGCCATGAGTCAGGCCGATCTGAAGAGTGAAATGCTGCAAGCGATGCGTCGCTTGGCCAAGTCAGTGACCATCATCACCAGCAGCGACGGGCAGCAGCGTTTCGCCATGTCCGCCACGGCGGTGGACTCGTTGTCCACCGAGCCGCCGTCCTTGCTGATCTGTGTAAACAAGACCGCCTCGCTGCATGGCGTGCTGGATGCCGGCGCAGATTTCTGCGTGAACATCCTCGGCCAGGAGCAGGAAGAGCTGTCGGCACTGTGCAGCGGCCCGGTCAAGGGCGAGGCGCGCTTCGCCCGCGGCAACTGGCGCAGCAGCGCAGAAGGTATCCCCTACCTGGCCGATGCCCAGTCGGCGATCCTCTGTCGTCAGGACGGCAAGTTCAGCTATGGCACTCACACCATCTTCATTGGACGCATCCAGCAGATCCACAATGGCGACGCCATCAGCCCGCTGGTCTACCTGGACGGCCGCTATACCACCACCGCCGAACCGGCGGCCCTGGCCGCGGCCTGCTGAGGTGTGCTCATGACGGCGATGCAAATCAATCCCCAGGCCCCGTTGCGGGTGGCCGATGCAGGCCGGTTGCAGTGGGATGAACAGGCGGATCTGGTGGTGGTCGGTTTCGGTGCCGCCGGTGCCTGCGCCAGTATCGAGGCGGTGAGCCGTGGGCTGGACGTGCTGGCCCTGGATCGCTTCGCCGGTGGCGGTGCCTCCGCGCGCAGTGGCGGCGTGGTCTATGCCGGCGGCGGCACCGCGCAGCAGCAGGCGGCCGGTGTCGAGGACTCGCCGCAGGCGATGTTCGATTACCTGCGCCAGGAAACCGGCGATGCGGTGAGCGCCGAGACCCTGCGCGACTTCTGCGAGCGCAGCCGCGAGCAGATCGCCTGGCTGGAACACCAGGGGGCCGGCTTCCACGGCAGTGTGCCGCCGGTGAAGACCTCCTACCCCAGCGATCAGTACTTTCTCTACTACTCCGGCAACGAGGCCGTGCCGGCCTATGCCGCCAAGGCAACGCCAGCACCGCGCGGCCATCGCACGGTCAGCCCAGGGCAGTCCGGTCACGCGCTGTTTGCCGCGCTCAAGGCCAGTGCCCTGCGCCAGGGTGTGCGCCTGCAGGCGCAGTGCGAGGTCCGTCGCCTGGTGCAGGACGACGCCGGTACAGTGTTGGGCGTCGAGGTCTGGTGCCTGCCTCCCGACAGCCGCATCGCCGCCCGCCACGCGCGCCTGGCGCGCTGGGTCGACGAGTTGCACGTCTATGCGCCGCCGCTGGCCGAGCGCCTGCGCCGCAGGCTGCGCCAGATGGAGCTGGCGCATGCCGAGCGGCGGCTGATCCGTGCCCGCTGCGGCGTGCTGCTGAGCAGCGGCGGCTTCGTCTTCAATCGCGCGATGATCGCCCAGTACGCGCCCAAGTACCTGCCCGGCCTGCCCCTGGGGACCAGCGGCTGCGACGGCAGCGGCATGCGCCTGGGCCAGGGTGCCGGTGGTGCGCTGGCGCACATGGACAGGGCCAGTGCCTGGCGTTTTATCAACCCGCCGCTGGCCTGGGCCTGCGGCGTGGTCGTCAATGCCGCGGGCCGGCGCTACTGCAACGAAGAGGTCTATGGTGCCAAGCTCGGCCATGCCATGGTCGAAGAGCAGGGCGGCCGGGCCATCCTGATCCTCAATCGGCAACTGCTCAAGAAGGCCTTCGTGCAGATCGGCCCGGGCAAGGTCTGGTCGTTCCAGCGCCTGCCGGCGCTGCTCAATATGCTGTTCAACATCCGGCGCGGCACCAGCCTGGCGCAGCTGGCGGCCAAGACCGGGCTGCCCCTGAAGGGCCTCGAGGCGACCCTGGACGCATACAACCGGGCGGCTCGCGGCGAGTGCGCCGACGAGCAGGGCAAGTCCGCGGCCTTCCTCGCCAGCATGGAGCAGGGGCCCTGGTATGCCATGGATCTGTCGATGGACAGCAAGCTATACCCCTGTGCAGTGATCACCCTGGGCGGCCTCAGGGTCTGCGAGCGTAGCGGCCAGGTGCTGGATGCCCAAGGGCAACCCATCGCCGGGCTCTACGCCGCGGGGCGCAATGCGGTGGGCGTCGCTTCCAACTTCTACGTATCCGGCCTGTCCCTGGCCGACTGCGTGTATTCCGGCCGCCGGGTCGGTGCCCACCTGGCCCATCTGGCGGCCGCAGCAGCTTCCACAGGAGAACCCGCATGAAACGAGTCGAAGACAAGGTCTGCATAGTCACCGGTGCCGCCAGCGGTGTTGGCCGCGAGGATGCCCTGCTGCTGGCCGGCGAGGGTGCCCGGGTGGTGCTCACTGACCTCAACGAGGAAGCCGGCCGGGCGCTGGCCGCCGAGATCGGCGAGCAGGCGCTGTTCGTGCGTCAGGACATCGCCAGCGAAGCGGACTGGCAGCAACTGCTCAAGACCACCCTGGAGCGCTTCGGCCGTCTCGATGTGCTGGTCAACAATGCCGGTATCCTCGCCGTCGGCAGCGTCGAAGACACCAGCCTGGAGCTGTGGCAGCGGGTGCAGCGGATCAACAGCGACGGCTATTTCCTCGGCTGCAAGTATGCAGTGGCGGCGATGAAGGACAGCGGCGGCGGCTCGATCATCAACATGTCCTCGATCGCCGCCCTGGGCGGCATGCCAGCCTTCTGCGCCTATTCCGCGTCCAAGGGCGCGGTAGCGGCGCTGACCCGCTCGGTCGCGGTGCACTGCAAGCAGCAGGGCTACCGCATCCGCTGTAACTCGATTCACCCGGACGGTATCAACACGCCGATGGTGCAGGGCATGGCAGGCATCCAGGGCATCGCCCAGGAGGAACTGGACAGGGATCCGCTGAACCGCATGTGCGCGCCGCGCGATATCGCCAACCTGGTGCTGTTCCTCGCCAGCGACGAGTCGCGTTTCATCAACGGTGCCGAACTGCGTGTCGACAACGCGCAGCTGATCAGCGGCATCCTCTGAGGCGGAGAAGGCGATGGGCAGCGCAGAGCAATTGATGACGAGTACCGGCACCTACCAACTGGAAGTGGCCGAGGTGATCGAGGAGACCCATGACAGCCGCTCCCTGGTGTTGCGCGTGCCGGTTGGGCTGGAGCCGCGCTTTCGCTACAAGGCCGGCCAGTTTCTCAGTTTCCGCGCGCAGGTGGCGGGCAAGCTGCTGACCCGCTGCTACTCCATGTCCAGCTCGCCGGACTGCGATGAGTTGCCCAAGGTGACGATCAAACGGGTCGAGGGGGGGCGGGTTTCCAACTGGTTCAACGACCAGGTGCGCGTCGGCGACTGCCTCGACGTGTTGCCACCGGCCGGGCATTTCCACCTGCGCGCCGGCGAGCACGACCTGCTGCTATTCGGCGGTGGTTCAGGGATCACCCCGGTGTTCTCCATCCTCAAGTCGGCGCTGCGTACTAGCAATCGGCGGATCAAGCTGATCTACGCCAACCGCGACGAGGCCTCGGTGATCTTCCGCGACGAGTTGCGCGCGCTGGCCAAGGCCAACACCGAGCGCCTGGAAGTGCTGCATGTGCTCGATTCGGTGCAGGGTTACCTGACTGCCGGCGAGGTGCGTCAATTGGTGCGCGGCCACGCCGGTGCCGAGTTCTACATCTGCGGGCCGGGACCCTTTATGGACACGGTGGAAGGCGCTCTGCTGGCGCTGGGTGAGGATCCGACGCGGATCCATGTCGAGCGCTTCGTCTCGCCGCCCGATCCGGATCAGCAGCCGGTCGCGGCCCCGGTCGCCTTGGCCAGTGTCACCGACGAGCTGCTGGTGCAGCTCGATGGTCAGCAGCATCAGGTGCCTTATCGCGCCGGTCAGACCCTGCTGCAGAGCTGCCGTGAGTCCGGTCTGGACGTGCCGTTCTCCTGCGAGGAAGGCTTCTGCGGTGCCTGCATGTGCAAGGTGGAGGAGGGCCAGACCCAGCTCAGCCGCAACGACATCCTCAGCCCCGCGGAACTGCAACAGGGCTGGACCCTGGCCTGCCAGAGTCGGCCCAGCAGCGCGCGGGTCAGGCTCAGCTTTCCCGACTGATCCGGCCGGAGATGGACACCCGCTCGTCTCAATGAATAATCTCCACGGCCCCGCACCCCAGGGGCCAACCCCATAACGACAAGAAAGAGAGGTTCGCTGTATGGCACGTCTATCGAACAAGATTGCGCTGGTCACCGGCGGTGCGTCCGGCATCGGCCTGGCTTGTGTGCGCCGTTTCGCCGAAGAAGGTGCCCAGGTGATCGGTCTGGATGTCGGCGCACCGGGCGCGCCAGCCCTGGCCGGCCTGGAAGGGCTGCAGCCGGCACCGCAGTTCCTCAGCCTGGACGTACGCGACGAGGCGCAGGTGCAGCAGCGCATGGAGGAGGTGCGCGAGCGCTTCGGGCGCATCGACGTGCTGGTCAACGCCGCCGGCGTGGCCAGCCGCGGCAGTATCACTGACAGCAGCAGCGAGGAGTGGCGGCGGGTGCTGGACATCAACCTGACCGGCAGCATGCTCACCAGCAAGTATGCGCTGGCGGCCATGCTGACTCAGCGCGGCGGCTCGATCATCAATATCGGTTCGATCTTCGGCGAGCAGGGTTGCGACGGCAACACCGCCTATAACGTATCCAAGGGTGGCATCAGTCAACTGACCCGCTCCATGGCCATCGACTACGGCCATGCCAACGTGCGCGTCAACGGCCTGTGCCCGGGGCTGATCGACACGCCGATGACCCAGATGGTCAAGGAACAGGCTGAATTCCACGCCTTCTTCGCCTCCCAGCACATGCTCAGCCGGGCCGGGCAGCCGGAGGAGGTGGCCAATGTCGCGCTGTTCCTCGCCTCCGACGAGGCGTCCTTCGTCAGCGGGCAGATGATCTGCGTCGATGGCGGCTTCTCCGCCGGCCGCCGCTTCGCCCCGCCGCAAGGCTGAAACCCCCTCTGTCCACCGGCCGGTGCAGCACCGGTCGCTCCCACCCGTACGCGAGAGCAGTCCCATGTCCAGTCCGGAATTCGCCCCAACCATCCCGCGCATGCTGGCTGCCGCCGCACAGGCCTATGCCGATCTGCCGGCCATTCAGGAGGAGGGTTGCGCCCTCAGCTACCGTCAGCTCGACTTGCTGCGTCGCCAGGCCGCCCGCGCCCTGCTGGCGCTGGAGGTGGCGGCAGGCGAACGGGTGGCGATCTGGGCACCGAACATCCACGAGTGGGTGGTGGCCGCCACCGCGCTGCAGAGCGTCGGTGCCGTGCTGGTGCCGCTGAATACGCGGATGAAGGGCAGCGAGGCCGGCTACATCCTGCGCGAGAGCGGTGCCAGCGTGCTGTTCGTGATCGGCGAGTTTCTCGGCAGCGACTACCCGGCGATGCTCGCCGACGAGGCGCTGCCCGCCCTGCGTCAGCGCATCGGCCTGCGTGGCGCGGCGGCCGGCTGCCTGACCTGGGACGACTTCCTGGCCCTGGCCGAGGAGGTCTCCCCGGCCGAGCTGGAGGTACGCGAGGCCGCGGTGGGCGAGCACAGCCTGTCCGATCTGCTGTTCACCTCCGGCACCACCGGCAAACCCAAGGGGGTGATGACCGCCCACGGTCAGAACCTGCACATCGTGCGCGACTGGAGCGCGCTGGTGGGCCTGCGTCGCGGCGACCGCTTCCTGATCGTCAACCCGTTCTTTCACAGCTTCGGCTACAAGGCCGGCTGGCTGGCGGCATTGATGCGCGGCTGCTGCATCCTGCCGCAACAGGTGTTCGACGTGCCGCAGCTGCTGGCGTGCATCGCTCGCGAACGGGTCACCGTGCTGCCCGGGCCGCCGACCCTGTACCAGTCGATCCTCAGCCACCCGCGGCGCGGTGAGTACGATCTGAGTTCGCTGCGCGTGGCGGTGACCGGCGCGGCCTCGGTGCCGGTGGAGATGATCCGGCGCATGGACGCCGAGCTGGGCTTCGAGACCATAGTCACCGCCTACGGCCTGACCGAGGCCTGCGGTTTCGTCAGCATCTGCCGGCCCGGCGACTCGCCCGAACGGGTCGCCGGCACCTGCGGTCGTGCCTTTCCCGGGGTGGAGCTGCGCTGCGTGGACGGCGAAGGGCACCAGGTACCGGCCGGTGAACCCGGCGAGGTGCTGGTGCGCGGCTATAACCTGATGCAGGGCTACTTCAATGACCCCGCGGCGACCGCTGATGCCATAGACGCCGAGGGCTGGCTGCACACCGGCGACATCGGCGTGCTGGACGAGCACGGCTACCTGCGCATCACCGACCGGATCAAGGACATGTTCATCACCGGCGGCTTCAACGTCTACCCGGCGGAAATCGAGCAGGTGATCCTCGCCTACCCCGGGGTGGCCCAGGCCGCGGTGATCGGCATTCCCGACGAACGTCTGGGCGAGGTGGCCATGGCCTTCCTGCTGCCGACCGCAGGGCAGGTCATCGATATCCCGTCTTTCCTCGCCTGGTGCCGCGAGCGCATGGCCAACTACAAGGTGCCGCGCCACGCCCGGCTGCTCGAGGCCATGCCGCTGAACGCGGCGGGCAAGGTGACCAAGGACGCCCTGCGCGCGCTGATCTGAGATCTCACGCCAGCGGCGGGGAACCGCCGAACACCGCCACGCTGCTGTGCAACAGGTGAGTCAGTTCGCTGTGACGGCTGACGCCGGCCTTGGCGTAGATCGAGCGCAGGTGGGTCTTCACCGTGTTGCGCCGGATGTTCAGCCGCGCGCCGGCTTCCTCCAGCGAATGACCCTGGGCCAACTGGGCCACCAGTTCGGCCTCGGTGCGGGTGAAACCGAACAGCTGGCGCAGGGTCTGCTGGTGCACGCTGGCCTTGCGCTGCGGGTCGCGCAGGTAGACCACCAGGGCCGGCTGGCGGCCTTCCGGACCGTCCAGGCGTGGCAGGCTCTGCACCACCACGCCGAGGCTGGCGCGGCCCGATGGTCGTTGCAGGGTGATCGCCTCGGCGATCTGCGGTCCCGGCTGCAGGCGCTGTTGCTGAACCTGGTCGATCAGTCGCTGCAGGGCCCGGTCGTCACGCTCGGAGGCGGCCTGCAGGCCGCCCTCGAGCAGACTCAGACCGTCGTTCTCGGCCAGCAGGTCGCAGGCGGCCTGATTGCTTTCCAGCACCCTGTGCTGCTCGTCGAGGATCAGCGTACCTATATGTAGACGCTCCACGGTCGAGGCGTAGAGACGCCGCTCGGCCTCGCTGCGCCGCAGCCTGCCGTGCAGGCCGACGGCGCGCCGCAGGTGGGGCAGCAGGCGTGTGCAGAGTGCCTTGTCTGCCGCACTGAAGGCTCCGTCCCGGCGTGGCCGACAGATGCGCAGGCGGCACTCGCTGCCGTCCGCACTGCGCAGGTCGGCACCCATGATGTGAAAGATGTCCAGCGGGGCGTTGAACTGCTGGTAAAAGGCAGAGTTCAGCCAGCGCTGCTCGCCGAGGATCTCCGTCACCGTGTGCACCTCGCCGGGCGGCAGGCCAATGAAGGGGTCCAGGGCGTAGTAGGTGCTGCCGTAGGCGCTGACCGCCCAGGTGGTGACGGCACCGGCATTGACCATGAAGCCGGGATCGTCGGGCGTCGAGGGACGCAGGATCAGGGTCGCATAGCTGGCCCGCAGGCTGCTGCGCAATTGTTCCATGCTCTGTTGCCAGGGCAGCGTTTCGCTGGCCCCCTCATAGATCAGCTCGATCAGCTGGCAGAGTTCATCCAGAGAAACCTTGGCTGTGTCCATAGAATTCGCTCACCTGGTTTACCGCGGATGCCGCTGCCCATGGCACGGCGGCGACGGCGTGGTTGCCGTTCAAGGGTCACCCGGAGGGCGACGACAGGCATCGTTCGAATGGAGGATGCGGTGGGCGTAAACCTGCGGCTGGCGCACCTCAGGCCAGTGATGCGACGCTGTTGAGCAGGGTCTTCACCAGCAGTGCCTGGCGGGTGGCACCGGTCTTGGCGAACACCCCGCGCAGGTGCGCGCGTACGGTGTTGCGGCTCACTCCGAGGTTATCGGCAGCCTCGTCCAGGGTCAGGCCGTCCATCAGCAGCAGTGCCACTTCGGTTTCCGTGCGGGTCAGCTGGAACAGGCTGCGCAGCAGACGCCGCGAAGCCTGCGGCGAATCGGCGGGGTCGCGGATGAATACCGCCACCGCCGGCCGCTGCAAACCGCCCTGGGCCTGATAGCTGAGGGCGATGGGGCGCAGCAGCAGGTTCAGTGGCATATCCCCGGTGGGCCGCGACAGGATCAGTACCTCGACATGCTCGTCGTTGCCGCGCTGGCGTTGCTGCAGCACCGCCTGGATGGCCTTCTGCAGGTTGCGGTTGTCCTGGGCACCGAAGGCGCAGAGTTTGTTCTGGCGACAGTCGAGACCGTCGTGGCTGGCCAGCAACTGTTGCGCGGCCCGGTTGCAACGTATCACCTTGCCGCTTTCGTCGAGGATCGCCGTGCCCACCAGTAGGCGGTCGATGGTCGCCGCGTAGAGCAGGCGCTCGGAGTCCAACTGGTCGACGGCGGAATGCAGATCCACCGCCTGCTCCAGGTGCGGCAGGAGAATACGCAGCAGGGCGATCTCCGCAGCGTCGAAGTCACGCGAGCGGTGGTCGCGACAGACGAATAGGGCGCAATGCATGCCGGCCGCGGTGCGCATGTTGGCCACCAGCACATAGCGCAGGTCGAGCGGCTGCAGGTAATGCCGGTAGAAATCGTGGGCCAGCCAGACCTTCGCGCCCAGTACCTGATCGGCACTGGCCACCTGTTCGGCGGGCCAGTCTAGGAACGGGCAGAGGGCGTAGTAGTGCTCGCTGTAGGAGGGCTCGCCGGGCAGCAGCGGGCCGTGCTGGGCGGCGTTGACGATCAACCCCGGACGCTCCTCGGCCGGGTTGCGCAACACCAGGGTGACGAAGCTCGCGGCCAGGCGTTGGCGCAGGTGCTCCAGCAGTCCGGCCCAAGGTGTCGCTTCCTGCGGGCCGCGATAGGTCAGGGCGAGCAGGGCACTGAGTGCCGCCGTGTCGATGCCGGCGAGCGCATGGTCTTGGTTCATCCGCGCCTCTCTGGTTCTGGGGGGGGCTGGATAAGGCGAGTATCGGCAGCTCGGGCTGCGGGTAAATCGTCCGTTTGGCCTAGGGCTGCCCTTGAATGCCCTGCCGGGGCGGAGGAGGAAACCGTGTAGGGTGCGCCGTGTGTTCAGCCGGAAGCTCCGCACGGGATTCCCGGTGCGCGCGGCGCACCCTACACGGCGCAACGTGGCGTTATCAGAGCGCCAGCAGCTTCTCGACGATACGCTCGGCCGCGACCTCGGCCGACTCCGTGCCGGTGTCGATATGGATCTCCGCTGCCAGGGGCGCTTCGTAGGGCGAGTCGATTCCGGTGAAGTTCTTCAATTCGCCGCGCCGTGCCTTCTGGTACAGGCCCTTGGGGTCGCGCTGTTCGGCCAGCGCCAAAGGCGCGTCGATGAAAATCTCGAGGAAGGCACCTTCGCCCGCCAGGCTACGCGCCAGTTCCCGTTCGGCGCGGAACGGCGAGATGAAGGACACCAGGGTGATCAGCCCGGCATCCAGCATCAGCCGCGCCACTTCGGCCACCCGGCGGATGTTCTCGACCCGGTCGGCCTCGGTGAAGCCAAGGTCACGGTTGAGACCGTGGCGCACATTGTCGCCGTCGAGCAGGTAGGTGTGCCGGCCGAGGGCGTGCAGCTTGCGCTCCACCAGATTGGCGATGGTCGATTTGCCGGCACCGGACAGGCCGGTGAACCAGAGGATGCGCGGGGTCTGTCCTTTGAGCGCGGCGTGGGCCTGGCGGTTGACGTCGATCGCCTGCCAGTGCACGTTCTGCGCCCGGCGCAGGGCGAAGTGCAGCATGCCGGCGGCCACCGTGCGGTTGCTCAGTCGGTCGATGAGGATAAAGCCGCCGGTGTCGCGGTTGTCTACGTAGGCATCGAAGGCGATCGGCTGGTCCAGGCTCAGGTTGCACAGGCCTATCTCGTTCAGCGCCAGGCTGTGTGCCGCCAGGTGCTCGAGGCTGTTGACGTTGACCTTGTGCTTGAGGCTGGTGCAGCTCATGCCCAGGGTGCGGGTCGCGATCTTCATCAGGTAGGGCCGGCCCGGCAGCATGGGCTCCTCGTCCATCCATACCAGGCTGGCTTCGAACTGGTCGGCCACCGCCGGCGGCGCATCGGCCTGGGCGATCAGGTCGCCGCGGCTGATGTCGATCTGCTCTTCCAGGCACAGGGTCACGGCCTGACCGCAGTGCGCCTCCTGCTGTTCGCCGGCGCTGCCGAGAATGCTCGCCACGCGGCTCTGCAGGCCTGAGGGCAGCACGCGGATGCGCTCGCCGACGCGGATGCTGCCGGCCGCCACGTTGCCGGCATAGCCGCGGAAGTCGAGGTTCGGCCGGTTGACCCACTGCACCGGCAGGCGGAAGGCGGCGCGGCTCTGCCGGGATTCCGCCAGTGGTACGTTCTCCAGGTGCTGGAGCAGGCTGGGGCCCTGGTACCAGGGGGTGTTCGGGCTGGGTGCGAGCATGTTGTCGCCACGTAGCGCGGAGAGCGGAATGCACTGGATGTTGTGCAGGCCGATCTGCGCGGCGAAGGCCCGGTAGTCGGCCTCGATGCGCTCGAAGACCTCTTGTGAGTAGTCCAGCAGATCCAGCTTGTTCACCGCCACCAGCACCTGGCGAATGCCCAGTAACGACACCAGGTAACTGTGCCGGCGGGTCTGCGTCAGCAGGCCCTGGCGTGCGTCGATGAGGATCACCGCCAGATCGGCGGTGGAGGCACCGGTGACCATGTTGCGGGTGTACTGCTCGTGCCCCGGGGTGTCGGCGACGATGAATTTGCGCTTGTCGGTGGCGAAGAAGCGGTAGGCCACGTCGATGGTGATGCCCTGTTCGCGTTCGGCGGCGAGGCCGTCGACCAACAAGGCGAAGTCCAGTTCGTCGCCCTGGGTACCGAGCTTCTTCGAGTCCGTCTCGAGCTGGCCGAGCTGGTCCTCGAACAGCGTCTTCGCCTCGTACAGCAGACGGCCGATCAGGGTGCTCTTGCCATCATCGACGCTGCCGCAGGTGATAAACCGCAGCTGGTCGAGCTGTACCTGGTTATCGATAAACGCCTTGACGTTGTCCAGGGCTTTTTT
>JBFJZW010000004.1:0-42988 GCA_041621875.1 Pseudomonas sp. | reverse complement strand
GGCGGCGCTGGTGCCGGTGGCGGTCGCGGTGATGGCGGTGGTGCGGGTGTCGGTGCCGGTAAGGGGGGCGGCCAGGGCCAGGCAGGCCTGGCCGGGGACAACGGCAAGGGCCTGGCCAGTCGTGGCGACAACCGCGGCAGCAGCACGTCCGCCGCCGCCCAGTCCAAGGAGACCAGCGGCCTGGCCAAGGCCATGAGCGTGGTGTCCACCACGGCGGCCTCGGTAGCCGCAGCCATTGGCCTGCAGAACGCCGTCGATCGGCAGGCGCTGCGCAATCCGGACGAAGTCGAGGAGGTTACCGTCGTCGAGACTGCCGACTAGCAGGGGCTGATATCAATCCTTGTCCCGCTCCTGCTGCAGGGCATCGCCCAGACTACCGCACTGCGGTCTGATCCCCGCCCGGTAGGCCGCCCGCGACAGCAGGTGGGCGGCCAATGGGGCGCTGGCCAGTAGCACCAGTACGCCCAGCAGGAGCTCCAGCGCGACTTCGGCATTACTGGCCGCCGCAACCCCTGAGAGCACCAGCACCGCACCCAATACCCCAGCCTTGCTCGCCGCATGCATGCGGCTGTAACTGTCCGGCAGGCGCACTAGGCCTATGGCCCCGAGCAGGGATATAAGGGCTCCGGCGAGCAGCAGAAACGAGGCCAGCCAGGCCAGCACGGGGGTGGTCATTCGGGCTCCTTGTCGTGGGGCTTCGGTTCGGGGGCATCGCGAAACAGAAAGGCGAAGGCGGCGGTGCCGAGAAAGGACACCAGGGCCAGCAACACCGCCACATCGACCAGGACCGCCTGGGCGCTGAACAGCGCACTCATGGCCGTGGCGGCGACGGCCAGCAGGGTCAGGGCGTCGATCGCAACCGCGCGATCGGGGCGGCTGGGGCCGCGCAGCAGGCGGTAGAGAATCAGCAGGCCACTCAGCGCCAGCAGCGCGGCGGCCAGGGGCAGCACCCAGAAGGCTCCGGCCAGTTCGACAGTCATCGGCGTTCTCCAGTGGCGGCGGGTTCAAGCCAGTGCAGCAGGCGGCTTTCCAGATTGCGCACCATGTTCTCCACGTCCATTGGCTGGCGCGCATCGAGGACATGGATAAACAGGGTGTCATCGGCTGCGCGATAGTCCAGGGCCAGGGTGCCGGGGGTCAGGGTCAGCAGGCCGCCAATCAGGGTCACCATATTGGCGTTGCGGCTGCGCAGACGCACGGCGACTATCGCCGGTTCGACGGCCACCTGTTGCGCCAGGACCAGCCTGGCCACCTGCAGGCTGGCGAGAGCGACCTGGCCGATAAACCAGGGGATAAACCGGCTGCCCAGCTCCACCCGGCGGGCATACTGGCGCAGCCGGACGCTGGGCCATGCCAGCTTGCACAGCAGGTAGAGCAGGGCGAAGGCACTCAACGCGCCCCAGCCGTGCAGGTGCCCGGCGAGCGCGGCCAGGACCAGGCTCAGCGACAGGTGCAGGAGGAACATTCAGTCACCTCCCGGCGGGGCAACGCCCTGGAAATAGGCTTGGGGGTCGGCCAGTTGCGCGGCGGCGGCGCTGGCGTAGTCGATCACCGGGCCAGCCGCCAGGCCGATGGTGACGGTGAGCAGGGCCAGGACGCTGATACTCCACCAGGCCGAGCGCAGGCCAATGGCGCTCTGCAGGCTGTCGTCGCCCTCAGGGTGGGATTTGAGAAAGGCCTCGTTCCAGATCTTGCTCATCGACAGCAGGGTGAGCAACCCGGTGATCAGGGCGATGGCCGCGGCCCACCAGGCGGCGCTGTCCAGGCTGGCCTTGACCAGCAACAACTTGGCCCAGAAACCCGACAGTGGCGGAATACCGGCCAGGGACAGCGCCGGTATGGCGAACAGCAGGGCCAGCCAGGGCCAGCGCGCATACAGCCCACCCATGGCGGCCAGGCGCTCGGAGCCGCAGACGCGGGCGGCCAGGCCGCCGATAAAGAACAGGTTGGCCTTCACCACGATATGGTGGATCAGGTAGAACACCGTCCCGGTCAGGGCCAACGGGGTGGCCAGGGCCAGGCCGAGGATCATGTAGCCGACCTGGCTGACGATATGGAACGACAGGATCCGCCGTATCTCGGTCTGCGCCGCCGCCCCCAGCACGCCCACCAGCATGGTGGCGCAGGCGATCCACAGCAGCCCCTGGTGAACCAGGCCGTAGTCGGGCCAGAGCAGGGTCACCAGGCGGATCAGCGCATACACCCCGACCTTGGTCAGCAGCCCGGCGAACATCGCCGACACCGCGGTGAAGGCCACATGGTAGGTGGCCGGCAGCCAGCCGAATACCGGAAACAGTGCCGCCTTGATCGAGAACGACAGCAGCATCAACAGCAAGGCCGGGGTGGTCCCCGGCGGCGCTTCGCCGGCCCTGACCAGCAGCGCCAGCTGGCCCATGTTGAGGGTGCCGCTGGAGCCATAGATCAGCCCCGCCGCCAGCAGAAACAGCAGGGTGGCGAACAGGTTGAGCACCACATAGGTCATGCAGCCGGACAGCCGGCGTCTGCCGCCGCCCAGGGCCATCAGGGCGAAGGAGGCGATCAGCAGCACCTCGAACCAGACATACAGGTTGAAGATGTCGGCGGTGATAAAGGCCCCGCCGATACCGGTCAGCAGGCCATGCACGAATAGATGGAAGTCGCCGCTCAGCTGCGCGTCGCTGTCGCGGCTGATGCCATAGACCAGGGTGGCCAGGCCGATCAGCGCGCTGATCGCGAGCAGCGCCGCGGACAGGCGGTCGATCACCAGGCTGATGCCATAGGGTGCCTGCCAGTCGCCCAGCTGCCCGCTCAGTACAGTGTCGCCGGCGGCCAGCCAGACCAGGCTCAGGCCCAGGCCCAGGAGCAGCGCCGAACCGCTCAGGCTGACCAGTTTGAGCAGGCGCGCGTGGCGGCGCAGCAGCAGGCACAGCACCAGGGTGAGCAGTGGCAGCAATACCGGCCCGACCAGCAGTGCGTTCATGAACGAGGCTCCACGTGCTCGCTGGCGATTTTCGCATTCTCATGTTCGCTGGCCGGCCAGTCCGGTGCCGGCTGTTCGGTGACCGAGCTGATCGAGTCGGTCGAATTGTCGCCATGCAGTTCGCGGGTGCGCTTGAGCAGTGCCAGGGCGAAGATAAACAGGCTGAAGCCGATCACGATGGCGGTCAGCACCAGGGCCTGCGGCAAGGGGTTGGCCAGTTCGCCAGTGGCACCGACGAAGGCCGCCTGCTGCGCGCCGAAGCGCCCGGCGGTGAGCACCCCCAGGTTGATGGCGTTACCCAGCACTGCAACCCCCAGGACCACACGCTTGAGATTGCGGTCCAGCAGCATCCACAGGCCGAAGCCGGCCATGCCGCCGGTGGTGATGGCTGCGATCCATTCCATTAGCGCTGTGCTCCCGTCAGTTGTTTGAGCATATGCATCGCGGCACTGAACACCGTCAGGAAGACCCCCATATCGAATAGCAGCGGGGTGCCCAGGGGCAGGCCGGCGGGAAACCACCACAGCCCGCCGAGAAATGCCTTGCCGGCGAGCAAGCCGAGCACCCCGGCCCCGGCGGCGCAGCCCAGGCCGAGGCCGATCAGGCTGCTCGGGTCGATGGCATAGGGGCGCGGGCTATTGCCGTTGCCGAAGGTCAGGAGCAGCAGGGTCATGCCGCAGGCGGCGATCAGTCCGCCGATAAACCCGCCGCCGGGCAGGTTGTGGCCCCGCCATAGCAGCAGCAGGGCGGCAGCCAGCAGCAGGGCCGCCAGTGGGCGCATGCCTTGCTGGAGCAGCAGCGAGGCGAATTCGGCTTCGCCAGTGGCTTGCCTGGCGTGATTATCGCCAGCCAGCAAGGTGGCGGCCGCCAGGGCCGACAAGGCCACCACCAGGATTTCGCCGAGGGTGTCGAAGGCGCGGAAGTCGACCAGGATCACGTTCACCACGTTGCGGCCATGGCCGCCGCTCAGGCTGTTGTCCAGGTACCAGGCGGCGATATTGCCCGGTAGTGGCAGGCTTACGGCGAGAATCAGTGCGCCGGCCACGCTGAGGCCGAAGAGAATCGCCACCACCGCGTGCAGGCGGCGCTTCCAGGGCGCGCGCGCGCCGCTGCCGGGCATGCTCGGCATGCGCCGAAACACCAGGGCGAGGAAGACCACGCTGAGGGTTTCCACCATCAGCTGGGCCATGGCCACATCCGGTGCATTGACCGCGACGAAGAACAGCGCCAGGCCCAGACCGCAGGTTCCCAGCGCCGCCACCAGGGTCAGGCGACCGGGCAGCAGCGCCGCGGCCGCCGCGCCGGCCAGGGCCAGCAGGCAGCCGGCGACGCCGAGTGGGGACACAGGCGAGAAACGGGCGTTACTCAATACCTGGCTGGCCGGCACCAGGCTGAACAGCAGCAGGCCGCCGATGGTCAGCCCGAGCAGCAGCAGGTGCTGGCGCAGGGAGCCGTGCTGGAAGCGCGCGGCGAGCAGTTCGGCAAACAGGAAGATGCGCTTGAGCAGGCGATCCCAGAGCACATCGCCGCTAAGGTTCCAGGCGTTGTTGATCCGCTCGATCAGCGCCCGCAAAGGGTCGCGCAGGCCGTAGAAGAGGATGCCCAGGGCGATGGTCAGCAGGCTGGCCAGCAGCGCCGGGGTGATGCCGCCCCAGAGGTACAGGTTGACGTCCACCGTGCCGCGCGCCACGGCCTGTACCGCGGTATTTACCAGCCAGGTTTCCGACCAGGCATTCCAGGCCCCGAGCAGCAAGCCGCCGATGGCCAGCAGCATGGGGCCGATCCACATGGCCGGGGATACCTCATGGGGTGTTTTCGGATAGTCGCCCTGGCGACCGAGAAAACTACGGATAAACACCAGGCAGGCGGTGGCGAACATCAGGGCATTGGTGAGGATCATCACCAGGGTCACCGCCTGGCCGATCGGGCCCATTGCGATCAGGCCGGTGTATTTGAACTCCTTGGCGATAAAGCCGAAGAACGGCGGCAGGCCAGCGTTGGAGAACGCCGCCAGGGCCACCGCCGCCGCGGTCAGCGGCATAAACCTGATCAAACCGCCCAGGCGCGCCAGTTCGCGGGTGCCGGTGGCATGGTCGACGGCACCCACGGCCATAAACAGCGCGCCCTTGTACAGCGAATGGGCCACCACGTAGAGCACGAAGGCCTGCAGGCCGTAGCTGTTGTTGGTGCCGATCAGCATGGTCAACTGGCCCAGTACGGTGATCGTGGTGTAGGCCAGCAGGCGTTTCAGGTCGGTCTGGCGAAAGGCCAGAAAGGCCCCCAGTAGCGCCGTGGCCGCGCCGAAGCTGATCAGCAGCGTACCCCAGCCGACGGAACCGCCCAGCACCGGGTTGAGCCTGGCCAGCAGGTAGATGCCGGCTTTGACCATGGTCGCCGAATGCAGGTAGGCGGACACCGGTGTCGGTGCGTTCATCGCATTGGGCAGCCAGATATGGAAGGGCACCTGGGCCGATTTGGTAAAGCAGCCGAGTAGCACCAGCAGCATGATCGCCGGCAGCAGGGTGTGCTCCTCCACTTGGTTGGCATCGAGCTGGGAGAATTGCCAGGTCTGGCTGACGCTGCCCAGCAGGATCAGCCCGGCGAGCAGGGCCAGGCCGCCGCCGCCGGTGATCAGCAGGGCCTGCAGGGCGGCGCGGCGCGATTCGCCCTGCTTGTGGTTGAAGCTGATCAGCAGAAAGGAGGTGATGCTGGTCAGTTCCCAGAACACGAACAGGGCGATAAAGTCATCGGCCAGTACCAGGCCGAGCATCGCCAGCATAAACAGCAGCAGGTAGGCATGAAAACGCCCGAGCTGGTGGTGGTCGACCAGGTAGGCTCCGGCATAGAGCACGATCAGCGCACCAATGCCGCTGATCAATAGGGCGAACAGCAGGGACAGGCCATCCAGGCGCAGACTCAGTTGAATGCCCAGGGCCGGCACCCAGTCGAGCGTCTCGAACAGGGCCTCCCCTCCGGCCACCAGGGGGATCTGGCTGGCCAGCCAGGCGAAGGCCGCCAGTGGCGCGAGCATCAGCACCCAGCCGGCCCGCTGTGGCAGTAGGCGTGTCAGCTCGGGTGCCAGTAGGGCCGCCAGTGCAATGATGGCCAACAGATAAAGCACGACCGTCTCCTCTACCGGTTTGGGCTGGCTGCCTGTGCGCAGTAGCGTATCGGCGCGCTGGGCAAGGGCCTGGAAATTGAGCCTTCGCTACGGTTGATTGTTTTTCAGCATAGAGAGTTGCGCAGGGGCTTTGCTATTCGGTGAGGTTTAACAACGTTGCATGATTGGTCCACTTTGCCGCTGGCATCTTGCGCGAGACTCGTTCAAGGTCGCGGTATTTCAGTGTTTGGGGAGTGTAGGGTGATGCAGGTTCAGGGGTATTTCGATCTCAGGTTCGAGGCGGTCAAAGAGGCATTCGCTGCGCTGTTCGACGACCCGCAGGAGCGCGGCATGGCGCTGTGCGTGCAGGTTGGCGGCGAAACCGTGCTGGATATCTGGGCCGGCACGGCGGACAAGGACGGTCAGCAGGCCTGGCACAGCGACACCATTCTCAACCTGTTTTCCTGCACCAAGACCTTTACCGCCGTGACCGTTCTGCAACTGGTCGGCGAGGGCAAGCTGGAGCTCGATGCTCCGGTGGCTCGCTACTGGCCCGAGTTCGCCGCGGCCGGCAAGGAAAAAATCACCCTGCGCCATCTGCTCAGCCATCAGGCCGGGTTGCCGGCGCTGCGCCAGATGCTGCCGGCCGAAGCCCTGTACGACTGGCAGGCGATGACCACCGCGCTGGCCGCCGAAACGCCCTGGTGGGCATTGGGCGAGGGTCATGGTTACGCGCCGATCACCTACGGCTGGCTGGTGGGTGAGGTCGTGCGTCGGGTCGAGGGGCGCGGGCCGGGCGAAAGCATAGTGGCGCGCACGGCCAAACCGCTGGGTCTGGACTTTCACGTCGGTCTGGCGGATCAGGAATTCGACCGCGTGGCGATCATTTCCCGCGGCAAGGGCAATTTCGGCGATGCCGCCGCCCAGCGCTTGCTCAAGACCATGATGAGCGAGCCGGCGGCGATGAGTACGCGGGCCTTTACCAACCCGCCGTCGATCATGACCAGCACCAACAAGCCCGAATGGCGGCGTATGCAGCAGCCGGCGGCGAACGGCCACGGCAATGCGCGCAGCCTGGCCGGCTTTTACAGCGGCCTGCTCGATGGCCAGTTGCTGGAAAGCGAGCTGCTGGCCGAGCTGACCCGCGAACACGCGGTGGGCGAGGACAAGACCCTGCTGACCCGTACCCGCTTCGGTCTGGGTTGCATGCTCGACCAACCCGAGGTCGCCAATGCCACCTACGGCATGGGGCCGCGCGCCTTTGGCCACCCGGGTGCCGGTGGTTCCATCGGCTTTGCCGACCCGGAACGGGAGGTGGCATTTGGCTTTGTCACCAACAATTTAGGACCGTTCGTCCTGATGGACCCCCGTGCACAGAAACTTGCGAGGTTGTTGGCTGATTGTTTGTAGCAAGCTCGGCTAAACTGCAAAGCAATATGGCTTGGCCTGCCGCCCGCGAGCGCAGGCCAGTTTCTCAAGTCTCTGGATGTGGATACCCAATGCCTAACAAATCTCTTGTCCTCGCCCTGTGTGTCCTGGTCAGCGGTTGCAGCGCTTTCGAGAAGACCGACAAGGCGGCCAGGGCCGTGGCCATGCCGTCGCCCGCAGTGACCCAGGCCTGGCTCGACGATTACGAGCCGCGCGTGCGCGAGGCGATCAAGGGCAGTGCCTTCGAGCTGGAGCGCCGGGAAAACCTGCTGGTGGTCACCGCGCCGGTGCAGAGTTCGTTCAACCCGGACCGCCCGCATATGATGCTGCCCTCGACCCTGGGGCCGCTCAGCCGCATGGCCAAACTGCTGGAAAACGACGAGAAGATGGGCGTGCTGGTGCTGGGTCATGCCGACAGCAGCGGTGCGGATGCGCTCAACCGTGATCTGAGTCACCAGCGTGCCCGGGCCTTCACCTCGATTTTCCGTCTGAGCGGCCTGAAGCAGAACCGCCTGATGGTCAAAGGCCTGGGCTCGGACATGCCGCGTGCGGCCAACGACAGCGCCGAAGGCCGTGCCCTGAATCGCCGGGTCGAGATCCTCCTGACCTCCAAGGACACCCTCAACGGCCTGATCGCCAAATACAGCCAGCCGGCTGCCGCCGCTCCTGCGGTCGCGGCTGCCGACGTCAAAACCGGCTCCAAATAACTAGTTGTCGTAGATCAAGCCAAGTAATACGGCGAGGGTTAAGCTAGGCGAAATCTGTTCTGGAGGATTCGCCTATGACTCAGACCCTGCTCGATATGCGTCGCGACTACACCCGCGATGGACTGTGCGAGACGCAAGCCCCGCTGGAACCCTTTAGCCTGTTCCAGCGCTGGTTTGCCGAGGCGGTAAAGACCGAGCAACTGCCCGTCGAGCCCAATGCCATGACCCTGGCCACGGTGGACGAGGAAGGGCGGCCGCATTGCCGGGTGCTGCTGCTCAAGGGGGTAGACCCGCGCGGCTTTACCTTCTTTAGCAACTATGACAGCGCCAAGGGCCGGCAACTGGCTGCCAGGCCCTATGCGGCCATGACCTTTTTCTGGCCGAGCCTGGAGCGTCAGGTGCGTATCGAGGGGCGCGTCGAGCGGGTCAGCGCCGAAGAGTGCGATGCCTACTTCCAGGTACGGCCGCTGGGCAGTCGCCTGGGGGCCTGGGCTTCGCCGCAGAGTCAGGTGATTGCCGACCGCGCCGAGCTGGAAGGCCTGCTGGCCGAAACCGAGCAGCGCTTTCTCGAGCGCGCGCCGCACTGCCCGCCACATTGGGGGGGCTATCGTTTGCTACCCGAGCGCATCGAATTCTGGCAGGGCCGGCCGAGCCGTCTGCATGATCGGCTCAACTACCGTCTGGATAAGGGCAACTGGTTGCGTGAGCGCCTGGCCCCCTGATCGGCCGGTTGATGGCCTCAGCTGCCGTCGCGGTAATCCCTGGCGGCAGCCTCCAGCCAGGCCTGCAGCTCGCCGCGCTTGATTCCGGTCGCCCGGGCCTGCTGCAAGCGCTCGAGCATATAGCTGCGCTTGTCCGGCGAGTCGCCGGCCAATGACAGGGCCAGGTCGCGATCGACCCAGCGCTTGATCCGCACATACAGCCACCAGTGGAAGTACAGCCCCGCCGCTGTGGTGATGGCAACGATAAAGTAATCCATGGCTCCCCCCTGGGTCTCCTCCCAGCTTAAGCCCGCTGGGCGGTGAGCCGAAAGGCGGCGCAATGTCGCGGAGGGGCTAGGCTCCGGCGCGGCCGCGCATGAAACGGCAACAGACCCTGGGGTAAAGTTTTGCCTTATATTGACGGGTGACAGTCGGACCGTGCTCGCGCTCTAATAAGCGCCTCGCAAACTGGAGGAACCACCATGCGTAAACCCTTTCTGTTGCTTGCCTCATTCGCCATGCTGGCCTTGTTGGGGGGTTGCGCTTCCAGTCTGACTGGCGACACCTACTCGCGCTCCGAAGCCCGCGCCGTGCAGACCGTGCGCATGGGCACCATCGAGTCCCTGCGGCCGGTGCAGATCGAAGGCACCAAGACTCCTATCGGTGCCGGTGCCGGGGCGGTGATTGGCGGCATTGGCGGCAGTTCGGTCGGCGGTGGCCGTGGTAGTGCGGTGATGGCGGTGATTGGCGCAGTGGCTGGCGGCCTGTTGGGCGCGGCGGCCGAGGAAGGCCTGACCCGCACCCAGGGTGTGGAAATTACCGTGCGCGAAGACGACGGCAGCATGCGCGCCTATGTGCAGGAGGTCGAACCAAACCAGATCTTCCGTGTGGGCGAGCGTGTACGCATCATGACGGTCAACGGCACCAGCCGCGTTACCCATTAAGTGTCGAATAAGCCGGATCAGTAATGGCTGATCCGGCTTTTTCTTGCCTGGGTTTCTGTGTCGGGCCGTGTTTATCGGGCGTATCCGATAAATTTCAGGCGGAAAACCTTGAAATAAGAGCGTTTAGTAATACTTCTATCCATGACGGCGTGCCGATAGGTATGGATAATCGCTGAATTATCCTGTGCCGACAGGGGGTTAGCAGATTGCTGCGGGCCGTTGTACCTGGCGCAATCATTTTCCACGCAATGTTAAGCGGGCATAGATCCGCAGCCACGCACCCATACGTCGCGCCCCGGAAACGGGAACGGCGTGGCTGTGCTGGTGGGTTCGCATAAAGGGGTTTCATGTATGACGCTTGCGCTGATTATCGCCTTGCCGTTTCTCGGGGCATTGCTCCCCTTGCTGGTGGAGCGCCTGGGCCGTTCGGCGTGTGCGGCGGCGGCCGGGGTCGCGCCCTTGACCGCCCTGGTCCTGCTGCTGTCGCAGCAGTCCTCGGTATTTGCCGGTGAGCTGCTCAGGTTCAAGCTGGAGTGGCTGCCGGCCCTGGGCCTGAACCTGAGCCTGCGCCTCGACGGCCTGGGCTTCCTGTTCGCCTTGCTGATTCTCGGCATCGGCCTGCTGGTGATTCTCTACGCGCGCTACTACTTGGCGAAACAGGAGCCTATGGGGCGTTTCTTCGCCTTTCTGCTGCTGTTTATGGGGGCCATGCTCGGCGTGGTGCTCTCGGAAAACCTGCTGCTGATGCTGATGTTCTGGGAGCTGACCAGCCTGTCGTCGTTCCTCTTGATCGGCTTCTGGAACAGCCGCTCGGATGCGCGCAAGGGCGCGCGCATGGCCCTGGTGGTAACCGGTGGCGGCGGCCTGGCGCTGCTCGCCGGGATTCTGTTGCTCGGCCATATTGCCGGCAGCTTCGAACTGTCCCAGGTGCTGGCCGCCGGCTATGCGATTCGCGCCCACGAACTCTACCCGCTGGCGCTGATCCTGGTGCTGCTCGGGGTGTTTACCAAGTCGGCGCAGTTTCCCTTCCACTTCTGGTTGCCCCATGCAATGGCGGCACCCACCCCGGTATCGGCCTATCTGCACTCGGCGACCATGGTCAAGGCCGGGGTGTTTCTGCTGGCGCGCCTGTACCCGGCGCTGGCAGGCTCGGAATGGTGGTTCTATCTGGTCAGCATTACTGGCCTGGTGACCCTGTTGTTCGGGGCCGGGATGGCCCTGTTCCAGCATGACCTCAAGGGGCTGCTGGCCTATTCGACCATCAGTCATCTGGGCCTGATCACCCTGCTGTTCGGCCTCGATACGCGCCTGGCGGCGGTGGCGGCGGTGTTCCATATCATCAACCACGCGACCTTCAAGGCTTCGCTGTTTATGGCCGCGGGGATCATCGACCACGAAACCGGAAGCCGCGATATGCGGCGTATCAACGGCTTATGGAAGTACATGCCGCATACGGCGGTGCTGGCCATGGTGGCGGCCTCGGCCATGGCCGGGGTTCCGCTGCTCAATGGCTTCCTGAGCAAGGAAATGTTCTTTACCGAAACCCTTAGCCAGCATCTGCTGGGCAGCTTCAGCTGGGTGATCCCGGCCGGCGCGACCCTGGCCGGGGTGTTCTCGGTGGCCTATTCGCTGCGCTTTATTCACGACGTGTTCTTCAACGGCGAGCCGATCAACCTGCCGCATTACCCGCCCCACGAACCGCCGCGCTATATGAAGGTGCCGGTGGAGGTGCTGGTGTTCCTCTGCCTGCTGGTCGGCATCGTCCCGGCCTACACCGTGGCACCGCTGCTGGCGGTGGCGGCCGCCTCGACCCTGGGCGGGCCCCTGCCCGAGTACAGCCTGTCGATCTGGCACGGCTTCAACCTGCCGCTGCTGATGAGCTTTATCGCCCTGTTCGGCGGCATCCTGGTCTACACCTTCCGTCAGCCGCTGTTCCGCTGGTACGCCGGGTTGCCGCAACTGGATGCCAAGCTGGTGTTCGAGAAGGCGGTGCAGAAGTTCGTTGTTGTGGCCGTGGCGATCACCGCTTTCCTCGAAAACGGTTCCCTGCAGCGCTACCTGGCGTTGATCCTGCTGGCCTCGCTGGCGGTGGTGACGGTGGCGCTGGGGCCGTTGTCGAGCCTGCAAGGACCGCTGGCCATGAGCCCGGTGGATGCGGTCACGGGCCTGAGCATGGGCATGCTGGCACTGTCGGCGGTGATCACCGTGGTGTTCCACCGCCGTCGCCTGGTGGCCCTGTTGATGCTCAGCGTGGTCGGTCTGCTGGTGGCCCTGGCCTTTGTGCGTTTCTCCGCGCCGGACCTGGCGCTGACCCAGCTGTCGGTGGAAATGGTCACCATGGTGCTGTTGATGCTGGCGCTGTTCTTCCTCCCGGCCACCACGCCGGGCGAGTCGAGCAGCCTGCGCGGGCTGCGCGATTTCGTCCTGGCCGGCGGCTTCGGCACCCTGGTGGCGCTGCTGGTCTATGCGGTGCTGAGTCGGCCCTACGAGTCGATCGCCCACTTCTTTATCGACAACAGCCTCTCCGGGGGCGGCGGCAGCAACGTGGTCAACGTGATCCTGGTGGACTTCCGCGGCTTCGATACCCTGGGCGAGATCACCGTCCTGGCCATCGCCGGGGTCGGCATCTATGCCTTGCTCGGCGGCCTGCAGTTGTTCCAGCCCAAGCAGGACGCCGAAGGCCATGCCTGGGCGCGGGACCGTCATCCGCTGATCCTCGCCACCCTGTCGCGCCTGCTGTTGCCGCTGGCGTTGCTGATCTCCGCCTTTATCTTCCTGCGCGGGCACAACCTGCCGGGCGGCGGCTTTATCGCCGGGCTGATCACCTCTGTCGCGCTGATCCTGCAGTACGTGGCCAATGGCGTGCAGTGGACCCGCTCGCGCCTGGCGCTGAACTACCACCAGATGGCCGGCGGCGGCGTGCTGCTGGCCGGAGCCACCGGGCTGGCCAGCTGGCTGTTCGGCTTCCCGTTCCTGACCACCACCTTCGGTCATTTCGATATTCCGCTGGTGGGTGAGGTCGAGCTGGCCAGCGCCATGCTCTTCGATTTTGGGGTCTACCTGACCGTGATAGGTGCAACCCTGCTGATTCTCGCCAACCTGGGCAAGTTGACCCAGGACGATGCAGCCAAGGAGGTGCATTGATGGAAGCTCTATTTGCCGTAACCCTGGGCATTCTCACTGCCAGCGGTGTTTACCTGCTGCTGCGCGCGCGCACCTTCCCGGTGGTGATGGGCCTGATCCTGCTGTCCTATGCGGTCAACCTGTTCCTGTTTGCCATGGGCCGCCTGCAGACCGGCATGCCGGCGGTGATCGGCCGTAGCGCCGAGTACGCCGACCCCTTGCCCCAGGCTCTGGTGCTGACGGCCATCGTCATCGGCTTCGCCATGACCGCGTTCGTCCTGGTGCTGTCGCTGCGAGGGCTGGGTGAGCTGAACACCGATCATGTCGATGGCAAGGAACCGAAAGCATGAATCATGCGTTGATCCTGCCCGTGCTGTTGCCGATGGTTGCCGGCAGCCTGCTGTTGTTCGCCGCGCGCCTGCCCCTGGCCCAGCAGCGCCTGTTGTCGGTGCTGTCGACCCTGGTGCTGCTGCTGGTCAGTATGTGGCTGCTGCGCCTGGCCGATGGCGGACAGCTGCACAGCTATGCCCTGGGCAACTGGCAGGCACCGTTCGGTATCGTCCTGCTGCTCGATCGCCTCAGTGCCCTGATGCTGCTGGTCACCGCGGTGCTGGCGCTGTTCGCGGTGCTCTATGCGGTGCGCGGCGACGATACCCGCGGCAGCAACTTCCACGCCCTGTTCCAGTTCCAGTTGATGGGCATCAACGGGGCCTTTCTCACCGGCGACCTGTTCAACCTGTTCGTGTTCTTCGAGATCCTGCTGATCGCCTCCTATGCCTTGCTCCTGCATGGCGGCGGAGGCGAGCGGGTGCGTGCCGGGATTCACTACGTGGTGCTCAACCTGCTGGGCTCGTCGCTGTTCCTCATCGCCGTGGGCATGATGTACGGCATCGCCGGCACCCTGAATATGGCCGATCTGGCGGTCAAGGTGGCGGCTGCCAGCCCCGACGATGCGGCGCTGATGGGCGCGGCCGGGTTGCTGCTGCTGGTGGTGTTCGGCCTCAAGGCGGCGTTCCTGCCGATGTATTTCTGGTTGCCGCGGGCCTATGCCGCGGCCAGCGCGCCGGTGGCGGCGCTGTTCGCGATCATGACCAAGATCGGCCTGTACTCGATCATGCGCGTGTATATCCTGATCTACGGCGAACAGGCCGGCAGCATCGCCAATCTGGCCGCCGACTGGCTGTGGCCGCTGGCCCTGCTGACGGTGCTCTGCGGCGTGTTCGGCGCGCTGGCGGCGGTCACCCTGCAGGGGCTGCTGGCCTATCTGGTGGTGGTCTCGGTGGGCACCCTGCTGGCGGGCATCGCCCTGGGCACCCCCGAGGCCCTGAGCGCGGCGTTGTTCTATCTGGTGCACAGCACCTGGATCACCGGCGCGCTGTTTCTGATCGTCGACCTGATCAGCCGCCAGCGCGGCGAGAAGGCCGGCAGGCTGATCCAGGGCCCGGCCTTGCTGCAACCGCTGAGACTCAGCGCGCTGTTCTTTATCGGGGCCATCGCCATTGCCGGCCTGCCGCCGTTTTCCGGCTTTCTCGGCAAGCTGCTGTTGCTGCGTGCGGTGGAGCCAGGCGTGCAGGCGCTGCTGTTATGGCCGGTGCTGCTGCTCGGCGGCCTGCTGACCCTGGTGGCCCTGAGCCGGGCCGGCAGCACGGTGCTCTGGCGTACCGGGCGGGACGTGCTGGGCAGTGCCGAAGGCGATAGCGGGCGCACCGCAGCTGCCGCCGGCCTGCTGCTGATGGTCGTGCTGCTGCTGCCCTTTGCCGCGCCGCTGCTGAGCTATATCGATGCCACGGCGGCGCAGCTGTTCGACCTTGGCCCCTATATGCAACTGGTATCCGCAGGAGAGCCAGCATGATCACGGCGTTTACCAATCGCTGGCTGCCGCAGCCGCTGCTCAGCCTGTTTCTGCTGGCCATCTGGCTGCTGCTGATGAACGACCTCGGTCTCGGCCACTGGCTGCTTGGAGCCTTGCTCGGCTGGGCGATTCCGCAGCTGACCCAGGTGTTCTGGGTGCGTCCGCCGCGGCTGTACAAGCCAGTCAAGCTGTGTCTGTTCTTCCTGCGCATTCTCGGCGATATCGTCTTCGCCAACCTGCAGGTGGCCAAGCTGATCCTCGGCTCCAGCGCCAAACTGCGTCCGGCCTTTGTCGAGGTGCCGGTGGAACTGGAAGACGACCTGGCGCTGACCATGCTCGCCAGCATCGTCTCCCTGACCCCCGGCACCGTTTCCGCCGACCTCAGCGACGACCGCAAGACCCTGTTGGTGCATGGCCTGGATGTGGCCGACGAAGCCGAGTTGATCGCGCAGATCAAGCAACGTTACGAGGCTCCCCTGAAGGAGGTGTTCACATGCTCTACTACGTGATTCCCCTGTGTCTGGCGATCATGACGGCAGCCCTGGTGCTGACCCTGCTGCGCCTGATCAAGGGCCCCGATCTGCCGGACCGGATCCTCGCCCTGGATACCCTGTATATCAACGCCATCGCCCTGATCGTGCTGTTCGGCGTCTGGCTGGGCTCGGACCTGTATTTCGAGGCGGCGCTGCTGATCGCCGTCATGGGCTTTGTCGGTACCGTGGCGGTGGCCAAGTACTTGCTGCGCGGCGACATTATTGAGTGAGAACGAGTTTACGATCTGCTGCGCGTCGGCCCTGCTGCGTTAAAAACAGGCTCAGCAAGCCGCTTGCGGCTAACGCGCTTCAGCGCGGCCCGAAGGGCGAGCGAAGCGAGTAATGCTTTACAGGTCGTAAACTCTGCTTGATTCGCTGCGCTACGCTATGTTGCTCGCCTGTTTTGACCAGCCGGAGGCTGTTACTAACGTAGCGCCTTGCATGGCTCTAGCTCGCGAGATCGTAAAAACGCTCTACGGAGACTGCTACATGAATATTTGGCTCGAAGGCCTGGTGGCCATCAGCTTGCTGATCGGCAGCCTGTTCGCATTAATTGGTGCCCTGGGGCTGTACCGGCTGCCGGACTTCTATATGCGCCTGCACGGCCCGACCAAGGCCACCACCCTGGGGGTGGGCGGCATGGTGGTGGCCTCGATGGTCTATTTCAGCAGCCAGGGCAATGGCATCAGCCTGCATGAACTGCTGATCACTCTGTTCCTGTTTATCACCGCCCCGGTCAGCGCCCATATGCTGGCCAAGGCCGCCCTGCAGCAGAAGCTGCGCCTGAGCGACAAGACCAGCGGTCGGCCCTGGGACCAGTAGAGCGCCGTATCCGCTTTCCGTCGCCCGGGTGCAAGCCGGGAGCGGCTGGCGCGGCGTACCCTCACCTGCCGCACAGTTCGCACGCCTGACTGTATCTGTCTGCCCCGGGCAAGCCCCTCTACACTCCAGCTTTCGACGGAGGCGGCTATAACAGCATGCAGCAGCGCGCCGCCGCTACCTGCCGGCGTGCTCGATTGAGGAAGTGATATGGTCGATGCAAGACATTGGGCGCGTGAGGCGATTCGCATTATCGAGGCGGATTTCCAGCGCAGCGCCGACACCCACCTGATCCCTCTGCCGCTGCCCGGCCTGGCGGGTATCGAACTGTATTTCAAGGACGAGTCCAGCCACCCCACCGGCAGCCTCAAGCACCGTCTGGCCCGTTCGTTGTTTCTCTATGCCCTGTGTAACGGTTGGCTCAAGCCCGGCGCGCCGGTGATCGAAGCCTCCAGCGGCTCCACGGCGATCTCCGAAGCCTACTTCGCCCGCCTGCTGGGCCTGCCCTTTATCGCGGTGATGCCCGCCAGTACCTCGAAGGAGAAGATCGCGCAGATCGCCTTCTACGGCGGCCACAGCCACCTGGTCGATGACCCAACGCAGATCTACGCCGAATCCGAGCGCCTGGCCCGCGAGAGCGGCGGCCACTTTATGGATCAGTTCACCTACGCCGAGCGCGCCACCGACTGGCGCGCCAACAACAATATCGCCGAGTCGATCTTCCAGCAGCTGCGCAGCGAGCGTTTCCCCGAACCGAGCTGGCTGGTGTCCAGCCCTGGCACCGGCGGCACCCTGGCCACCCTCGGGCGCTATGTGCGCTACCGTCGCCACGCCACCCGGGTGCTCTGCGCCGATGCCGAGCGTTCGGTGTTCTTCGATTACTACCGCAGCGGCGACGCCAGCCTGACCCTGGACTGCGGCTCGCGTATCGAAGGCATCGGCCGGCCGCGGGTCGAGGCCTCGTTCCTGCCGACGGTAATCGACGCCATGTGCAAGGTGCCCGATGAGCTGTCGCTGGCGGCCATGCATTACCTGGCCCAGCGCCTGGGGCGACGGGTCGGCGGCTCCAGCGGCACCAATCTGATCGGTGCGCTGCTGGTGGCGCAGCGCATGGTCGCGGCCGGCGAATCCGGTTCGGTGGTGGCGATTCTCTGCGACGGCGGCGAGCGCTACGCCGGCAGCTATTACGACGACCACTGGCTCAGTGCCCAGGGCTTCGACCTGGCCCCGTCGATCGCAGCCATCGCCGCCTGCGCCGAGCGCGGCGAACCCCTGCCGGGCGATCTGCCAACGGCGGGCCTCTAACCCGTAGCCCGGATCGCATCCGGGCTACCAGAGCCGAGGGTTTCCTGAAACAGGGAGGACAGATGAGCGACTTCGAAATACGCCAGGTACAGGCCGGGGACATCGATAATCTCTGCGCGTTGATCCTCGAGCACGGTCCCAACCCCTGGAATTACCTGCCCGAGACCGAGGTGCGCGAGCATCTGCAGGGGATTGCCGACGGCGCGGTGCAGGCCGTGCTGGTCGAGCGAGAGGGCGAATTGCTGGGCTTCGTCAGCTACTGTCTAACCAGGCACTTCGTGCGCCATCAGCCCGAGGCGCGGCGCAACCACCTGCACGGCTATATCTGCGAAGCCGTCACCCACCGCGCCGTGGCGGGGCAGGGGCTGGGCTCGCGGTTGTTGCAGCAGGTGGTGATCCAACTGGGCGAGCAGGGTATCGTCGATAGCTATATCGACCGCCACGAGCAGAACGCCGCCTCGGCGGGGATGATGCGCAAAGCCGGCTTCGTCGAGGTCGAAACCTATGCCGACCCGCAGCGCAGGCCGAATGGTTTCGGCCGTACCACCCTGTGCTGCTTGCGTTTAGCCTGAACCACTGCGCCGCGGCTGCGGTGCCAGGAGAGGAGGCAGATGATCCAGTGCAAACGGGTGTACGAAGAGAGTTCGGCAACGGACGGCCGGCGCGTATTGGTTGACCGCCTGTGGCCGCGCGGGCTGAGCAAGGCCGCGCTGCAACTGGATGCCTGGTTGCCGGAGGTGGCTCCGTCCACACAGCTGCGCCGCCAGTTCGCCCATGAGCCGGCAGCGTTCGAGGCGTTCCGCACCCAGTACCGTGCTGAGTTGGCGGGCCATCCCGAATATTGGCAGGGGCTGCTGGAGCCTGCCGAACAGGGCGTATTGACCCTGCTGTTCGGCGCACGTGATACGCAGTTGAACAACGCCCGGGTCCTGGCCGAATTTCTCGAGGAAGAGCTGGAGCGCCGTGGCCCGCCAAACTCGCCGGTTTGCTACGCCGACAGGATGTAGGGGCCCAGGCTTAGTTTTCGGCGATCCCCAGCATATCCCGCGCCAGGGCTTCGGCCACGCGAATGCCATCGACCCCCGCGGAGAGAATGCCGCCGGCATAACCCGCGCCTTCCCCGGCCGGGTACAGGCCCTTGACGTTCAAACTCTGCATATCCGCGCCGCGGGTGATACGCAGCGGCGAGGAGGTGCGGGTTTCGATGCCGGTCAGCACCGCATCATGCAGATCGAAACCCTTGATCTGCTTGCCGAAGGCCGGTAGCGCTTCGCGGATGGCCTCGATGGCGAAGTCCGGCAATGCCAGGGCCAGGTCGCCGAGCTTGATCCCCGGTTTGTAGGACGGCTCGACGCTGCCCAGTTCAGTGGACGGACGGCCTGCGATAAAGTCGCCGACCAGTTGCCCCGGCGCTTCGTAGGTGCTGCCGCCGAGCAGATAGGCCTGGGATTCCAGGCGCTCCTGCAATTCCACCCCGGCCAACGGACCGCCCGGATAGTCCTGCTCAGGGGTGATGCCGACGACGATGCCGGCGTTGGCATTGCGCTCGTTACGCGAGTACTGGCTCATGCCGTTGGTGACCACGCGGTTTGGCTCCGAAGTGGCCGCCACCACGGTGCCGCCTGGGCACATGCAGAAGCTGTAGACCGAGCGGCCGTTCTTGGCGTGGTGCACCAGTTTGTAATCCGCAGCACCGAGCTTGGGGTGGCCGGCGTATTTGCCCAGGCGCGCGCGATCGATCAGGCCTTGCGGGTGCTCGATACGAAAGCCCACCGAGAACGGCTTGGCTTCCATAAACACCTCGCGCTTGTGCAGCATGCGGAAGGTGTCGCGTGAGCTGTGGCCCAGGGCCAGGATCACATGGCGGCTGAGCAACTGCTCGCCACTGTCCAGTACCACGCCCTGCAGTTGGCCGTTCTCGATCAACACATCGCTGACTCGCTGCTGGAAGCGCACTTCACCGCCCAGGGCCTTGATCTCTTCGCGCATGGTGGCGACCACGCCGGTGAGGCGGAAGGTGCCGATATGTGGCTTGCTGACGTAGAGAATCTCGTCCGGCGCGCCGGCCTTGACGAACTCCTGCAGCACCTTGCGCCCCAGATGCTTGGGGTCCTTGATCTGGCTGTACAGCTTGCCGTCGGAGAAGGTGCCGGCACCGCCCTCGCCGAACTGCACGTTGGACTCGGGGTTGAGCACGTTCTTGCGCCACAGGCCCCAGGTGTCCTTGGTGCGCTGGCGCACTTCGGTGCCGCGTTCCAGCACGATGGGCTTGAGTCCGGCCTGGGCGAGGATCAGCGCGGCGAAGATGCCGCAGGGGCCGAAGCCGACCACCAGGGGCCGCTCTGCGAGGTTCTCGGGTGCCATGCCGACTGGTTTGTAGGCGGTATCCGGGGTGACGCTGATATGCCGGTCATCGCTGAACTTGGCCAGCAGCGCCGCTTCATCGCGCAGCTCGCAGTCGAGGGTGTAGATGAAGTGCATCTCACTGGATTTCTTGCGCGCATCGTAGCTGCGCTTGAACAGGCTGAAGTCGAGCAACTCGCTGTCTTCGATCCCCAGGCGCTGGACGATGGCCGGGCGCAGGGCCTCGTCGGGATGGTCGAGGGGCAGCTTGAGTTCAGTGATGCGGAGCATGGGGCAATTCCAGAATCAGGGCCGGAGGCAACCCGGCAGCTTGTAAAGGCGGCGATTATAAACCTGTTCGGCCTACGGGCGGGATCTCAGGGATGGGTCCAGGCCAGCAGCACATCGAGCATGCGATTGGCGAAGGCCCATTCGTTGTCGTACCAGGCCAGCACCTTGACCAGGTCGCCCTGCACCCGGGTGTGGTTGAGGTCAACCACGCAGGACAGCGGATGGCCATTGAAGTCGCTGGACACCAGCGGCAGGTCGCTGCACTCCATCACTCCGGGCGGCAACTGTTGCGCCGCCTGTTGCAGGGCGGCATTGATCGCCTCGCGGCTGCTCGGGCGCTCGCAGGTGAAGGTCAGGTCGAGCAACGACACGTTGGGCGTCGGCACCCGTACCGAGAGGCCGTCCAGGCGTCCGGCCAGTTCCGGCAGGACCAGGCCGATGGTCTTGGCCGCCCCGGTGCTGGTGGGGATCATCGACAGCGCGGCGGCGCGGGCGCGGTAGAGGTCGCTGTGGGCCTTGTCCAGCAGGTTCTGGTCGTTGGTGTAGGCGTGGATGGTATTGACCAGGCCCTGGCGAATGCCCACCGCTCGATGCAGCGCCTGGGCCAGGGGAGCCAGGCAGTTGGTGGTGCAGGAGGCGTTGGAGACGATCTGCTGGCTGCCCAGCAGCTCATGGTTGACGCCATAGACCACGGTCAGATCGGCACTGTCCAGGGGGTGGGAAAGCAGGACACGGGGGCTGCCGGCGGTCAGGTGCTGTTCGACCTGGGCGCGTTTTTTCAGCTTGCCGGTGCATTCCAGCACCAGGTCGATGCCGTGCTGTTGCCAGGGCAGGTTGATCACCTCGCGTTCGCGCAGCAGCTGAATGGGCTGACCATTGATCAGCAACAGATCATCCTGCAGGTCGACCTGGCCGGCAAAGCGGCCGAAGGTGGAGTCGAAGCGGGTCAGGTGGGCGAGGGTGGCCGGGTCGCCGAGGTCGTTGATCGCGCAGAGGTGGATCTTGCGCTGCAGGTCGCGCTCGAAGAGCGCGCGCACCAGGCAGCGGCCGATGCGTCCATATCCGTTGATGGCAATGCGCAACATGGCGGTATCCCTTGGGCTGAGTTCCTTTTCAGCTTAGGTCAGCGCGCGCGCCGTGCAGGGCCAAAGCTCGGGGCAGACGGCGTCTGCCCCGACTGGGCTTGTCAGTCGTTGCGTGCGCCGCCAAAGGAGGCGCAGCCGCGCAACACTTTACCGTTCAGGCGCAATTCGGCGCTCAGGTGCTGCACGGTGCCGCTCATGCTGTCGACACAGCGTTGCGGGGCGACCCACAGCTCCAGCCGCTCGCCATTGGCTTCACTGCTCAGGTTGAAGCGGCCCTCCGGCAGTTGCTCTTCCAGATAGGGCAGGGCCAGGGGTTCCTGGCCAGGGCGGTCGAGGACCAGGCCGCGATTGCTGACCAGCACGCTCCAGCCTGGCTCCTGGCCGCTGGCGCGCAGGCTGCTGCGCTTGAAGTTGAGGTCTTCGCAGCCCGGGCCTTCGGCCTGCAGGCGGTAGACCTGGCTGGGCACGAACTTGCCATCGAGGCCGGCCTCGGAGGTGGCGCTGAGTTGGCCACGCAGGTCGACGAACAGGCTGCGAGCGCCGTCGCTCAGCAACCCGGCGGCTTCGCGGCTGATGCCCGTGCTGCCGTCATCGCCAATCACGAAGCGGCGTTGCTCCTGGCAGGGACGCAACAGCAGCTGGCCGTCCTGCAGGCTGAGTTCGCCCTGCAGGCGAGTGGCCGCCGCAGTTTCGCCGGTGGGCTGCTCGGTAAACACCTGGCAGCCGGCGAGCAAGGGCACTAGGGCGGCGCAAAGGTAGGGGCTGAAACGCATGCGGACTCTCCTGATAAGGCCGCCCACGTTAACCAGGCCGCCGCACGATCACAAGGGCGCAACAGGGTGCGCTTGCGGCGCACGGGTTGGCGGCCAGCGTAACGCGCGGCGGCGACCTAAAGTGAATACAGGACCTGCAGCGTGCCGACTAGGAGAACCGATGAGCCGCATCGTCACCTTGACCCTGAGCCCGGCGCTGGATGTCGCTACGGCGGTGCCGCGCCTCTATCCGGACGCCAAGCTGCGTTGTGCAGCGCCGGTGTATGCCCCCGGTGGTGGTGGCATCAACGTCGCCCGGGCCATCCAGCGCCTCGGTGGCCGTGCCCTGGCCGTGTTTCCGGCCGGCGGTTCGACCGGCCGCCATCTGACCGATCTGCTCAGTGCCGAGGGGGTGACCAGCCAGGCGCTGGCGGTCGAGCAATGGACCCGCGAATGCATCAATCTGGTGGAGCGCAGCAGCGCCCAGCAATATCGCCTGGTGATGCCCGCTGCCCGGCTTGGGCGGGACGAGCAGGAGCAGTTGCTGGCGGCGCTGCAGGCCCTGCCGCGGCCCGACTACCTGGTGGTCAGCGGCAGCCTGCCCGAGGGCCTGGACGAGGCGTTTGTGCCGCGTCTGCTGGGCTGGGTCAGGCAGCAGCGCATGCGGTGCATCTTCGACAGTGGTGCGGCGGCGTTGCGCCAGGCCCTGGGGTGTGGCGGGGTGTTTCTGATCAAACCCAATATCGCCGAACTCAGCGCCCTGGCCGGGGTGGAAATTGCCGAGCCCGGGCAGCTCGTCGGCATCGCCCGGGGGCTGATCGCCGCGGGACAATGCCAGGTGGTGCTGGTCTCGCTCGGTCCCCAGGGCGCGCTGCTGGTCAGCGCCGACACGACCCTGGGTATTGCCGCGCCAACGGTACGCAAGCGCAGCACCGTTGGCGCGGGCGACAGCATGGTCGCGGCACTGACCCTCAAGCTGGCCGCCGGCAGCGAGCTGGCCGAGGCCGCCCGCTATGGGGTGGCCGCCGGGACGGCTGCGATTATCACCGAGGGCAGCGAACTCTGCCGCCATGCCGACACCGAACAGTTGTTCGCCTGGTTGCAGCAGTCCGCGGCGGGGTAGGCCTGCATGGCGGTGGAGATGGCCCTGTGCCATCTGACGAAATGAACGCCCCGGTGGCGGCCGCTGAACTAGGGTAAATAAGTGGCTCGCTTGCTGCGCCCGATCGACCCAGCCTGCGCCGGCCGCCTGAGCGGAGGGCTTTACCATGAGCAATGCCACGCCTCGTCTGACCCTGGAGCTGCTGTTGCGCTTCAGTCCGTTCGATTTTCTCAGCCCGCAATACCAGCAGCAGGCGCTGGACAGCCTGCAGTATGTGCAACGCAAGGCCGGCACCCTGTTGTTCAAGCGTGGCGAGAAGTCCCTGGCGCTGTATTTCCTGCTGCACGGACAGGTCGGCCTGGGCGAGGAGGGCGCGCGTCAGCCGCTGCTGGCCGGCAGCCTGGAGGCCTGTCATGCCCTCAACGAAGCCCAGCCGCAGCAGCAAACGGTGGTGGCGCAGAGCGACGTGACCCTGTTCGCCCTGGAGCGCGGCCTGCTCGAGCGCCTGCTGAACTGGAGCCAGAGTGCCGATTACGGGGTGATCAGCCTGGATGGGACGACCGAGGAACAGCCGGGTCAGGATGACTGGCTGGCCAAGCTGCTGCGTTCGCCGTTGTTCGGTCGGCTACCGCCTGCTCACCTGCATACCTTGCTGGCGCGCTTCGAATTTACCGAGGTGAAGGCCGGGCAGGCCGTGGTGCGTTATGGCGAGCCCGGCGAGCACTTCTATGTGCTCAAGCAGGGCAGCGCCGCGGTGACTCTGCCCTCGGCCTATGAAGAGGGGCCGCGACAGATTCTTCAGGCGGGGGATTTCTTCGGCGAGGACGCACTGGTCAGTGGCGCGGTGCGCTCGGCCACCGTGACCATGCTGGAGGACGGCGTGCTGGCGAGCCTGGAGCGCGAGCTGTTCGTCGAACTGGTTCATCCCGCACTGATCCCGCAGATCAGCCCCGAGCAGCTGCAGCAGATGACCCGGCTCGGCCAGCGCGCCTGTCTGCTGCTGGATGTACGCCTGCCCTTCGAATATCGCCAGGGTCACCAGCCGGGCAGCATCAGCCTGCCGGTGGCCAATCTGCGTACCCATGCCAGCAGTCTGGAGCCCAACACGCTCTATGCGGTGACGGCGGAAGGCGGGATTCGCAGCGAACTGGCCGTGCACCTGCTCAATCAGCTGGGTTTCGAGGCCTACCTGCTGACCGAGCCGCCCACGGTGGCGGCTGAAGATGTGGCGGGGCAGCGCCGTAACGGGTGAATGCCAGCCGCTTGCAGCCAGCCTTGGTGCGTGCGGCGCAGCCTGCCGGGGTCATTAAAAAACGGGCCGAAGCCCGTTCTTGTCCCGCGTGTTAACAGCCCTTAGTTGAGCCAGCCGGCTACGCGCTCCGGGTTGGCGGCGATCCAGTCCTTGGCGGCCTGTTCGGGCTTGGCCCCTTCGGTGATGGCCAGCATCACTGCGCCGACCTCTTCGCCGCTCCAGGAGAACTTCTTCAGGAAGGCGGCAGCGTCGGCGGCCTTGGTTTCCAGGCTCGGGTGGGCGACGGTGTCGACATGCTCGGCCGCGCCGAAGACGTTCTGCGGGTCTTCGAGGAAGCGCAGTTTCCACTTGGCGAACATCCAGTGCGGAATCCAGCTGGTCACCACGATCGGCTTCTTGGCATTTTCCGCGCGGGTCAGGGCGATGGCCATGGCCGGGCCGGAGCTGGGCATCAGTTTGTAGTCGAGCTTGTAGGCGGTGATGGACTCTTCGGCGCGGCGCATAACCCCGGCCCCGGCGTCGATGCCGGTGATCTTGCCGTCGAAGGCTTTGGTGTGGTCGTTAAGGTCGGCGATGCTCTTGGCTTCGACATAGTCGGGTACCACCAGGCCGATTTTCGCGCCCTCGTAGTTGGTGCCGAGCACCGTGACCTTGTCCTTGAGTTTTTCGAAGTATTCGCCATGGGTGGCGGGCAGCCAGGCGGAGAGGGTGACGTCGAGATCGCCTCTGGCCACGCCTTGCCACATGATGGCCGGTTCGACCGGTTTCAGCTCGACGCTATAGCCAAGCTTGCTGCGCAGGATCTCGCCGGCGACATGGGTGGCGGCGACACTGTCGTCCCAGCCGTTGACGTAGCCGATCTTCAGGCTGGGTTTGTCCGCCGCCATGGCGGTGCTCATGCCCAGGGCCAGGGCGGCGACGCCGAGGCCTTGCAAACACAGGGTCTTCAAATTACGCATAGGTGTACTCCGTCAGTGAGAGTGGCAGTTCTGTTGCGTGACTGGCGCGTTCTTGTTGCGGGCCTTGCTGGGTAAACAGGACCTGTTGCAGCGCTCAGGTCCTGAAAACGGGATGCAGCTAACCAGGCGCTGGCCGTTTGGCCTCGCTGGCGAGGGTTCTAAAAAAGGTGAATCGGTTAACCGCCCGCCCTCAGATGCCGAGGGCGGGGCTGGTGTTACAGGCCGACGTGTTTCTTCACCGCGGCGATGCCGTCCTGGCCGTCGAAGGTGGTCACGCCGTCCAGCCACTGTTCGAGGATCGCCGGGTTGGCCTTGATCCACTCGGCGGCCACCGTGGTCGGGTTCTGTTTTTCCAGAACCTTTTCCATCAGCTGGCTTTCGATTTCCACGGTGAACTGCAGGTTGTTCAGCAGCTTGCCGACGTTGGCGTAGCGTTCCTCGTAATCCGGTGGTACCACGGTAAAGACCTGGGCCGCGCCGTAGTTGGGGCCGAACACATCATCGCCGCCTTCCAGGTAGGTGATGTCGAACTGGGTGTTCATCGGGTGCGGGGCCCAGCCAAGGAAGACCGCCGGCTCATTCTTGCGCACCGCGCGCTGCAGTTGCACCAGCATGCCGGCTTCGCTGGACTCGACCATCTTGAACTCGCCGAGGCCGAACTGGTTGCTCTTGATCATCTGCTCGATCAGCAGGTTGCCGTCATTGCCCGGCTCGATACCGAAGATCTTGCCGCCCAGCTGGTCCTTGAACTTGGCGATATCGGCGAAGCTCTTCAGCCCGGCTTCGGCGGCGTAGGTGGGCACGGCCAGGGTGTACTTGGCCCCTTCCAGGTTAGCCTTGGGCAGCACCTTGACCCCGCCATCCTTGGTGAACGGCTCGATCACCGCATCCATCGAGGGGGCCCAGTAGCCGAGGAACACGTCGATCTGCTTGTTCTTTACCCCGGTAAAGGCGATGGGCACCGAGGCCATGATCTTGCGGGTCTTGTAACCCAGGCCTTCGCTGAGGGTCATGGCCACGCCGGTGGTGGCGGCGATATCGGCCCAGCCGATTTCGGCGAAACGCACCATCTGGCAGCTTTCCGGCTCCTGCGCCCAGGCGTTCTGCAGCAGCGCAGCCGATAACAGACTGACACCTGCGAGGGTTTTCATGCTTTTCATCTGCGAGTCCCTGTGTTGAGCAAAGTTGAGGCTTATTGACGTTGCAGCTTGCCGCTGAACCAGGCTGTCAGGCCGTTGGACTTTTTCCGTTGTGGCGTACCGAAGCTTTCGGTGATGCGGTCGAGGATGATCGCCAGCAACACCACGGCCATGCCGCTTTCGAAGCCTAGACCGATATCCAGGCGCTGGATGCTCGCCAGCACATCGTTGCCCAGACCGCCGGCACCGACCATGGAGGCGATGATCACCATCGACAGGGCCATCATGATGGTCTGGTTGACCCCGGCCATGATCGACGGCATGGCGTTCGGCAGTTGCACCTTGAACAGCAGCTGACGGGCGTTGCAGCCAAACGACTGGCCGGCTTCGACGATTTCCTTGTTGACCTGGCGAATACCCAGGTTGGTCAGACGCACCGCCGGCGGCATGGCGAAGATCACCGTGGCGATGATTCCCGGCACGCGGCCGAGGCCGAACAGCATGGCCGCGGGGATCAGGTAGACGAAGGCCGGCATGGTCTGCATGAAATCGAGAATCGGCCGGATGGTGGTCGAGACCCGCTCGCTGCGTGCCGCCCAGATGCCCAGGGGGATACCGAGGAGCAGGCTGATCAGGGTGGCGGAGAAGGTCAGGCCGAGGGTCACCACCGTCTGTTCCCAGAAACCGGTGAGCACGATCAGGACGAAGGAAATGGCGGTGAAGATGGCGAACTTGTAACTGATGCGCCACAGGCCGAGGCCAACGAAGATGGCGATCAGTAACCAGGCCGGCGGCAGCATCAGCAGCCACTCGATACCTTCGGAGAAGCCGTTGACCAGACCGCCGAGGTTGTCGAAACCTTCGCTGTAATTGTCCAGCAGGTGCTGCACCACATCGTTGACCCAGCTGCCCAGGTCGAGTTGTTTCTCACTCATGGGATTCTCCCTGCAGGCGGGTCAACAGACGGCCCTTGCTGATGGCACCGCTGTAGCGGCCGTTACTGTCGATCACCGGAATCGGCCCTTCGTTATCCACCAGGCGTTCGATCACCTGATCCAGTGGCATGTCTTCTGCGACCGGTTTGATCAGCTTGAGCACGTGCGAGTCGAGTCCGCAGCTGGTGCCACCTTCGACCAGCAGGGCGATCTTCTCCAGGCTGATCGAGCCCTGGAAGTTGTTCTGCTCGTCGACGATAAAGGCGTAGTGCTTGTCCAGCGCCTGCAGTTCCTGGCAGACCTTCTGCGCATCCGGGGCGCGGCCGTTGTGCACGTAGATCGGCACGCTGTCGGCCTTGAGTTGGCCGGCGGTGAGGTAGCGGTTGGTGTCGACGGTATTGAAGAAGTTGCGCACGTAATCGTTGGCGGGGTTGTCGATCAGCTCCTGGGGGGTGCCGACCTGGACCAGTTTGCCGCCTTCCATGATGCCGATGCGGGTGCCGATGCGCATGGCTTCTTCGATGTCGTGGGAGACGAAGATGATGGTGCGGCGATCGGTCTTCTGCAGCTCCAGCAGCACGTCCTGCATCTCGCGACGCTTGAGCGGGTCGAGGGCGGAGAAGGCCTCGTCCATGATGATCATCGAGGGGTCGACGGCCAGGGCCCGGGCCAGGCCGACACGCTGCTGCATGCCGCCGGACAGCTCGTGTGGGTGCTTGTGAGCGAAGGTGTCCAGGCCGACCTGCTTGAGCACCTGCATGGCGCGCTGCTCGCGCTCCTTGCGGCCCTTGCCCGCCACTTCCAGACCGAAGGCGGCGTTGTCCAGCACGGTGCGTGAGGGCATCAGGGCGAAAGACTGGAAGACCATGCTCATATCGCGGCGGCGCAGGTCGATCAGTTCCGACTTGGGCATCTTGGCGACGTTCTGTCCGTCGATAAACACGTCGCCGGCGCTTGGCTCGACCAGTCGGTTGATCAGGCGAATCAGGGTCGATTTGCCTGAGCCGGACAGGCCCATCAGGACGAAGATTTCACCTTCCTCGACGCTGAACGATACGTCGCTGACGCCGATTACCGCGCCTTTTTCGGCAAGGATCTTGTCCTTGCTCCAGCCCTGCTTGAGCAGGTCGATAGCTTCTTGTGGTTCTGGGCCGAAAACCTTGTAGAGGTTTTTGACCACGATTTTTCCAGACTGCATGGGACGGTTCCCCTTCAGTAGACATCCAGATCAGTGTTGCGCAGCCGGGTGCGCGCCAAACGGGCGTTCATCCGGTGATGCCGACTGTTCTTGCCTGTGTGGGTTTACTGGGTTCTGGGGTCGGGGCCGTGCCTTGCCACGCAACACATTTCGGGCGCTCAGGCACAACCGCGGTAACGCTCCAGTTGCCTTGTGGGCAATGGACGCTATGGGGGCGTACTGTCGAGTCAACCTTGCTGTGCCGTGCTGCAAACCGCGTTCCAAACCCTCTGGCAGTGTTACGAAACCCAATCCCTGGGAATTACACACCCCATACCGAGGCGCGCGTACATCCGAAATTTCTTGTTGGGCTGGCACCCGATTGTGATGGGCCAGCGCTTATATATTCTTCGGTCCGGGGTTGTGGGCCCCGGTCTCTCACCCCCGTGGGCGGTGAGAGCGACGAAATCGGCTGGCTCAACGATATAGTCTTCAAACCGGCGCAATTGTCGGTTTACGACTCTGACGTATTGGGCGGCGACATCGTGTCGCCTTAAAAAACAATAACAGACTTTTTCGCCCCTTGGCCAAGGCTGCAAGCCGCGCCGGCCGTGGTTTGCAGCCGCTGAGGCGGCCGCAGGCGCGATGACCCGGGGGCTGTGGCGCAATTGAAAAAAATCGACTTCGGGGTGTTTCGCCACGCCTCAATTAGGGAATTGCCGCTGTGCCATCGCGCCGATTGACACCCTGCAGCCAGGTCGCCACGGTCTCGGGGTTGGCCTGCAACCAGGCTTTGGCCTCGCGCCGCGGGTTGGTGTTTTTATTGAGGATCGCGCCCATCAGGTGGTTTTCCATCTCCAGGCTGAAACGCAGGTTGTGCAGCAGCCGGGCGACATTCGGGCACTGTTCACGATAGCCCTTGCGCACGCTGGTGTAGACCGTGGCTCCGCCGTAAGCGGGGCCGAAGTAGTCGTCACCGCCGGCCAGATAGTGCATCTGCAGCTGGTTGTTCATCGGGTGCGGTGCCCAGCCGAGAAACACGGCCCACTGCTTGAGGTGGTCGGCGCGTTTGACCTGGGCCAGCATGCCGCTTTCGCTGGATTCCACCAGGGTAAAACCGCCCAGGCCGAAGGCGTTCTTGTCGATCATCTGCTGGATCAGTTTATTGCCGTCGTTACCGGGCTCGATGCCGTACAGCTTGCCCCCGAACTCCTTGCTGAAGCGCGCAAGGTCGGCGAAGTCTTTCACGCCACCCTCATGGGCGGCCTGGTTGACCGCGAGGGTGTACTTGGCACCGGTGAGGTTGGCGGTGACGGTTTCCACCGCACCGCTGTCCAGGTAGGGCCTGATATGGGGTTCCGAGGTCGGCATCCAGGTGCCGAGAAACACATCGATCCTGTTGTCCTGCAGGGCCTTGTAGGTGTCCGGCACCGACAGGCGCTTGACCTGGGTGCGGTAGCCCAGTTCGCTGAGCAGATGGCGGGTCACGGCGGTGGTCACGGTGATGTCGGTCCAGCCCACATCGGCAAAGCGCACCCGCTCGCACTGGGCCGGCTCTGCAGCCTGGGCCAGCAGCGGGGTGTACAGGGCGGCGGCCAGCAGGCCACGACGCATATTCAGTTTCATCAAGCCTCTCCCGGTTGCGGTGACAGGGCGCGCCTATGCAGGCACGCAGTCGGGCCACGGGCGGGCAGGGCGAACAACGGCTGGCCGGTCCATGGGCGCGGCGATCATGCCGACAGATTTCCTCGGCTGCCTATGCGCGAAGTCGCAACTGGAATGCTGCTGTCGTATTTCAGGGGGGTGGCCTGGGCTTCGCGGAGCGCAGCCCAGGTGGTCCTGGTGGAGTGTCGTTGGGATGGCGATAAGGCGGATTTATCGGCGTAAATCGCTATTTTGTCGCCACGTTTGCCGCATTTATCTGTCGTTGACGGTTTTTCAGAAAGCCTGTGAAAGGGTTGCTAGCGTGCCGCCGGAGCCTGTTTGAACACCAGTACGACCCCCGTCAGAATGGCCGCCATGCCGAGTATGCTGAGGCCGGGCAGCAGATTGTCGAGGAACAGATAATCCATGGCCGCGGTCACTGCCGGCACGAGGTAGAACAGGCTGGTGACGTTGACCAGGTTGCTGGAGCGGATCATTCGATGAAGCAGCAGCTGGGCGGCCACGGAAATGATCAGGCCCATCCACAGCACCGGCGCGAAGAAACCGAGCGTCGGCTCGAAGTCGAAGGGTTGGAAGGGCACGAAAGCCAGGCACAGCAGCAAGCTGACGGCATATTGCAAGGGCAGCACTTCGGCCGGTGACTGCTGTATGTGCTTTTGCCAAATGGTGCCCGTTGTCATGCACGCCAGCGCGGCGAAAGCAAACAGCATTCCGTCAGCGGCAAAACGCGACAGCACCAGGCTTTGATACACCACCAGAATCAACCCACCCAGGCCAACAAGCAGCCCGCCCAGACGTAGCAGGCTAAACCGCCGTTCGACGAGCAGTAGGGTCAGGATCGGCTGAGCGCCCATCAGGGTGGCAATCAAGCCCGGGGTGATGCCGTGGGCCATGGCCTGGAAATAGCAGATGGCATAGCTGCCGATCAGTAGCAAGCCGATGGCCGCCACGCGCCAGCGCGTGCCCTGTTCAGGCAAGAGGCTTTTCCGGTATAGCCCGAGGACCAGCAAGACGGCGAAGGCCAGGGCGAAACGGAACACCAGCAGTGCGAAGGCGGAGCCGTGATCCAATCCCCAGCGGGTGAAGATGGCAGCGCTGCCCCAAAGCAAGACGAAAAGCAGCATGGCCGCGTAAGAGGCCAGCGTAGATGTGAAATTCATGACTAATCACCTGTCAAAAGACAACAGGCTCCAGCGACATTGCGGGCGCATGGATGCGCCGTCGGGTCATTGCAAGCTGGAGCTGCGAAGCGGGCTGGAATCAGCCCAGGACGGTTGCCGGCGGCGGCGGATTAGCGCCTGCCCGTGGGCCGTCAGCGACGGGTGGGGTGTATGGCGGGTATGTTGCGCACGCGCGGGCACTGGCTATTTTCGCCAGTGCCGCGGGGTGAAGGGTGCGCGCAACATCGAGTGGTGTCATGAAGAGCTTCTCTCTTGCCCGTTTGGGCAATCTGTACCGAACCTAGCATGACTTGCCAGCGCATGCCACTCACCGCTGTGCCGCGTCCTGGCTCGGCATCTTTTGCGGGCCGGGCCATGGCCATGCCGTTCGGCCGTGGAAGGGGCTCCTGACGGCTTTGGGCATGGGTGTGTCGGTGTGAAGCTCTAATGCTTTGCTGAAATCCCGATGATGGCCGGGTAATTACCCCCGCAGGAGAAAGTTGTGGCCATCAGCGTGTTTGACCTATTCAAGATCGGTATCGGTCCATCCAGTTCCCATACCGTGGGCCCCATGCGCGCCGCCGCTCTGTTCTGCGGTGCCCTGGCCGAGCGTCATCTGCTGGAGCGGGTAGGGCGGGTGCAGGTGCGCCTGTACGGCTCACTGTCCGCCACGGGCGTGGGTCATGGCAGTGACCGTGCGGTGATCATGGGTTTGCTCGGCGAGTGGCCGGATCAGGTCGACCCGGCCAGCATCGCGCCGCGCATCGACGAACTGCTCGCCAGCGGCTCGCTGTTGCTGGCGGGCCAGCATGCGGTGGCCTTCGACTGGCAGCGCGACATGCTGCTGCTGGACGAGAACCTGCCTTATCACCCCAACGCCATGACACTCAGCACCTATGCCGGCGACGGCAGCCTGCTGCATGAGAACACCTATTACTCGGTGGGCGGCGGCTTCGTGGTCGATCAGGAGCAGGCCGCCAGCGGCCAGCTGGACCAGGATCACACCCGTCTACCTTACGACTTCAATAGCGCCGAAGAGCTGTTGCGCCTGTGCAAGGAACACGGCCTGCGGGTGTCCGAGCTGATGATGGCGAACGAGAAGGCCTGGCGCAGCGAGGCGGAAATCCGTAGCGGCTTGATGCGTCTGTGGCAGGCCATGCGCGATTGCGTCGAGCAGGGCCTCAAACACGAGGGCATCCTGCCCGGCGGCCTGAATGTGAAGCGCCGTGCGGCCAAGCTGCACCGCAGCCTGCAGGAAATGAGCAAGCCCAATGTGATCGGCTCGACCCTCAGCGGCATGGAGTGGGTCAACCTGTTCGCCCTGGCGGTCAATGAGGAAAACGCCGCCGGCGGGCGCATGGTGACCGCGCCGACCAATGGCGCGGCGGGCATCATCCCGGCGGTGCTGCATTACTACGTGCGCTTCAGCCCGGCGGTGAGCGAGGCCAATGTGGTCGATTACCTGCTGGCCGCTGCGGCCATCGGCATCCTGTGCAAGAAGAACGCCTCCATCTCCGGGGCCGAAGTCGGCTGTCAGGGCGAGGTCGGTTCGGCTTGCGCCATGGCCGCGGCGGGTCTCGCGGAAATCCTCGGGGCTACTCCGGAGCAGCTGGAGAACGCCGCCGAGATCGGCCTGGAACACAATCTCGGCCTGACCTGCGACCCGGTCGGCGGCCTGGTGCAGGTGCCCTGTATCGAGCGCAACGCGATTGCCGCGGTGAAGGCGATCAACGCCGCGCAGATGGCCCTGCGCGGTGACGGCGAGCACTTTATCTCGCTGGATCGGGTGATCCGCACCATGCGTGACACCGGGGCCGATATGCACGACAAGTACAAGGAAACCTCCCGTGGCGGTCTGGCGGTCAGCGCCATCGAGTGCTGACATTCCGCTACGCGGCAGGGCGGGGCGATGACCCGCTTTTGCCCATTGCAGGGCGGCGTGCCGGCTTTTGGTGCGCGTGGTTGTGCTGTTGCTTCTGTGGTTTCTGACCATTGGGTCGTTTTGTGACCATTGGTCCGTTACCTTGGTTTACTCCCTCGCGTAGCAGGTGACAATTGCTCACCCCGGTAGTGCTACCGAAATGCACAAACGCCCAGCCAGTGGGCGTTTGCGGTCGCAAACGGAATGCTCTTGTCGCTCCTGCCAAAGGCCTATGGCACGGGTCTTGGATAAATTTCTTTATTTATATTGGACGTCCAAACAATTTAGGCACGACCTTTGCGTTGTGTTTTACGTCGACCTGGGCTGCCAGGATCACAAAAAAAAGAGCCTCGCCATAAGGGCTCAACACCGTGTTTTGCTAAGCGTGAGGGTTTCACTAAATGTCACAGTTCAACCAAGGGGCACAGCCCCAGAACCGTGTTCCCCAGTCCATCGGTTTTCTCCTGCTGGACAATTTCACCCTGATTTCCCTGGCATCGGCGGTGGAGCCCCTGCGCATGGCCAATCAGCTCTCCGGCAAGGAGCTGTATCGCTGGCACACCCTGACCCAGAGCGGTCAGCCGGTAAACGCCAGCGACGGTCTGCAGATCACCCCGGATGCCAGCCTGGCCACTGCGCCGCGTTTGGATGTGGTGATCGTCTGCGGCGGTGTGGATATCCAGCACAGCGTGACTCGCGAGCATGTGCAGTGGCTGCAGAGCCAGGCGCGCCATGGTGCCCAGTTGGGCGCGGTGTGTACCGGCAGCTGGGCGCTGGCCAAGGCCGGTCTGCTCGATGGCTACGACTGCAGCGTGCACTGGGAGTTTCTCGCCGCCATGCAGGAGGCTTTCCCGCGTGCGGCCGTGAGCACCCGGCTGTTCTCCATCGACCGTAATCGCCATACCAGCTCCGGCGGCACCGCGCCAATGGACATGATGCTGCACGTGATCGGCCGCGAGCATGGTCGCGAACTGGCCGCGGCGATCTCCGAGATGTTTATCTACGAGCGTATCCGCAACGAGCAGGACCACCAGCGCGTGCCGCTCAAGCATATGCTCGGTACCAATCAGCCGAAGCTGCAGGAAATCGTCGCGCTGATGGAAGCCAACCTGGAAGAGCCCATCGACCTCGATCAGCTTGCCCTGTATGTGGACGTATCGCGGCGTCAGCTCGAGCGCCTGTTCCAGAAATACCTGCACTGCTCGCCGTCGCGCTACTACCTCAAGCTGCGCCTGATCCGCGCGCGCCAGTTGCTCAAGCAAACCAGCATGTCGATCATCGAAGTGGCTTCGGTGTGCGGCTTCGTCTCCACGCCGCACTTCTCCAAGTGTTACCGCGAATACTTCGGCATCCCGCCGCGCGACGAGCGCGCCGGTCAGAGTGGCGTCAACGTGGTGGCACTGGTGCCCATGCCGGAAGACCTGATGCGCCCCTCCAGCTCGACGGCTCTGGCGGCATTGACCCGTGCTCAGGGGGAGTCGACCTTTGCCAGTGTGCGGCTGTAGGTTCAGCGGCCGCTAGGCGAGCAATAAAAAACAAGGGGCGCTTTAAGCGCCCCTTGTCTTTTCTTGCCTGCGACCCGTAGGGTGCGCCGCGCGCACCGCAAGGTTTGCTGTGTTAGCCGCTGTCCAGGGCCATTGCCGTGTGATTGGTGCGCACGGCGCATCCTACAGGTGGCATGCGCGCGGAGCCCCTAGGGGAGGGCGGACATGGCGCAGCCTTGTCCGCCAGGGCTTAGCGCGGCACCAGTGCCGGCAACAGGGTTCGCGAGATCGCTTCGCGCACATTCGGCAGCAGGGTGGCGCTGCCGCCCAGCAGCTCTTCCACCAGCCGGCGCAGGGCCTGCGCCCGGTCCGGGCTGAGGCCGTTGACCGCCAGCTCGCAGGCCTGTTCGGCGCTGACTCCGGGGGGAATCGACAGGCCCAGTGCCACCAAGCGTTCGCGTAGATCTTCCTGATCGATCAGGTCGGCATGCATCATGGTCAAATCCTCCAGTGGAGCTATTTGGGTTGCGTCGTTGCGCAGTTGCGTAGGATGGGTGGAGCGCAGCGATACCCATGCTGAACTCAGGCACCGCGATGGGTATCGCCAGCTCAACCTGCGCGGCCCGACCCATCCTACCTATCTGTTTAATCGGCGACGGCGTCTATCGCAGCACGCCTTCTTCCAGCAGTAGCTTGAAGATAGCCTCGGCCCCGGCCTCTGGCGATACATCTTTGAGCACTTGTCCACCGCCGCCGGAAGCCTTGGCCGTGGCGGCCTTCATCCGTTCGGCACCGGTCTTGGCCTTGATCACCTTGAGGCGTTTGGGTCTGGGCTTGGCTGGCTGCAATTGTGCGTTGGCAAATAATGGATCGGCGACCAACTCCACCTCTTCGGCGCTCAACAGGCCACGCCGAGCCGGGCCGAATGCGCTCTGCCGGGCAGTCGGTGCCGCGTTATCGACACAGGCGACAAACGGCAGGCGCACTTGCAGGCGTCGCCGCTGACCGCGCGGCAGCGCCTGCAGCACCTGGGCCATACCGTTGCTGACCTGCTCCACTGCCGCCAGGCCCACCACCAGTGGCCAGCCGAGCTGTTCCGCCAGCAGAAAAGGCAGCATGCCGGAGCCTTCGCCGGTTTCCGCCTGACTGCCCGTCAATACCAGCTGTGCGTTGGAATCGGCCAGGTAGTCCACCAGCACCGGCAGCGCATCGCTTTTGGCCGGCTGCTCCAGCACCTTGATCTGTTCAAGGCCCATGCCCAGATAGGCACGCAGCGCTTCTTGCTGTGGATCGCCGGCGTGCAGCACCTGCAGGCGCTCGCCGGCCAGGCTCAGGCCCAGCTCGACCGCACGGGCATCCTGTTCGGCGCGGCGTGGCCGCCCGGAGGTCGGGTGGGCACCCACGGAAACCAGGGCGATAATATTCAAGTCAGTCATGGAAACGCTCCGTAGGGTGGAAGACGATATTTTCTTCCACCATCGCGGTGTGGTCGTTGCTGGTGGGAGGATGAAGCGTCATCCACCCCGCGGGCTGTTTACGCGGCATCACGTGCGCCTCCTTGCCGATGGGCGGCGACCCGTTCGATCAGCGCCTGCAGAATGGCTGCGGACTCGCCGATCACCGAGAGGTCGGCGCGTTTAATCATGTCGCAGGTTGGGTCGAGGTTGATCGCCACCACCTTGTCGCAGGCCCCGATACCTTGCAGGTGCTGAATCGCTCCGCTAATGCCCACGGCCACATAGACTCGCGCGGTGACCCAGATGCCGGACGCGCCGACCTGGCGCTCGCGACCCATAAAGCCATCGTCCACCGCCACCCGCGAGGCACCTTCGGTTGCCCCCAATGCGGCGGCGGCCTGGTGGAACAGTGTCCAGTCCTTGACCCCGTTACCGCCGGAGAGGATGAACTCGGCCTCGGCCATGGGAATCTGCGCCGGATCGACCGCCACCGCGCCGAGGTCCTGAATCCGTGGCAAGTGGCTGACCAGGGCTTCGCTGAGCGCCAAGGGGCGCACTTCATGGCGCGTCTCGCTGACCGGCTCGGCACATTCCACCGCCGCCAGGATCAATCGTGGCGCTTGTTGCACCAGGTCTTCACGGCCGGCCCCGGCACGTCCGCTGGCAATACCATCGGCCACCTGCCAGACCCGCGTCGCCGGGCGCTCACCGAGCTTGGCGGCCAGCCGCCGGCCCAGTTCGCCGCCACCGGTACGGCTGTCCGGCAGCAGCCAGTGGCGCGGTGCCAGTTGCCGTTCCACTGCGCCCAGAGCCAGCACCCGGGCTTCCGGGGCGTAACCGTCGAAACCTTCGTCGTCGAATTGCAGCAGGCGATCGACGCCGTTGCAGTCGAAGGCGCTTTCCTTATGTTCACCGAACACCACGGCCAGCACCGCGCCGTCGGCCCCGGCGAGCTTGTGCGCCAGGCCGAGTAGGTCCTTGTCGTGGGCGCTCAGGCGGCCGCCGACCATATCCGGCACCACGGCGATATAAAACGCCGGTTGTTCGATGGTATGCAGCGGCAACTGCACCACGGCACTGGCCGCGCTGCGCTTCTGGCTGCCACCCTGCTGACTGCCGGAGCGGTCGATACGTTTGAGCCCGTTGGGGCCGATAAAGCCCACTGCATGGGGGTTCTTGCGGATCACCCCATTGGGGCCCATCCAGCTGGATTCGACCTTCTGCAACGCGGCATGCAGCGGGTGCAGGCGGTTGCGGGCGATCCATTCGGCCCGTGGATCACGGCGGATAATGTCGCTCATGGACGGGTCTCCATAGCAGTTGCGATCTCTGTGGGACGGGCCGGGCGGCGTTGCGCTTTAGCTGCGATCTGTCCTGTCGCGGCTAAAGCCCCTTCCACAAGGCGTAGCGGCTGGTTAAGAAGGTGCGTAGGCATCACTGCACCTCCGCCATCTTGGGTTTGGCCGGGGCGGGCTGCTTGGCCTCGACCGCGCCTTCGATCAGCACGTCGGCTACCAGCTCGGCAATATCCTTGACCTCGGGACGCACGCCGACCACGCCTTCGAGCATGGCGGTGCACTGCGGGCAACCGACGGCGACCAGCTCGGCACCGGTCTCCTTGATGTCGACCATGCGCATATCGGGAATCCGCTGCTTGCCGGGAATATCGGTGATCGGCGCACCGCCGCCACCGCCACAGCAACGTGAGCGGAAGCCCGAGCGCTGCATTTCCTTGACTTCGATGCCGATGGCATTGAGCACCGCGCGTGGCGCTTCGTACTCGCCGTTATAGCGGCCCAGGTAGCAGGGGTCGTGATAGGTCACGCTGCCGCCTTTGTGTTGGCCAAGGTTGAGCTTCTGGCCGCTGATCAATCGCTCCATATAGGTGCTGTGGTGCAGCACCTGGTAGCGCCCGCCCAGCTCGCCGTACTCGTTCTTCAGCACATGGAAACTGTGCGGGTCGCAGGAGACGATGGTGTTGAACTGGTACTTGGCCAGGGTGGCGATATTGCGTTTGGCCAGCAGCTGGAAGGTCGCTTCATCGCCCAGGCGGCGGGCCACGTCGCCACTGTCGCGCTCTTCCAGGCCGAGCACGGCAAAGTCGACCTTGGCGGCCTTCAATACTTTGACAAAGGCGCGCAGGGTGCGCTGATTGCGCATATCGAAGGCACCGTCGCCAACCCAGAACAGCACATCGGCGCTGCCCTTGTCGGCCATAAGCGGCAGGTTCAGGTCCGCCGCCCAGTTCAGGCGTCCGCCGGGGGCGAAGCCGCCGGGGTTGTCGGTGGCGATCAGGTTGTCCAGCACCTCGGCACCCTTGTTCGGCGTCGCGCCTTTTTCCAGGGTCAGGTGGCGGCGCATATCGACGATGGCATCGACGTGCTCGATCATCATCGGGCACTCCTCGACGCAGGCGCGGCAAGTGGTGCAGGACCACAGGGTCTCGGCGTCGACCAGGGCCTTGCCTTGCAGATTGACGATGGGCAGGTGCGGGCCGCCGCTATGTTCGCCAATGGCTTTGCCAGGGTAGGGGCTGCCGGCGAATTTGGCATCGCTGCCGCCGGCCAGACCGACCACCATGTCCTGGATCAGCTTTTTCGGGTTCAGCGGTTGGCCGGCGGCGAAGGCCGGGCAGGCCGCCTCGCACTTGCCGCATTGCACGCAGGCGTCGAAGCCGAGCAGCTGGTTCCAGGTAAAGTCTGCGGGCTTTTCCACCCCCAGCGGGGCCTGGGGATCATCCAGGTTCAGCGCCTTCAGTCCGGTCGAACGACCACCACCGAAGCGCTCGCTGCGGCGGTGCCAGGCCAGGTGCAGGGCACCGGCAAAGGCGTGCTTCATCGGCCCGCCCCAGGTCATGCCGAAGAACAGCTCGGACACGCCCCAGGCCACGCCAACGGCCAGTACCACGGCGAGAATCCAGCCGCCGAAACCTTCCGGCAGGATTCCGGCCACCGGCAGGGTGGCGATAAAGAAGCTCACCGAGAACATCAGCAGGCTTTTCGGCAGGCGCATCCATGGGCCTTTCGACAGCCGCGAAGGTGGGTCGAGGCGACGCTTGGCAACAAACAGCGCGCCGCCAAACATCAGCGCGCAGGCTGCCAGCAGGGCGAAACCGAGAATCCGGCTGTGCAGGCCGAAACCGTGCACGAGAATGGCCAGCACCGCGGCCAGGACAAAGCCGCCGGCCGTGGCGACGTGGGTGTTGGCGATATATTTGTCGCGGGCCACCACATGGTGCAGATCGACCATATAACGCCGCGGCATGGCCAGCAGGCCGCCCAGCCAATCGACTCGGCTAGGACGGCCACGACGCCACATCAGAAAGCGCTTGCCAGCGCCGAGCACGGCCAGGCCGAGTGCGGCAAACAGCAGAATGGGGAGCAGGGTGTTTAACATCATCGGGTCTCCTTAGAGGGACCGAGTAACCATGTAGGGTGGGTTAGCCTGCGGCGTAACCCACCGTCGATGCATCAGGCACTGGCCTGTCTGGTGATCCGATTGGTGGGTTACGCCGCTGCGCGACTAACCCACCCTACGGAGCGACTTGCGCGTTAGAAATCCTTGCACAGCCGCAACGCGTCGTAGATTGCCGCGTGGGTGTTGCGCTGGGCCACGCAGTCGCCGATACGGAACAGCAGATAGCCGTCGCCAGCCTCGGACAAACAAGGCTGCGGCTTGATCGCGAACAGTGCCTCGACATCGATCTGGCCCTTGTTGCGCGAGCCTTCCTTGAGCGCGTAGTAGAGGCTTTCGTCCGGACGTACGCCGTTCTCCACCACCACCTGGTCGACCACTCGTTCTTCCTTGGCCCCGGTGTATTCGTTCTCCAGCACCGCCACCAGCTTGTCGCCTTCGCGGTAGACCTTTTCCAGCATCAGGTCGCCGGTCATGATCACTTCTTTCGGGTACAGGCTGCGGTAGTAGGTGGGGAAGCTGGTGCCGCCGATGGCCACGCCCGGCTTGATATCGTCGGTGACGATCTCCACCTTGGCACCTTTTTCGGCGATAAAGTCGGCCACCGACATACCGGTGAACTCGCAGATAGTGTCGTATACCAGCACGTTGTTGCCCGGCGCGACCTTGCCGTCGAGGATGTCCCAGCTGCTGACCACCAGACCTTCGTCCGCGCCCCAGTGCTCGTTCTGCTCGATAAAGGGGTGGCCGCCGTTGGCCAGGACGACGATGTCCGGGCGCAGGTCCATGATGCTTTCCGCGTCGGCACCAGTGCCCAGGCGCAGGTCGATATTCAGGCGCGCCAGTTCCAGCTGGAACCAGCGGGTGATACCGGCCATCTGGTCGCGTTGCGGTGCCTTGGCCGCCAGGCTGATCTGCCCGCCGAGGCTGTCTTTCTTCTCGAACAGGGTGACGTCATGGCCGCGCTCGGCTGCCACGCGCGCCGCTTCCATCCCGGCCGGGCCACCGCCGACGATCACCACCTTGCGCTTGGGCCCGGTGGTTTTTTCGATGATATGCGGCAGGCCCATGTATTCGCGCGAAGTCGCTGCGTTCTGGATACAGAGCACGTCCAAACCTTGATATTGGCGGTCGATGCAGTAGTTGGCACCGACGCACTGCTTGATCTGGTCGACCTGGCCCATCTTGATCTTGGCGATCAGGTGCGGGTCGGCGATGTGCGCGCGGGTCATGCCGACCATGTCCACATAGCCGCCTTCGAGGATGCGTGTGGCCTGGTTCGGGTCCTTGATGTTCTGCGCGTGCAGCACCGGTACCTTGACCACTTCCTTGATCCCGGCCGCCAGGTGCAGGAACGGCTCCGGCGGGTAGCTCATGTTCGGAATAACGTTGGCCAGGGTGTTGTGGGTGTCGCAGCCCGAGCCGACCACGCCGATAAAGTCGAGCATGCCGGTGTCGTCGTAGTACTTGGCGATCTGCTTCATGTCTTCGTGGGACAGACCGTCCGGGTGGAACTCGTCGCCGGTGATGCGCATGCCGACGCAGAAGTCGTCGCCGACTTCCTTACGTACGGCCTTGAGCACTTCCAGGCCGAACTTCATCCGGCCTTCGAAGGTGCCGCCCCATTCGTCGGTACGCTTGTTCACCCGCGGCGACCAGAACTGGTCGATCATGTGCTGGTGCACGGCGGACAGCTCGACGCCATCCAGGCCGCCTTCCTTGGCCCGGCGTGCGGCCTGGGCGTAGTTGCCGATCACCCGCCAGATCTCTTCGACCTCGATGGTCTTGCAGGTGGCACGGTGCACCGGTTCGCGGATGCCCGACGGCGACATCAGAGTCGGCCAGTTGAAACCGTCCCAGCGCGAACGACGACCCATGTGGGTAATCTGGATCATGATCTTGGCACCATGCTTGTGCATGGCGTCGGCCAGGTTCTGGAAGTGCGGGATGATCCGGTCGGTCGACAGGTTGACCGAACTCCACCACTCCTGCGGGCTGTCGATGGCCACCACCGAGGAGCCGCCGCAGATCGCCAGGCCGATACCGCCCTTGGCCTTCTCTTCGTAATACTGGACGTAACGCTCGGTGGTCATGCCGCCGTCGGTGGCGTACACCTCAGCGTGGGCGGTGCTGAGCACGCGGTTACGGATGGTCAGTTTGCCGATCTGAATCGGCTGGAACATTGCTTCGAAAGCCATTGCGGCACCCTCACGGAAAGCGGCCTAGCGTTACTCCGTGGGAGGTGCTTTAGCGGCGATGATGTCGCGGCTGAAGCCTCTCCCACGCACGGTTGTTTTTTAGAGCGGTTGGACGCGGAACAGGCCATGGTCGTGGCCTTCCTGCGACTCGCCGTAGACCTGTTCGGCACGGGTACGGATGCTGCTGCCCTGGGCCTGGAGAATCTGGTCCATGGCACCGGCGAACCAGCCGGTGAACATATAGTCGACCATGCGCCCACACTGGCCGTAGACATAGACGAAGGCGGAATGGTCCAGGCGCACCTCGCAGGTGCCGGCGTCGAGGTCGATCGCCTGGGTCTTGAACAGCCCCCAGCCGCGTTGCGACAGGCGCTTCATATAGTGTTCGAACACCGCCACGCCTTGCAGGCCATGGCACTCGGCCTCCTTCTCGCACCAGTGCCAGGCGGACTTGTAGCCGGCCTTGTAGAGAATCTCGGCATAGGCCTCGGCACCCAGGACTTCCTCGATGCCGATATGGTTGTTGACGAAGAAATGCCGCGGTACGTAGAGCATCGGCAGGGCATCGGTGGTCCAGACGCCGGTTTCGTCGTCGACCTGAATCGGCATTTCGGGTGCGTGGGTAGCCATATGTTTAGTGCTCCAGAGTTCGGTTGTCTTGCATGTTTGAAAAGTGTCGATGAGTGCCTGTGGAGCCGTAGCGAGGGTGCCGAGAGCAGTACGTATGTACGGCGAGCTTGTCGCGAGGACGCGACGCGGCTATCGGTGTGCGCAGTAGGCTCCGCAGGTATTCATCATTCGCCCCAGACGTCCGCCAGGACCCGTACCCAGTTCTCGCCCATGACCTTGCGTACCACGCGCTCGGGCATGCCGCGCTTGAGCAGGGTTTCGGTGAGGTTGGGGAATTCGCCGACGGTGCGGATGCCCAGCGGGTTGACGATCTTGCCGAAGTTGGTCAGGCGGCGAGCGTAGCCCTTGTCGTGGGTCAGGTATTCGAAGAAGTCCTGGCCATGACCCTGGGTGAAGTCGGTGCCGATGCCGATGGCGTCTTCGCCGACCAGGTTCATCACGTACTCGATGGCCTCGGCGTAGTCGTCGATGGTCGAGTCGATGCCCTTGGCCAGGAAGGGGGCGAACATGGTCACGCCGACGAAGCCGCCGTGGTCGGCGATAAATTTCAGCT
>JBFJZW010000003.1:0-47142 GCA_041621875.1 Pseudomonas sp. | reverse complement strand
GTCGGGGTAGCTACCGTCGAGGGTGACCTCGACGTTGCCGGCGTCGACATCGTCCTGGGTGATCAGGTAGGTGGTGACGATATCGCCGCTGCCGTCGTTGGTGGTGATGGTCAGGGTATCGCCGGCCTGGGTGCCGGCGGTGAGGCCGACCTGGACCTGGATGCCATCGGCCAGTTCGGCGGCGTTGATGCCATCGGCGGCCTCGGCGCTGGCCAAGGTCGGTGCATCGGTGCCATCGCCCCCGCCGGGGCTGGTGGTGTCGACGGTTAGGGCGAAGGCCGCGCTGGAGGCGGAGACATTGCCGGCGGCGTCTTCGCTGGTGGCGGTAAAGCTGTAGCTGCCCTCGGCCAGGGCGGGGGCCACGGTATAACTCCAGTTGCCGCTGCCGTCGGCGCTGACGCTGTCAAGCAGTACGGCATCGAGGAAAATATGCACGGTGCTGCCGGCCTCGGCAGTGCCGCTGAGGGTCGGCGTGGTGTCGTCGGTGCTGTCGCCGTCGGCCAGGGTGCCGGTGACGCTGCCGACGTCATCGAGGGCGCTTTCGATCAGGGGGGCGGTCGGCGGAGTGGTATCGACCAGGCCGGTGTCGACCAGCGTGGTGGCCGGCGCGCTGGTGTTGCCGGCGGCATCGCTGGCGGTGACGCTGACCTCGGTGCCGTCGGCCAGGGCTGGATCGAGGACGACCGACCAGTTGCCATCGCCATCGGCGACCACGCTGTAGTCGGGGGTGTCGTCGCCATCGACGTCGATATCCACGGTGCTGCCGGGCTCACTGGTACCAACCAGCAGGGTGCCGTCGGTGGGGTTGAGCAGCGGGGCGTCGGGTGCGGTGGTGTCGATGGTCAGGGTGTAGGGCGCGCTGGGGGCGGATACATTGCCGGTGGCGTCTGCGCTGGTGGCGGTAAAGCTGTAGCTGCCTTCGGCCAGTGGGGTGCTCGGGGTAAAGCTCCAGTTGCCGCTGCCATCGGCGGTGGTGGTGCCGAGCAGGGTGGTGCCGGCGTAGAGACTCACGGTGCTGCCGGCCTCGGCCGTGCCGCTGAAGGTCGGGGTGCTGTCATCGGTGCTGTCGCCATCGGCCAGGGTGCCGGTGACGCTGCCGACGTCATCGAGGGCGCTTACGATCAGGGGCGCGGCCGGTGGAGTGGTATCGACCAGGCTGGTGTCGACCAGTGTGGTGGCCGGCGCGCTGGTGTTGCCGGCGGCATCGCTGGCGGTGGCGCTGACCTCGGTACCGTCGGCCAGGGCCGGGTCGAGAGCGACCGACCAGTTGCCATCGCCATCGGCGATCACGCTGTAGTCGGGGCTGTCGTCGCCATCGACGTCGATATCCACGGTGCTGCCGGGCTCGCTGGTACCGGTCAGCAGGGTGCCGTCGGTGGGGTTGAGCAGCGGGGCGTCGGGCGCGGTGGTGTCGATGGTCAGACTGTAATACGCACTGTGGGGGGAGACATTGCCGGCGGCGTCTGCGCTGGTGGCGAAGAAGCTGTGGCTGCCTTCGGCCAGCGGAGTGTCCGGGGTAAAGCTCCAGTTGCCGCTGCCGTCGGCGGTGGTGCTGCCGAGCAGGGTGGTGCCGGCGTAGAGGCTTACGGTGCTGCCGGCCTCGGCAGTGCCGCTGAGGGTCGGAGTGCTGTCGTCGGTGCTGTCGCCGTAGGCCAGGGTTCCGGTAACACTGCCGACGTTATCGCTGGCTCCGCCGATGCTCGGCGCGGCCGGTGCGGTGGTGTCCGGTGCGCTGGCACTGGTCGGTGGGCTGCTGTTGCCGGCCGCGTCGGTGGCGATCACGTCGACGGTTTCACCGTTGTTCAGGGCCGGGTCGAGGGTGGCCGACCAGTTGCCATCGTCGTCGACCGGGGCGGTCAGGTCGATTTCGCCATCGCCATCAAGGTCGATACCGACAGTGCTGCCCGGTTCTGCGGTGCCGCTGATCTCGCTGCCATCGGCATTGAATTCGGCGGTCGGCGCTGCCGGCGCTGTGGTATCCGGTGCGGTGGCGCTGGTCGGCGGGCTGCTGTTGCCGGCCGCGTCGGTGGCGATCACGTCGACGGTTTCGCCATTGTTCAGCGGCGGTTGCAGGTCGATGCTGTAGTTGCCATCGGCATCGGCCTGGGTGCTGATATCCACCACGCCGTCATCATCGAGGTCGATACCGACGGTGCTGCCGGGTTCGGCGGTGCCACTGACTGTGCTGCCGTCGGCATTGAAGTTGGCGGTCGGCGCTGCCGGTGCGGTGGTGTCCGCCGGGGTACCCGGACCGGGGTTGCCACCGCCACCACCACCACCGCCACCACTGCCGCCGAAGGCTGCAAGAGCGGCGGCGATACCCGCGCCAGCCAGCGCCAGGCCCACCAGGCCGTCATTTTCCAGCCCAGTGACGCCGCTGGTCAGCGACTGGAAGGGCGAGGCTTCCAGCTGGGGCACGTACTGAGCGAAAACCGTGCCGTCGGTGGCCGCGGGCGAGAGGTCTGCAAGTAGCAGCCCACCCTCGTCATCCGTCAGGTAGAGTTCGCTGTCGCCGGAGCTATGGTAGAAGTCCACGATGCGCAGGGTTTCGCCCTGAGTGACGACAAGCAGATCCTGGCCTTCCCGTGTGTAGGAGGCAATATCGGCTGGGCGCAGGTCGAGGAAGACGCGACTGGGCTGGTCGACGAGCAGCGTTCCGCTCACCTCCTTGAAGGTACCGGAGGACGCAGATTCGCCGAGTGCAATGGTCTTGGTAGTGATAGCCATGGTAGTTACTCCCTAATATCGGTCTTGGCGCATTCCAGTCGCTGGACTAAGTAATGCGAAACTTTCTTAGTACTTGTGTGGTGCTGCTACCCGAGCGTTTTAGAGCTGTTCATCCGTATGTGGGATTCACTGTGCACGCGCAGCGAATGCGCAGGTGCTAAGCACGCCTTCAGGTTATGGAGGCGAACTAGAGGTAACTTGAGGAGGTTTTTTCTGAAGTGTTTGGCTGTGTGTTTTGGCGCTGGGCGCACAGCCGGCGGGATATGTTCGACAGCCACTATATCACCCGGCTCGGCCTCGGCCGGGCAGGTCTTTTGGATGGTCGTCAGCGGCCGGGTCGGCGCACCTTGCAACATGCTCTTCATACACCACGCCTCGTCTTGTCGAGGTTGTTGGGCAGGCAGGGGTCATGCCCCTAGGCAGGCTACTGGCGGTGTATGGGGGGTGAAAGGAAAGTGGGAAAGGTGTTCGCGGAATGCGAAATACAAATACTGGTGCGGGAAATAGTGCGCAAAGTGAACATCATATGATCTTTTCCCTATGATCTTGTTTTGCAGCGCATGTTAAGTGCTGTTGGTGCTTATTGTTATAGTGCTTTGGTGTGTATGTATTGTGTCTTTTGTATAAGTTGCTTGATTGTTGGTGCAAAGTTTTTTTGGCAATAAATGGTTGCGCGTAAAGCGCCGGCCACTTGCTGTCGTGAATAATCTTTATATAGGTGGTTGGAACTTTTTGTTGAATGGGTGCTCTTGAAGCCGAGTCTAGTCAAGGGGCGCGCGTTGGCCATTGTGCTCGCAACAAAGTGTGACGCGGTTCACGTTTATTGTCGTCCATGCCGGCCCCATCCCGGGGCCTGAGGCTGATGCGGCGGTGATTCTAGCGCCGCTCCAGCAGCACGCCCGACTCCATATGGTGGGTGTAGGGGAACTGGTCGAACAGGGCGCAGCGCGTGACTTGGTGGCTGTCGCTGAGCTGGGCGATATTGGCGGCCAGGGTCTCCGGGTTGCAGGAGATATACAGGATGCGCTCGAAGCGCCGGGTCAGCTCGCAGGTGTCCGGGTCCATGCCGGCGCGCGGCGGGTCGACGAACACGCTGCCGAAGTCGTAGCTTTTCAGGTCGATGCCGGCCAGGCGGCGGAACGGCCGCACCTCGTTGAGCGCTTCGGTCAGCTCTTCGGCGGACAGGCGCACCAGGCTGACGTTGTCCACGTCGTTGTCGGCCAGGTTGGCCAGGGCGGCGTTGACCGAGGACTTGCTGATCTCGGTGGCCAGTACCTTGCGCACCCGGGTGGCCAGCGGCAGGGTGAAGTTGCCGTTGCCGCAATACAGCTCCAGCAGGTCGTCCTGGCGTTCGCCCAGCGCAGCAAAGGCCCAGGCGAGCATCTTCTGGTTCACCTCGCCGTTAGGCTGGGTGAAGGCACCCTCCGGCTGGCGGTAGCTGAAGCTGCGACCGGCCACCTGCAGTTTTTCCTCGACGAAATCCCGCCCGATGACGATGCGCTTGCCCCGTGAGCGACCGACGATACTCACCTGCAAGTCCGCCGCGAGCTTCTCCGCTTCGGCCTGCCAGGCCGTATCCAGTGGGCGGTGGTAGCACAGGGTGATCAGCCCGTCGCCGCTCAGGGTGGTGAGGAATTCGACCTGGAACAGTTTGAAGCTCAGGGCCTTGGAGGCCTGCCAGGCGGCTTTCAGGCGCGGCATCAGGGCATTGATCTGCGCGCTGGCGATGGGGAAGTCTTCGAAGAAGATCGGCGTGTGTTTGTCGCCGGCCTCGAACATGGCGTAGTGACGGTCTTCGCCTTCGCGCCACAGGCGGAATTCGGCGCGCAGACGGTAATGCTCGCGGGGCGACTCGAACACCTCGGGCTCAGGCGCGGCGAAGGGGGCCAGCAGCTCGATCAGGCGGGCTTTCTTTGCAGCGAGTTGGGTGGTGTAGCTGGCGGGATCGAACTGGGAGCGGCTCATGGGGGACTCGAAAATCTTTACGGCTAACACAGGTAGGAGCGGGCCATGCCCACGATAGCGGCTCGCGGGCATGACCCGCTCCTACGACGATTTGCGGACCGGCTCTAAGCGAACCAGCCCAGCTTGACCACGAACAACAGCGACAAGACCACCAGCGCCGGGTTGAGTTCGCGCCAGCGGCCGGCCAACAGCTTGATCAGGGTCCAGGCGATAAAGCCGAAGGCGATGCCGTTGGCGATGGAGAAGGTCAGCGGCATGGCCAGGGCGGCGACCACCACGGGGGCGGCGACGGTCAGGTCGTCCCAGTCTATCTGCGCCAGGCTGCTCATCATCAGCACCGCGACGAACAGCAGCGCCGGCGCGGTGGCGAAGGCCGGCACGGCACCGGCCAGGGGGGCGAAGAACAGGCTGAGCAGGAACAGCAGGGCGACCACGCAGGCGGTCAGGCCGGTGCGCCCGCCGGCGCTGATGCCGGCGGCGGATTCGATATAGCTGGTGGTAGTGCTGGTGCCCAGCGCGGCACCGGCCATGGTGGCCGTGCTGTCGGCCATCAGCGCCCGGCCCAGGCGCGGCATCTTGCCGTCCTTGTCGAGCAGGTCGGCCTTCTGCGCGACGCCGACCAGGGTGCCGGAGGTGTCGAACAGGTCGACGAAGAGGAAGGCGAAGATCACGCTGAGCAGACCGATATCCAGCGCGCCCATGATGTCCAGTTGCAGCAGGGTCGGCATCAGCGACGGCGGCATCGACACCACGCCGGTCAGCTGCGACAGGCCAAACAGGATCGACAGGGCGGTGACCAGCAGAATGCCGATCATCACCGCGCCGGTGACCTTGCGGTAGGCCAGGGCGGCGATGACGAAGAAGCCCAGGCAGGCCAGCAGCGTGCCGCCCTGGCTCATGTCACCGAGGGTTACCAGGGTGGCCGGGTGGTCGACCACGATACCGGCGTTCTTCAGCGCGATGATCGCCAGGAACAGGCCGATGCCGGCGGCGATGCCGGCGCGCAGGGCCATGGGGATGCTGTTGATGATCCATTCGCGGATCTTGAACACCGAAAGCAGGAAGAAAATCACCCCGGAGAGGAACACCGCGCCCAGTGCCACCTGCCAGGTATGGCCCATGGTCAGCACCACGGTGTAGGTGAAGAAGGCGTTGAGGCCCATGCCCGGTGCCAGGGCGATCGGGTAGTTGGCGACCAGGCCCATGATGGCCGAGCCGATGGCCGCTGCCAGGCAGGTGGCGACGAACACCGCGCCTTTGTCCATGCCGGTTTCGGCCAGCATGTTGGGATTGACGAAGAGGATATAGGCCATGGTCAGGAAGGTGGTCAGACCGGCGAGAACCTCGGTGCGCACCGTGGTGTTATGGGCCTTGAGGTGGAACAGTCTTTCCAGCATGCGGAACTCTCCGTAACGGCGGTGGTGCCGTGTTTATGCAAAAAGAAAGCAAAGCACATCCGCGCGCAGGTGCAGGATTTTGCTGGCGATCCGGGAAAAGGCGCGCATCATATCAGCTCGCCCTAGAGGGGTGAATTTATGACCGAGCAGACAGTTTTAACACCAAGGAGAGCACTATGACCGCACGGGCCCTTATCTGCGTTGCCGACGGCGTCGAAGACCTTGAGTGCGTAACTTTGATCGACGTGCTGCGGCGCGCCGAGATCGAGGTGGTGGTGGCCAGCATCGAGGGCCGGCGGATGATTACCTGCGCCCGCGGCACCCGGCTGACCGCCGATACCATGCTGGTGGATGTGCTGGCCCAGGCCTTCGACCTGATCGTGCTACCTGGCGGCATGCCCGGAGCCCAGCACCTGGCCGAGCACGAGCCGCTGGCCGAGCGGGTGCGCGAGCAGGCCAAGGCCGGCAAGCTGTTCGCCGCCATCTGCGCCGCGCCGGCCGTGGCCCTGCAACACTACGGCGTGCTCAAACAGCGGCGCATGACCTGCTACCCGGCTTTCAGCGACCGCCTGAGTGGCTGCGTGTTCGTCGACCAGGCGGTGGTGGTCGATGGCAATTGCATCACCAGCCAGGGCCCGGGCACCGCGCTCGAGTTCGCCCTGTGCCTGGTCGAGCAATTGGCTGGCAAGGCCAAGCGCAAGGAAGTCGCCGCGGCCATGCTGGTGCCCTGAGCGCGCCTCAGGCGGCGCGCTGCGGCTCCTGCGGGTGCAGGTGGTCGCGCCGTGCCAGCGCCGGGAACAGGCGAATCCACAGGCCCGTCACCACTATGGCCCCGACGCCGCCGATCAGCACCGCCGGCACTGTGCCGAACCAGGCGGCGCTGACCCCGGCGCGGAAGTCCCCGAGTTGATTGGACGCGCCGATAAACAGGCCGTTGACCGCACCGACCCGGCCGCGCATCTCGTCCGGGGTCTGCAGTTGCACGAAGGCTGCGCGGATCACCATGCTGACCATGTCCGCCGCGCCCAGCAGGACCAGGGTGGCCAGGCTGAACCACAGTGAGGTGGACAGGCCGAAGCCGATGGTCGCCACACCGAAGATCGCCACCGCGCTGAACATCACCGGGCCGACCCGGCGCTCGATGGGAAAACGCGCCAGCCACAGCGACATCAGCAGTGCGCCCACCGCCGGGGCCGAGCGCAGCAGGCCGAGGCCCCAGGGGCCGGTGAGCAGGATGTCCTTGGCAAACACCGGCAGCAGCGCCGTGGCCCCGCCGAGCAGCACCGCAACCATGTCCATCGACACCGCGCCGAAGACCTCGGGGCGGCTGCGGATAAAGCGGAAGCCGGCCAGCAGCGAGGTCAGGGAGACCTTCTGCTTGAGCGGCAACTGTCGCCCCGGCAGGCTCAGCATCAGTGTCAGCGCCGCTAGATACAGCACCAGCGCCGGGCCGTAGACCCAGCCGGCATCGATGGCATAGAGCAGGCCGCCGAGCGCCGGGGCGACGATGGTGGCGGTCTGCATGGCCGAGGCGGAGGCGGCCACCGCGGCGGGAAACAGCCCCGGCGGCACGATATTGGGCAGCAGCGCCTGGGTGGTGGGCATCTCGAAGGCGCGGGCGGTGCCCAGGGCGAAGGCGATCAGAAAGATCATTTCCCGGGTCAGGCTGCCCTGGCTGCTGGCCAGCAACAGGCTCAGCGCGACCAGACCCTGGGCCGCTTGGCAGAGAGCGGCCACCTTGCGCCGGTCGAAGCGGTCGGCGACATGCCCGGTCAGCAGAATAAACAGCACCCGCGGCAGAAACTCCACCAGGCCGACCAGGCCCAGGTCGAGCACGTTGCCGGTCAGGGCATACATCTGCCAGCCGATGGCCACGGCGAGCATCTGGAAGCCACTGGCGGTCAGCACCCGCGCACACCAGAAGGCGATAAAGGGACGCTGGTGGCGTAGAAGCAGTTTGCCGTGGACTGACATGATTATTAGATAGCTAGCTACTGAAGGTGCCGCAGCCTAGCATGGCTGTGCCCCCGAACAAGGGCTGTGCGCGACAAATAACCACAGCAGCAAGGCCCGGGTGAGGGGGTAGTCTTTTACCCATGCTTGATCCAGGTCAAAGCCCGCCTTGGGTTTTCCTGCGGGCCATCTTGGCCCCGGCCACTGGCTATTCTGCCCATGACAAGAACAATCGACTCTTTTTGCGCTCCTATGGCAAAGGCGCGCACACGGCTGTGCTCCCGAATAACCTGATGAGGATGCTCCATGTTCGGTATAGAGGCGCTCGACCTGGCACGAGTGCAGTTCGCCTTCACCATCTCCTTCCATATCGTCTTCCCGGCCATCACCATCGGCCTGGCCAGCTACCTGGCCGTGCTCGAAGGCCTGTGGCTGAAGACCGGCGAGACGGTGTACCGCGACCTGTATCACTTCTGGGCGAAGATATTCGCGGTCAACTTCGGCATGGGCGTGGTCTCGGGGCTGGTCATGGCCTACCAGTTCGGCACCAACTGGAGCGCCTTCTCGGATTTTGCCGGAGCGGTCACCGGGCCGCTGCTGACCTATGAAGTGCTCACCGCATTCTTCCTTGAGGCGGGCTTCCTCGGCGTGATGTTGTTCGGCTGGCACCGCGTCGGCCCTGGCCTGCACTTCTTCTCCACGGTGATGGTGGCGATCGGCACGCTGATCTCGACCTTCTGGATTCTCGCCTCCAACAGCTGGATGCACACCCCTCAGGGCTTCGAGATTATCGACGGTCGGGTGATCCCGGTGGACTGGTTCGCCGTGGTGTTCAACCCGTCCTTCCCTTACCGGCTGGCGCATATGGCCACGGCTGCGTTCCTGGCCACGGCCTTCTTTGTCGGCGCGTCGGCGGCCTGGCACCTGCTGCGCGGCCGCGACAACCCGGCGATCCGCAAGATGCTGTCGATGGCCATGTGGATGGCGCTGCTCGTTGCGCCGATCCAGGCCATGATCGGCGACTTCCATGGCCTCAATACCCTCAAGTATCAACCGGCGAAGATCGCTGCCATAGAAGGTCACTGGGAAAACCATGGCGATGAGCCGACCCCTCTGATCCTGTTCGGCTGGCCGGATATGGACGCCGAAGAAACCCGCTTCAAGATCGAGATTCCCGCTCTCGGCAGCCTGATCCTGACCCACAGCCTGGATAAGCAGGTGCCGGCGCTCAAGGAGTTCGCCAAGGAAGACCGACCCAACTCGACCATCGTGTTCTGGACCTTCAGAGTCATGGTCGGCCTGGGCGTGCTGATGATCCTCACCGGCCTCTGGGGTATGTGGCTGCGCAGCCGGGGCAAGCTGTTCCAGAGCCGGCCGTTCCTGCATCTGGCGGTGTGGATGGGGCCTTCGGGGATAATCGCCATCCTCGCCGGTTGGTACACCACCGAGATCGGCCGTCAGCCCTGGGTCATCCAGGGCCTGATGCGCACCGCCGATGCCTCCTCCGGGCACAGCTTTGCGCAGATGAGCCTGACCCTGGCACTGTTCGTGGTGGTCTACTTCGCCCTGTTCGGCGCGGGTATCGGCTACATGATGCGCCTGGTGCGCAAGGGCCCGGTCACCGACGAAGGCCAGCAACCCGCCGAGGGCGGCCCGGGCCAGCAACGTACACCGTCGCGACCGCTGTCCGCGGCCGAAGAGGGCCTGGACGAAGGGCCGGATGAAGAGCGTGGCGACTCACTGGTTGAGAGGAATTGAATATGGGTATCGATCTCTCGCTGATCTGGGCCGTGATCATCGCCTTCGGGGTGATGATGTATGTGGTCATGGACGGCTTCGATCTGGGCATCGGCATCCTCTTCCCCTTCGTCAAAAGCGAAGGCGAGCGCGATGTGATGATGAACACCGTGGCACCGGTGTGGGACGGCAACGAAACCTGGCTGGTACTGGGCGGCGCGGCGCTGTTCGGGGCCTTTCCGCTGGCCTATGCGGTGGTGCTCAGCGCCCTCTACCTGCCGCTGATCTTTATGTTGCTGGGGCTGATCTTTCGCGGCGTGGCCTTCGAGTTCCGCTTCAAGGCCAAGGCCGCCAAGCGCCACCTGTGGGACAAGGCCTTTATCGGCGGCTCGCTGACCGCGACCTTCTTCCAGGGCGTGGCCCTGGGGGCCTATATCGATGGTTTCGAGGTGGTCGACCGGGTGTTTGTCGGCGGTGCGCTGGACTGGCTGACGCCGTTCTCGCTGTTCTGTGGTCTGGCCCTGGTCGCCGCCTATGCCTTGCTCGGCTGCACCTGGCTGATCATGAAGACCGCAGGCCGCCTACAGCAGCAGATGCACGATATGGCGCGGCCGCTGGTGTTGGTGGTGCTGGCGGTGACTGGCATCGTCAGCCTGTGGACGCCGCTGGCTCATGCGGAAATCGCCGAGCGCTGGTTTAGCCTGCCGAATATCTTCTGGTTTATGCCGGTGCCACTGCTGGTGTTGCTGTGCACCTGGGCGCTGCTGCGCGCGGTGGCCAATAACGCCCACTATTCGCCATTCCTGCTGACCCTGGCGCTGATCTTTCTCGGTTACAGCGGCCTTGGCATCAGCCTGTGGCCGAATATCATTCCGCCCTCGATCAGCATCTGGGAAGCCGCCGCGCCGCCGCAGAGCCAGGGCTTTATCCTGGTGGGCGCGCTGTTCATCATTCCCTTTATCCTGATGTACACCGCCTGGAGCTATTACGTGTTTCGCGGCAAGGTGACGGAAGAAGATGGCTACCACTGAGGCCCTGTTTCCGGTCTGCTGCGCGTCGGCCCTGCGGTGTTAAAAGCCGGCTCGGATGCTCATTTACAGCAGTAAACTCCGCTTGATTCGCTGCGCTCACCCTGCGGGCCAGCCTAGGGCTGTTACTGCGCTACGCTACGTTTCTCGCCGGCTTTGACCAGCCGAAGGCTGTTACTAACGTAGCGCCTTGCATGGCTCTAGCTCGCGAGACCTCGAATAGGTTCTGAGGTCGCAAGATGAACGATGTAGAAAAGAAAAAGCCGCTATGGCAGCGCCTCGGCTGGCTGGTGGCAATCTGGGTCGGCAGTGTGCTGGCCCTGGGGGCGGTGTCTTACCTGCTGCGTCTGTTTATGCAGGCGGCGGGGATGGGCACGCCCTGATCGCCAAGCCGAAGAGTGTGGCGTCAGGGCGAGGAGGGCAAGGGCGCAGTCGGAGTTGAGAGGGCGGTGCGTAGGCTGACGGGCATTTAGGTGATGCGGCAATCGTTGCCAGTCATCCTCGCAACCTTCGGGCGCTCGGCCTGCCTGTCGATCTTCCGCGCGGCGTGTTCGTCATGCGAGGGGGTGGCCACCGCGCCCTGTTCTAGAGGCTTTATCGGGAAAAGTCATACTTAAGTATGATGCCCAAAATCCAGCCTTCGATCACTTATCAACCCTCTGTTCGCTGGGTAGGTTTCTCCGTGCATTCTGCACACTTGGAGAGCCGCAATGATAACAACAACAGGGCCCGGATTATTCCAGCCACATGCCCTCGCCCTTGCCATAGCCCTCGGGGCCGCAGCCCCGGCGCAGGCCATCACGTTCGCCATTGGGGAGATCGAAGGCCAGTTCGATTCATCCTTGTCTGTGGGCGCGAGTTGGTCGATGCGCAGCGCCGACCCGGACCTGATTGGTCCGAATAACGGTGGCCAGGGCCAGTCGCAGACCGGCGATGACGGTCGGCTGAACTTCAAGAAGGGGGAAACCTTCTCGAAGACCTTCAAGGGCATCCACGACCTTGAGCTGAAATACGGTGACAGCGGCGTATTCGTGCGTGGCAAGTACTGGTACGACTTCGAGTTGAAGGACGAAAAACGTCTGTTCAAGGATATCGACGACCACAATCGCAAGACCGCCGCGCAGGCTTCCGGTGCAGAGATTCTCGATGCCTTTTTCTACCACAACTATGCCGTTGCCGACCTGCCGGGCACATTCCGTATCGGCAAGCAGGTAGTTAGCTGGGGCGAGAGCACCTTTATCCAGAATTCGATCAATGCGATCAACCCGGTCGATGCCGCCGCCTTCCGCCGCCCTGGTGCCGAGATCAAGGAAGGCCTGATCCCGGTCAATATGTTCTACCTCTCCCAGACCCTGACCGACAACCTCTCGGCCGAGGCCTTCTATCAGCTGGAGTGGGATCAGACCGTGGTCGACAACTGCGGCACTTTCTTCTCCACCTCCGACGTTGTCGCCGATGGCTGCGACCGCAACAACACCGTGGGGTCTCCGGCCATTGCGCCGCTGCAACCCATCGCGGCCGCCGGCGGTCAGGGCTTCGAGGTGACGTCTGAAGGGGTGGTCGTGCCGCGCGCGGGTGATCGTGATGCGCGCGACGACGGCCAGTGGGGGCTCGCCCTGCGCTGGATGGGCGATGACGTGGAATATGGAGCCTATTTCCTCAATTACCACAGCCGTACCCCGATCTTCAGCACCCAGACGGCAGGCTCCGCGACCCTGGCCGCGCTTCCCGGGATTCTTGCCGCCACACCTGCGCCTTTCCGCTCCGGATTGGCGCAGAGTGTGATGCTTGGCAATGGCCGCTATTTCCTCGAGTACCCCGAGGATATCCGTCTGTACGGCCTGAGCTTCGCCACCAGCCTGCCCACCGGCACGGCCTGGTCCGGCGAGTTGAGCTACCGGCCGAACATGCCGCTGCAACTGAACAGCACCGATCTGACCCGCGCCCTGGTCAATCCCATTGCCGGTGGCAGCGCTTCGCCGATCGCCACCGCCCCAGGGGCGGATAACAACGGTTATCGGCGCATGGAAGTGACTCAGGCGCAAACCACCTTTACCCACTTTATCGATCAGGTGATGGGGGCGGATCGTCTGACTCTGGTCGGCGAGCTCGGTGTAACGCGCATCGGCGGGCTTGCCAGCCCGGAAGATGGCGAGCGTTTTGGACGTGACGCGCTGTTTGGCGGTTTCGAAGGCGATACTCACGGCTTCCATACCTCGACCTCGTGGGGTTACCGCGCCCGGGCAATCTGGGACTACAGCAATGCATTCGCCGGGATCAACCTCAAGCCCAGCCTGTCCTGGTCGCACGACGTCGACGGCTACGGCCCGGTGTTCAACGAAGGGGCGAAGGCCATCAGCGTCGGCCTGGACGCCGAGTATCGCAACACCTACAGCGCCAGCCTGTCGTACACCGACTTTTTCGGTGGCGAATACAACACGGCCGTCGACCGCGACTTTCTCGCCCTCAGTTTCGGCGTGAACTTCTAATCAGGTCCCACAGAGAACTCGCATTATGAAAACAACACGCAAGCTAATCAGTGCGCTCACCCTTTCGTTGCTGGCGAGTAGTGTCCTCGCCGCCGTATCCCCGGAGAAAGCCAGCCAGCTCGGTGCCAACCTGACTCCCTTGGGCGCGGAGAAAGCCGGCAATGCCGACGGCAGCATTCCGGCCTGGACCGGCGGGCTTGGCAAGGGCGCGGCGGCGGTGGATGAGCGCGGCTTTCTCACTGACCCATTCGCCGGTGAGCAGCCGTTGTTCACCATCACCGCGCAGAACCTCGAGCAATACCGCGACAAGCTGTCCGAAGGCCAGGCGGCCATGTTCAAACGCTATCCGGACAGCTACCAGATGCCGGTCTATGTCACCCATCGCTCGACGGCGGTACCTCAGGCAATCTACGCGGCAGCCAAGGTCAGCGCGCTGCAGACCGAACTGATCGAGGGCGGTAACGGCTTGAAAAACTTCGCCGAGAGTCGTTACTACCCCTTTCCGATTCCCCAGAGCGGCCTGGAAGTGCTGTGGAACCATATGACCCGCTACCGCGGCGGCAACCAGCGCCGCACCATGGTTCTGGCGACCCCGCAAGTTAATGGGGCCTTCACCCCGGTGCATTTCGAAGAGGAAGTGGCCTTCCCCGACGGCATGCCGGATCTGGCGACGGACAAGGCCGATAACGCCCTGTTGTTCTTCAAGCAGCGGGTCACCGCGCCTTCTCGCCTGGCGGGCAACGTGCTGCTGGTGCACGAGTTCCTCGATCAGGTCAAGGAGCCGCGCATGGCCTGGCTCTACAACGCCGGCCAGCGCCGTGTGCGTCGCGCCCCGCAGGTGGCTTACGACGGACCGGGCATGGCGTCTGACGGTCTGCGCACCTCGGATAACTTCGACATGTACAACGGTGCCCCGGATCGCTATGACTGGAAGCTGCTGGGCAAGCGGGAGATGTACATCCCCTATAACAATTACCGGCTCGAGTCGTCGCGCCTGAAATACAGCGACATCCTCAAGGCCGGCCACACCAACCAGGAGTTGGCCCGCTATGAGTTGCATCGGGTATGGGTGGTGGAAGCCACGCTGAAGGCCGGCGAGCGGAACATCTACGCCAAGCGCCGTTTCTTTATCAACGAGGATTCCTGGCAGATCGCCGCGTCCGAGCTCTATGACGGTCGCGGTCAGTTGTGGCGGGTCGGCCAGAGCATGCTGCTGCAGAACTACGCTGCCGAGACCCCGGCCAGTGCCTTCGACGCGCTCTACGATCTGCTTAGCGGACGCTATGTGGCGTCCGGCCTGAGAAACGAAGAGAAGCATCCCACCGAGTTCGGCACTCTGGCGTCGATCAAGGACTTCACCCCGGCTGCGCTGCGCAGCGCCGGCGTGCGCTGAGTACTGCCCGCTGCTCCACCTTTGAGGCGGCCTTGCGGTCGCCTTTTTTACGGCTGCGCCTCGCGTGCTTTCGCCATTACGCGCGTCCTGTGCCGGTGCGGGGTAATATCGCGTGAGCTTCTATAGTCTCGTCAAGGACAAAACCGGAACCGTGACCATAACCCAGCATGACCACGCATAACGAGCCTCGACCCATGACTCTCGCCGAATCACCCAGCCGATCCGCGTGCACCTTGCCGCGGTTGTCTGCCGCGCATATCGCCCGGCCGCGCCTGAGCCAGCGGCTGCTGGCCAGTGAATGCCGGCTGACGCTGATTTGCGCTCCCGCCGGCTATGGCAAGAGCATGCTGCTCAACGAATGCCTGCGCCAGGCCAGCCCCGGCACTGGACTGGTCTGGCTCGACCTGCTCGGCCATTCGTTGGACCCCGCCGAACTGCTCAAGCGTTTGGCCGCTGCGCTGCGCTTGAGCCATGGTGACGGCGATCCCGAAATTGAACTGGCGCAACTGCTGGGGCGTATCGAGCAGCCGCTGTGGGTCGTGCTCGATGATTACCCCAGGCAGCGTTGCGATGAACTCGATGCCTGCCTCAGCCGACTGCTCGAGCGCGCGCCGCACACCTTGCGTTGGTGGATCAGTGGCCGGCGGCGGCCGGCCTGGAGCCTGCCGCGGCTGTTGTTGCAGGGCGATCTGATGGAGCTGGGCGTGGCCGATCTGGCGCTCGATCGACAGGAGCTGAACGCCTTGCTGCAGCGCTATCAGGTGCAACTGTCCAGCGAGCAGTGCGCGCTGTTGCTGACACAAAGCGAAGGTTGGCTGGCGGCCATCTGCCTGCTGCTTATCCAGGGGCATTCGCAGGATCTGTCCGAGCGGGTGAGCGCCAATCCGCCGCTGCTGCAGGAGTACATGGTCCGCGAGCTGCTTGCCGACCTGTCCGAGCGATTGCGTCAAGCGCTGCCCCTGTTGGCCCATATGCCAAGGTTCTGTGTCGAGCTGTGTACGCATTTGCTCGGTGAGGAGCGCGGAACCCAGGTCTTCGAAGAGCTGCTGCAGCGTCAGCTGTGTCTGCATGAGCCTGACGGTTACAGAGAGTGGTTCCGCCTGGGCCGGCCCCTGGTTGCCATGCTCCAGAGCCAGCCGGGCAGCCAGGTGCCCCTCGAGGCCCATGCGCGGGCCAGCCGTTGGTTCGCCAGCCAGGGCGAGGTGCGCGAAGCCGTGGAACACGCCCTCTGGGCGGAGCAGCCGGATGTGGCGGCCAGCTATCTGCAGCGCTTCGGCCAGGATCGACTGTTGATCGGGCAAAACGTCGCGCAGTTCCTGGCTTGGCGTGACGAGCTGCCGGCGGGGTTGTTCGTGAGCACCGCACGGCTGATTACCTTGCAGGCTTGGGCGTTGATCATCTGCTCGAGACTGGAGGAAGTGAACACCTGTCTCGACGACCTCGCCCGCTTTCTGCCGCAGCCCGATGCCCGTCGTCAGCAGCAGTTACTGGCCCAGTACCAGACGATTCAGGGCGTGCTGCAGCGCCAGCTTGGTCTGAGCGGTGCCCGCCAGCACTGCCTGGAGGCGTTGCCGATGCTGGCCTCGTCAGCCTGGACGCAGCGCGCGCTGTGCTACCAGACGCTGACTCAGCAGGCCCTGGCCGAAAACGACCTGCAGGCCGCCCAGGGGTACAACCACGAGGGGCTGCGCCTGACTCGCCAGCGCGGCAACCTGCCCTTCGAGGCGTTGCTGAGTATCGAACGCGTTCACCTGCTGGAGATGCAGGGCGAGGGTGAGCGTGCGTTGGAGCAGGTCGAACAATCCCTGCAGGATATTCAGGCGGCAGGCCAGCGTGGGCCGGTGATGGTGCGTTTGCTGGTGTTGCGCGGCAAATTGCTGGCCGGGCGCGGTAGCCATGACGACGCCGAGCACGCCCTGCGCGCGGCGTTGGAGGAGGCCGAGCGCTGTCAGGACGCTTACCTGCTCTACGGTTACCTGGAGCTGGCCGAATTGGCCGCGGAGAATGCCGAGCTCGACCGTGCCCAGCAGCTCTTGCGCAAGGCCGAGCGGCAGATGCAGTGGCTGAAAGTGCCGGAGGTGCGTTATCGCGAGGCGCTGCTTCATGTCCAGGGTGTGCTCTGGCTATACCAGGACGAACCGGCGCGCGCGCTGGACTGTTTCCATCAGGTGCTGCAGAACCTGCAGCGGTTTGCATTGGTGGCCCCCTCGGGTTTCTACGATCTGCCGTTGCGTGCCCGCCTCTGTATTGCCCAGGCCGAGCTGAGGCTGGGTCGGGTCGACGCGGCGACCGCGACGCTGCAGGGGCTCGAGCGGGAGTGCCGGGAATCCGCTCGGCGCGGCCTGGCCTGCGAGTGTCAGCTCGCCCTGGCCGAGGCCAAGCTGCTCGCTGGACAACAGCAAGCGGCGGCCGCGCTGCTGCGCAAGGCCTTGGCGGAGGCGGAGCGTCTTGCTCTGCTGCGCCCGCTGCGCAGCCTCTGGGATCGGCGCAAGGGCTGGCTGGAATCCGTGCTGCCGGCACCGGCCGAGCGTCAGGGTTGCCTGCGTTTGCTCGAACCCGCGCCAGCCCAGTCGCCCTTGAGCAAGCGCGAGGCGCTGGTGCTGCAACTGATCGCCCAGGGCCACTCCAACCAGCAGATCGCCGAGCAACTGTGCGTCTCGCTGCATACCGTCAAGAGCCACGCCCGCCATATCAACGTCAAATTCGGCGTCGAGCGCCGCACCCAGGCGGTCGCGCATGCCAAGGCGCAGGGCTGGCTAGGCTAAGCGGCGGGACACCAATAGCCGCCTGCAGCGAGCCCCCAGGCACCCTGCCTGGCGCGGTGTGCCGCGAACAGCCGAGGCGCTCTTGCGACACGGCGCTCGATATTTTCACAAGCGCTGACGGCCATTCTGCTGCCATCTAACTGCTGCACCTTGGGTATGACGACGTTGGTGTTGGCCTGGTCCTGCGCGATTTTCCGCGCAGGCCTTTCTTATTCCTCGGGTTGATAACGAATTGCTTGGCCCGAAGGCGGGCAGGGCCAGATTAATTTCGATTATTCTGTCAAAAAGCTTGCACATGTTCCGCTCTGCGAAATATATTTCCATAAAATAGAGCGGAGACAGGCAATGCAAGCCACTGTGCAGTTCGAGCGACGGGCCAATCTGGCCCTGATCACCGTTAATAATCCCCCGGTCAATGCCCTGACCCAGCCGGTTCGCCAGGGCTTGCTGGACGCCTTTCGCGCCGCCGAGGAGGACGCCCGGGTCGACGCGGTCGTCCTGCTCTGCGCCGGCTCCACCTTTATCGCCGGTGCCGATATCAAGGAATTCGGCAAGCCGCCGCAGGAGCCGAGCCTGCCCGAGCTGGTCAACGCGATCGAGGCTTGCAGCAAGCCCAGCGTGGCGGTTTTACATGGCACGGCGTTGGGCGGCGGTCTGGAGGTGGCCCTGGGCTGCCACTATCGGATCGCCCGCTCCGATACCCGGGTTGGTCTGCCGGAGGTCAAGCTCGGCCTGCTGCCAGGGGCCGGCGGCACACAACGCCTGCCGCGTCTGGCCGGGGTGGCCAAAGCGCTGGAGATGATTGTCAGCGGTGCGCCCATTGCGGCGGCAGACGCCTGCGAGAACGGCATCGTCGACGAGTTATGCGACGGCGACCTGGTCGCGGCCGGCAGCGCTTTTGCCCAGCGCCTGCTGGCCGCGGGCCGTGGCGTACGCCGCAGCGGCGAGCAGCGGATCGCGTCGGTCGAGGTGGATTCCGCGCTGTTGATCGAGGCCAAGCGTGCCGAGGTGCGCAAGCGCTTGCCGGGCCTGTTCGCGCCGCTGCGCTGCGTGTCAGCGGTCGAGGCCGCCACCCTGCTGCCCCTGACGGAGGGGTTGAAGCGCGAGCGCGAGCTGTTCCAGGAGTGCCTGGCCTCGCCGCAACGTGCGGCGCTGGTGCATGCGTTCTTCGCCGAGCGTCAGGCCGGCAAGGTGTCCGGCGTGCCGGTCGACACGCCGGTGCGCGAGATCAAGTGCGCCGCCGTGATCGGGGGCGGCACCATGGGCGTGGGTATCGCCCTCTGCTTCGTCAATGCGGGGCTGCCGGTCAAGTTGCTGGAGGTCAACGCCGAGGCGCTCGATCGCGCCCTGCAACGTGCCCGTGACATCTATGCCGCGAGCGTCAAGCGCGGCAGCCTGGCCCAGGCAGCGATGGACCAGCGTCTGGCCCTGCTCGAGGGGGTGACCGACTATGCGGCCCTGGCCGATGTCGATGTGGTGGTCGAAGCGGTATTCGAGGACATGGGGGTCAAACGCCAGGTATTCGAGCAGCTCGACGCCGTGTGCAAAGCGGGGGCGATTCTCGCCTCCAACACCTCGTCCCTGGACCTGAACGCCATTGCCGCGCTCACCCGCCGTCCGGCGGATGTGGTCGGCCTGCATTTCTTCAGCCCGGCCAACGTCATGCGCCTGCTGGAAGTGGTACGTGGCGAGCAGACCTCGGCCGAGGTGTTGGCCAGCGCCATGGCCCTGGGCAAGCGCCTGAAGAAGGTTGCCGTGGTGGTAGGCGTTTGCGACGGCTTCGTCGGCAATCGCATGGTCTTCCAGTACGGCCGTGAGTCCGAATTTCTGCTGGAGGAGGGGGCCACTGCGCAACAGGTGGACGCCGCCTTGCGCGATTTCGGCATGGCCATGGGGCCGTTGGCCATGCGCGATCTTTCCGGGCTGGATATCGGCATGGCGATCCGCAAGCGCCAGCGCGAGACCTTGCCGGCCGAGTACCGCCTGCCGTGCCTGCTGGACAAGTTATGCGCGGCCGGAATGCTCGGCCAGAAGACCGGCAAGGGCTTCTATCTATACCCGGCCGGCTCGCGCACCCCGCAGCCGAACCCCGAACTGGCGGCACTGCTGGAGGCCGCCTCACGGCAGCAGGGTATCGAGCGCCGCGAACTGAGTGCCGACTATATCGTTGAGCGCAGCATTTTTGCCCTGATCAACGAGGGGGCCAAGATTCTCGCGGAGGGCATCGCGCAGCGTGCCAGTGATATCGACTCGATCTACCTGAACGGTTACGGCTTCCCGGCCTTCCGGGGGGGGCCGATGTTCTATGCCGATCAACTCGGCCTGGACCAGGTGCTTGCCCGCGTTCGCGAGTTCCATCAGCGCTTCGGTGCCTGGTGGCAGCCCGCGCCGCTGCTGGAAAAACTGGCCGCCGAAGGCCGCACATTCAACTCCTGGGAGCCCGGCCAATGAACGACGCCGTCATTCTATCCACCGCCCGCACGCCGATCGGCAAGGCGTTTCGCGGGGCCTTCAATAACACCCATGGTGCCGTTCTCGCCGGGCATGTGATCCGTCACGCCGTCGAACGCGCGGGCATCGATGCGCAGCTGATCGAGGATTGCATCCTGGGTTGCGGCCTGCCTGAAGGTGCCACCGGCAAGAACATCGCCCGCCTGGCCACTGTGCAGGCCGGGCTGCCGATTGCTGTCGCGGGCGCGACGATCAACCGCTTCTGTGGTTCGGGCCTGCAGGCCATTGCCCAGGCCGCTCATTTCATCAAGGCCGAAGGCGTCGCGGCCATGATCGCCGGCGGGGTCGAGTCGATCAGCCTGGTACAGCCAAGCGTCAATCAAGCTCACATCCAGGACGCCGGCCTGTACCAGGTCAAACCGGACCTGTGGCTGCCGATGATCGACACCGCGGACAGAGTCGCGCAGCGCTACGGCATCGGCCGTGAAGCACAGGACGAGTTGTCGCTGCTTAGCCAGCAGCGTACCGCGGCAGCCCAGCAAGCCGGGTTGTTCGACGACGAGATCGTGCCGCTGCAGTCGATCAAGCTCAGCACCGACAAGGCCTCCGGCGCGATCAGCCACGAGACCGTCAGCCTGGCGCGCGACGAATGCAATCGCCCCAGCACCAGTCTCGATGCGCTGGCCGGCCTCGAGCCGGTTCGGGGGGCCGGCAACTGGGTCACCGCAGGCAATGCCAGTCAGCTGTCCGATGGCGCGAGCGCGTGTGTGATCGTCGACAGCCGTCTCGCCGAGCAGCAGAACCTGGATGCCCTGGGCATCTTTCGCGGCTTTGCCGTGGCCGGCTGCGAGCCGGATGAGATGGGCATCGGTCCGGTTTTCGCCGTATCCAAGCTGCTCAAGCGGCACAACCTGAGGGTCGATGACATCGACCTGTGGGAGCTGAATGAAGCATTCGCCTCGCAGGTCATTTACTGCCGTGACCGCCTGGGCATCGATCCCGCGAAGCTCAACGTCAATGGTGGCTCCATCGCCATCGGCCACCCCTACGGCATGACCGGCGCGCGCATGACCGGCCATGCCCTGCTCGAGGGGCGACGCCGAGGTGCCCGTTTCGTCGTAGTCACCATGTGCATCGCTGGCGGCATGGGTGCCGCCGGCCTGTTCGAAATCGCTTGATAGAGGAACCAGGACAACCATGAATATCAACTACACCACCGAAGAGCTCGCCTTCCGGGCCGAAGTCCGGGCCTTTCTTGCCGAGCAGCTGCCGGCCGATATCGCCGCCAAGGTCAAGCTGGGCAAGCACCTGTCCAAGCAGGATCACCAGCGCTGGCAGAAGATTCTCGCGGCCAAGGGCTGGTATGCCCCCGGCTGGCCGGTAGAGCTGGGCGGTACCGATTGGGGGCCCGTGGAAAAGCACATTTTCGACGAAGAGGGTGCCGCTTTCGGCGCTCCGCGCCTGGTGCCTTTCGGGGTCAACATGGTCGCCCCGGTGATCATCAAATTCGGTACCCAGCAGCAGAAGGACTTCTACCTGCCGCGCATCCTGTCGGGTGAGGATTGGTGGTGCCAGGGCTATTCCGAGCCGGGTGCCGGCTCGGACCTGGCCAGCCTCAAGACCCGCGCGGTGCGCGACGGCGACCACTATGTGGTGAACGGCCAGAAGACCTGGACCACCCTGGGCCAGCACGCCAACATGATCTTCTGCCTGGTGCGCACCGACCCGCAAGCCCAGCAGCAGCGCGGCATTTCCTTCCTGCTGATCGATATGCAAAGCCCCGGCATCAGCGTGCGGCCGATCATTACCCTGGATGGCGATCACGAGGTCAACGAAGTGTTCTTCGACAACGTCAGGGTGCCGGTCGGCAACCTGGTGGGTGAAGAGAACAAGGGCTGGACCTGCGCCAAGTACCTGTTGACCCATGAGCGCACCGGCCTGGCTGGTATCGGCGCTTCCAAGGCCGCACTCAGCAAGCTCAAGCACATCGCCAGCAAAGAGCTGTGCGATGGCAAGCCGATGATCGAGGACCCGCTGTTCCGGGCGCAGGTCGCCGAGCTGGAAATGCAACTGTGCTCGATCGAGATCAGCACCCTGCGCATCTGCGCGGCAGCCGCTCAGGGTGGGGTGCCGGGCACCGAAAGCTCGATCCTCAAGGTCAAGGGCACCGAGATCCGCCAGGCCATCACCCACCTGCTGCGCAAGGTCGTCGGACCCCACGCGTTGCCTCACCTCGAGGAAGAGCTGGAGCTGGACTATCAGGGCGAACTGCTGCACGCCGACTACAGCCCCGCCCTGGCCGGCCATTACTTCAACATGCGCAAGCTGTCGATCTTCGGCGGCTCCAACGAAATTCAGAAGAACATCGTTTCCAAGATGATTCTCGAGCTGTAAGGAGGCAAGCAATGGACTTCAAACTGACCGATGAGCAGCAAATGCTGCAAGACACCGCGGCGCGTCTGGTGCGCGACGTTTATAGCTTCGAAGCGCGCGAGCAGCATGCCCGGACAGAGCTGGGCTTTTCTGCCGAGTTCTGGGGGCAACTGGGCGAGCTGGGCCTGACCGCCGTGCCGTTTGCCGAGGAGCTGGGCGGCTTTGGCGGTAGTGGCGTCGAGACCATGCTGATCATGAGCGAACTCGGCCGGGCGCTGAGCCTGGAACCCTACCTTCACTCGGTGATATTCGCCGGTGGCCTGGTCGAGCAGCTCGGCAGCGCGGCGCAGCAGGATGCGTTGCTTGGTGGGGTGGCCAGCGCCCAGCTGCAGCTGGCGGTCGCATTCGAAGAGGCGCAGAGCCACTACCGGCTGAACGACGTCGAGACGCGCGCGCAAGCCGTCGAAGGCGGCTTCAGGCTGAGCGGGCGCAAGGTGGTGGTGATCGGTGGCCACAGCGCCGACCAGATCCTGGTCAGCGCACGTACCAGCGGCGATGCGCGTGATGAAGACGGCATCAGCCTGTTTCTGCTTGATCCGACGGCAGCGGGTGTTACACGGCGCAGTTACTCGAACATCGATGGGCCGAAAGCCTGCGATCTGTTCCTCGATGGGGTGGTGGTGGCGAACGACCAGCTGCTCGGCTCGGTCGGCGGCGCACTCCCCGCCATTCGCTACCAGCAAGGCCGGGCGATCGCGGCGCAATGTGCCGAGGCCCTGGGCAGTATGCAGGAAGCCTGCAGCATGACCCTCGACTACCTGAAGACGCGCAAGCAGTTCGGTAGCGAAATCGGCAAGTTCCAGGCGCTGCAGCATCGCATGGTGGACATGCGTAGCGAGCTGGAGCAGGCCACGTCCATGGTGATCCTGGCGGCCTGTGTTGCCGATCAGGACGACTGTGCGGAGCGCTCGCGCCTCCTCGCCAACGCCAAGTTCGTCTGCAGCCGGGCCGGTCGCTTTATTGCCGAACAGGCCATCCAGCTGCACGGCGGCATCGGCATGACCTGGGAGTACGTGCTGGCCCATCACGCCAAGCGCCTGGTGATGCTCAGCCACCAGTTCGGCGATGACGACCATCATCTGAAGGCCTACGCCGACCTGCTCGACGTCGCCTGATCAGGCGCGTTACGTCTGGCTGGCGTAAGCCAGCCATTGCTCCGGGCCATTCGTGGCCCGGTTTGCGTTGGCGAGCGAGCAGCCTCGCTGCGGACAATAGCGGCGGCGATCTGGCCAGGTCCGCGCGGCCAAAACTGAGCGCCGCCTCGCTCGCCGTATCCGCTGCCCGCGTCCGGCTATGGACGACGCTTGGCCCTTGCTTGCCGGCGTGCCGATTGCCTATTCCCCGTTTTTGCTGAGCGCTCTTGGCCTGCCGGCCGTTTGTGCGGAACCACTCGATTTGTGTCGTTGGCCGGGGGCCGGCGTTATCAATATGGCGCGGCGTGCCTTCGGCTGGCCTGGCAATGGATGTTATACAGGCGGGAAGGCCCTGTGCCGCGGGGAATACCCCTGCAGCCCCCATGCAGTGGAGCCTCGCCAGGGCCGCGCCGTGTTGGTGACCAGCGTGCCGATGCAGGCGGGGGCCGCGCTGTCGACTATTGCTATCGACTGCATTGCGGGACGAGTGAGCAGAATCTTGCAGGGGATCTGGACGCCTTCTACCGGCAGCGTGCGCGGCAGGCTCTCGAGCTCGACTGAGCCCAGCATGGCGGTAGATCAAGACAGGGCGAATGCCAGGCGCTCGGGGCTATTCCTGAGTCGCTGGTCTTGGGTGAGGCGCGCCGGCGTGGTGATAAGCGGCCACTGGGCCGCTGGCGTCGAACCTGTTGGGGCGATGGATCCGCGGCGGGCGCGGCTCCATCGCCGGGCGCTCTCAAGCCTGGGGCGAGCTCAGTGCGGTTGGCTCCATGCTGGCTGGCGTCGACGCCGCTTCGGGCCGCCATTGATGCAGGCGCTCCAGGCTGGCGCGGTAAGGCTTCAGGCCCATGCCAAGCAGAATAATGGCCCCGACCAAGGCAATGCCGGTCACGATCAGCAGCGAATAGCGCAGCGCCATGTCGTCGGCGAAGACGAAGTCGGTGACCAGCGCTACGGCGGTGGGACCCACGCCCAGACCGATCAGGGTGATGACGAACAGGTAGATCGCCGAGGCCTGACCACGCATCGAGTTGGGCATGATCTCCTGAATGGCCGCCGGCCCGACGCCGAAAGGCATGGCGATGGTGAATACGTGCAGCGCGATAACCGCCAGTGCCAGCTCCCCGCTGCCCGCCAGGAAGGCAAGGCTCAGGGGCAGGGTGAGGATGGCTGAGAGGATACCGACACGCAGCGGCGCATCGGCATAACCGCGGCGGTGCAGCAGGTCGGACAGGCGTCCGCCGGTAATGATGCCAAGCGAACCGGCAATCGCCACGACTGAACCGTAGAGTATTCCCACTTCGCTGGCCGACCAGCCATAGGTACGGATAAAGAAGGTGGGAATCCAGGAGGCACCGCCGTAGGCGGCGAAGGCCAGGCAGGCGAAACCGAAGTTGTGGTAGAGCACCGTGCGCCGATTGGCCTTGAGGTAGCCAGCCACTTCGCGCAGCGGCACCTCGACCCCGGCGTCTATGCCTTGGCGCTGCGGCTCCCTGATAGCCAGCAAGACCAGAGTAAAGACCGCTCCTGCAGCACCAAGGATCAGGAAGATCAGTTGCCAGGGGCGGACTTCGCCGAGTAGCGGCAGCATCACGTCGCCTTGGGCCGAGGCGAACTTGACCACCAGGCCGCCCAGCAGAAAGGCCAGGCCAGAGCCGATATAGATGCCCATGGAGTACACGCTCATCGCCGTGGCGCGCAGTTTCGGCGGGAAGCTGTCGGCGATCAGCGAATACGCCGAGGGCGACAGCGTGGCCTCACCCACACCGACCCCGATGCGGAATGTGAGGAATTGCCAGAAATTCTTCGCCGTACCACATAGCGCAGTCATCAGGCTCCACAGCAGCACGCCGCAGGCAATCAGCCCGCGTCGGCTTTTACGATCGGCCAGGCGCCCCAGGGGTATGCCACAGATGGTGTAGAACAGCGCAAAGGACAGCCCCATAAGCAGGCTCATATGGGTGTCAGTGATATCCAGGTCGCGCCGTATAGGGTCGACCAGCAGGTTGAGAATCTGGCGGTCAACGAAGGACAGTACATAAGCCAGCATCAGGATGGTGACCGTCAGCCAGGCGCGGGTACTTGAGGGATAGCTGTTGTTATGCATGAAGTGGCTCCGGGTGGAGGCGGGTGGTACCGCGGAGCCGTCACTTTCCCTTAGATAAACCTCTTCATCAAGTTAAAAGTGATCCAAATGTTCCATTTATTTGTGATCATGTTTCGCTGTGCGGAATTTGTGATCAAGCGCCAAGGCTCTCGATATCGTGGGCAAGCATGGCAAGCTGCTGCGCCAGCCCGCCCTTCAAGCTGTCCTCGCTGAGCTGGAACGAAGGCGCGCCGCAGGTCAGCACCATGATGCTGCCGTCGGAAAGTCGCAGTGGTACGCCGGCGGCGATGACGTTGCGATCCCAGTCGCCCAGGGAGAAGCAGAAGCCGTGCTGCTCGTACTCGGCGAAAGACTCGCGCAATGATGCCTCGAGCATCGGCCATTGTTCGCCGTGCTTGGCTTCCAGTGCGGCCAGCAGGTGCCCGCGCTCCTGTTCCGGGGTTGCGGCCAGATAGGCACGGCCGGCGGCGGTTGTCGCCAGCGGTAGGCGCACCCCGGCATCCATGCGCAGGGTGGTGACCTCGGCTGGACGGCAGTTTTCCACATAGATCATCGACAGCCGATCACGGCAGGTCAGGCCCACGGTGGTGTTGGTGCGTCGGGCGAAGTCGTCCATATAGGGTTTGGCCAGCTGGCGCACGCGCAGATTGGAGACATAGGCGTAGCCCAGGGCAAGGACGCCCGAGTCCAGCTGGTACTTCTCCAGTTGTGGTGCGTAGCTGAGGTAGCCGAGCTTGGTCAGGGTGTAGGTCATCCTGGACACCGTGGGCTTGGGCAGCCCCGTAAGCCTGGAAATGTCCTGATTGCCCAGCACCACCGAGCCATGGGTAAAGGCTCGCAGCACGTCCAGGCCGCGCGCGAGCGCTTCAACAAACTTGCGGTCTTTGGAGGAGGGGTCGTCTGCTTCTTCGTTCATATGCATTCCGGCTCGGTGTAGGCGTGGTGGCGTGCGCACCATATCAGATAGCGCCGCAACAGGCAGCGTTGCGGCGGCGGGCGATTGCAGGACAGAAGGTGATTCGTTTACGCTTGTTTGCGGTATATAGTTCCGCACAGCAAAATAACAAATCACATAGGAAAGAAAAATGTCTACTTCTGCCGAGGGATACGTGGCCGCCGAACTGGCGCGCCATCGTTTCCAGAATGTATACGATCTCCTGGTCAATGCCTGTGAGCGGCACGCCGAGAGGCCGGCCTTTTCCTGTGGCGAAAGCACGCTGAGCTACGCCGAGTTGAAGCAGCAGGCGGATGCCTTCGCCAGCTTTCTGCATCACGGCCTGGGCCTGCAGGCAGGTGATCGACTGGCTCTGCAATTGCCGAACTCCCTGCAGTACCCGGTCGCCGTGTTCGCGGCGCTGAAGCTGGGGCTGGTGCTGGTCAATACCAATCCGAAGTACACCGCGGCCGAGGCCCGTCATCAGTTCCATGACTCTGGGGCAAAGGCGATCCTGGCGTTCGCTCCGTTGTTGCCGTTGCTGCGCAGCGTCCAGGCAGACAGCGCCATCGAGCACATCATCCTGACTCGCACCGGCGATCAGGAGGATCCTGAGGAGGCGTTCGCCGAGGCTGGCGTCCATGGCTTCGCCCAGGCGCTGCGGTCAGGGCGTGGCCTGCCAGGGGTCGAGCCTGTTGCTGGCCTGGAGCGTCTGGCTCTGCTGCAGTACACCGGCGGTACTACCGGTGGGGCCAAGGGGGCGATGATCAGCCACCGTAACCTGCTGGCCAACCTGCTGCAGACCATGGAATTGTTCGATCAAAGCGGGCTGATCGACCCGGAGCGCGATGTGCGCATCGCGCCGATGCCGCTTTATCACATCATGGCTTTCGCCACCAGTTGCCTGCTGTCGGTGGCCATGGGCCTGTACACGGTATTGATCCGCGACGGGAGCAACCTGGACGAGACCATTACTGCCATGAAGCGCCATCGATTCAGCCTGTTCAATGGCATCAACACCTTGTTCGTCGGGCTGATGAACCATCCGGAGTTTCACGTCATCGATTTCTCCCGCTTGAAATGGGTGACATCTGGCGGTGCGCCGCTGAACGGCGAAGTGGCACGTCGCTGGCAGGCGCTGACCGGTGCGCCGATCCGCGAGGGTTTCGGTCTGACCGAAACCTCGCCGGTGGTGGCCACATCCACCAGCATCAGTCCCTACCGCGAGGGCTATATCGGTCTGCCCCTGATCGAAACCGAGTTGCGCACCGTCGATGAGCAGGGCATCGATACGCCCGCCGGTGAGCCGGGTGAGTTGTGGGTGCGCGGTCCCCAGGTCATGGAAGGCTACTGGCAGCTCCCGGAGGAGACGGCTCAGGTGCTGACCGCGGACGGCTGGCTGAAGACCGGTGATATCGCCGTGCTCGATGAGGCGGGCTTTGTCAGGATTGTCGACCGCAAGAAGGATATGATCCTGGTCTCCGGTTTCAACGTGTACCCCAACGAGATCGAAGATGTGGTCATGCGTCACCCCGGCGTGCGCGAGTGTGTGGTGCTCGGTGTGCCGGACGAGCGCAAGGGCGAGGCGGTGAAGCTGTTCGTCAGCCTCAAGGAGACAACGCTGGACGCCGAGGCTCTGCGGGCCCACTGCCGGCGCTTCCTGACCGGTTACAAGGTGCCGAGTCATGTCGAAATTCTCGACGACTTGCCCAAGAGCTCGGTAGGCAAACTGTTGCGTCGCGAACTGCGTGACCGTGCGCCAGGCGCTGCTGTCTGAGGTCCCGACTGCCCCTGTCGGCCTCAGGCCAGCAGGGGCAGCAACAGCAGTAGCGGTAGGCTAATCACCACGAGCCGGGCGTTCCAGCCGACGGCCAGGTGCCACGGTGACACGCCGCTCAGGCGCGACAGTATCAGCGCCGAGGGGCCGAAGGGTGACAACAGCATGGCCATGGCGAAGCCGCAGACCAGCGCCACTGCTGGGCCGAGCGGCGGCACCCCGAGAGCGGCCAGTTGTGCCAGCAGCGCGGCCAGCAGACTCAGGGTCACGATAGGGGCCACCCCCAGCAGTGCCAGGCCGATCACGCCGAGCAGGGCAGCGGCCTCGATCAGGTGCAGCAGCTCCGGCCGTACGGCCAGGGTGGCGGCAAGACCGTGCAGCGGTAGCAGTTGCCCGGCAAGCCCGCCAAGCAGGGCGGCACAGCCGAAGATAAACACCTCGTTGCGCATCCCGGCCAAGGTGCTGGCGAGTTCATCATGTACGGCCGTTGCCTGTTTCAGGCTGTGCCAGAGCCATCCCGCGACAGCGATGGGAATCACCAGCATTGCCGCCTGGGTCGGGCTGAGTGGCGACAGGCTGGCAAGCAGCGCGATGGCGGCGATGCCCACGAGCCCGCCAACGATCGGCCCGCGCAGGGCTTGACCGGTTGCTGCGGGCAGCAAGCCCATCAGGGCTCCAAGGCGTTTGTTTTCGTCGCGCCAGCCGATTAGCGACAGCAGCAGTGCCGCCGCGATACCGAAGGGCAGCAGCGTCGTCCAGCCCAGCCCGGGGAGCTCACGGCTGATGATCGCCATGGTGACGCTGGTGGGGGCGAGCAGGGGGACCAGGGCGAATCCTCGTAAAGCGCTGGTCAGCACGCCGCGTTGGCCGGCAGCGCGAGCCTCTTGGCTTAAGGGCTGGCTGTGCAGGTGCTGCTGCAACGTACCGCAGAGCAGGTTGAGCATGCCGAAACTGAGCAGCGAGCCGAGCAGCAGGGCGCAGGACAGGTAGCGCGGATAGAGCCAGATGACCGGGCCGTTCAGCAGCAGCTGGTGCAGGTTGGCCAACTGCGGCAGACGTTTGACCAGGCACTGAGTGAGCCCCAGGGCCGCAATAAAACTCGCGTAATAGGCGAAGGCGGCAGCCAGCTGTCCTGCCACGGCCAGGCTCGGCCTGGGTGAGAGGAGCCACAGGCCGGCCAGCGTCAGCGTGGCTAGGCCGAGGCGACGCGGGTAGGGCAGTAGCGAGCGCCAGTGGGCGACGAAGAAGAGCGCATAAAGACCGGCGGACAGCAGGCTCGGCCAGAGGCTGCCGCTGATCAGTGCCAGCAGTTCGCAGGCCAGCGCCCATAGCAGTAAGGCCATCATCACCTCGGCGCGGCTCACTGGGGCAGCCTGCCAGCAATGGCCGCTTGCCGATTGGGTGCAGCGGCTGGCGCGCTGTCCTGCAGGCGCTGCATTGCGTCCGGTTGACCCCGGCCGGTGGCGTTGGCATACGGCTCGGCAGCCTGGCTACGGGCGCTTGTGGCGTGTTGTTCTGCTGGCAGCAAAACCCGAGAGAAGGGGGTGGCCATAGGGGTAATTGATCTGTGCAGGGATATTGCTTTCGAGGCTGACAGTCTTTAGTCTCACGGTCAAATATTGAAATCAAGTTCCGCTTAGCGGAATGAAGGTTCTATTCTGTAGGAGGCGTCATGGTTTTTCGAGTCGGTATCATCGGTGCTGGTGCGATGGGCAGGGGGATTACCCAGCTCCTTGCCACAGCCGGCCAGCAGGTTTGGCTGTATGACACGCGCGCCGAGGCCATTGACCAGGCGCTGGCGTTCAATCGCGAGCTGCTCGAGCGCAGTGTCGCCAAGGGGCGCATCAGCGCGGAAGACCTGGGCGCAACGCTCGAACGCATGCAGCCGGCCTTTAGCCTGAGCGAACTGGCCCATTGCGACCTGCTGATTGAAGCGATAGTCGAGAACCTCGAGGTCAAGCAGGCGCTGTTCGTCGAGCTGGAGGGCCTGGTCAGCCCGAGCGCGATTCTGGCCACCAATACCTCGTCGCTCTCGGTGACGCGTATCGCCAGTGCGTGCCGTCACCCCGAGCGGGTCGCCGGTTTCCATTTCTTCAATCCGGTGCCGCTGATGAAGCTGGTCGAGGTGGTGCGTGGCGAGCGCACCGACCCGGCGGTGATCGTGCGCCTGGTGGAGTTGGCGGAAAGAACCGGGCATTTCCCGGCGATTACCCCGGATACGCCCGGTTTCCTCGTCAACCATGCCGGCCGCGCCTATGCCACCGAGGCGCAACGGCTGCTGGGTGAGGGCATCGCCTCCGCGCAGCAGATCGACCGCATCCTGCGCGACGGCCCGGGGTTCCCCATGGGGCCGTTCGAACTGGCCGACCTGACCGGGCTGGATGTTTCACATGCGGTGATGGAGTCGATCCACGAACAGTATTACCAGGATCCGCGCTATACCCCGTCCAATCTCGCGGCTCAGCGGGTTGCCGGCAAACTGCTCGGGCGCAAGAGTGGCGAGGGTTATTACCGTTACGACGAGGGCAAGCCGCGGCGCGACCCGGAGCCGGTTCTCGAGCCGGTAGTGCTCGACCGCCCATTCTGGCTGGACAGCGACGATCCCGAGTTGCGCGCGCGCCTGCGCCAGTTGCTGGCCCAGGCCGGGGCCGAGCTGGAAAGTGGCAGCGCGCCCTCGCTCGCCGCCATCTGTCTGATCACCCCCCTGGGTGAGGATGCCAGCAGCATGATCCATCGCCTGGGGCTGCCACCCAGGCGCACCCTGGCCCTGGAAACCTTCTGCGATTTTGACCGCCGCCGTGTGCTGATGCGCCAGCCTGCGCTCGATCCTGCAGTGCTGAATCAGGCTCGCCAGGCCCTGAGTGCCGATGGCGTGTCGGTGGAGGTGATCAACGACTCGCCCGGTTTCGTGAGCCAACGGATCATCGCCTGCATCGTCAATCTGGGCTGCGAGATTGCCCAGAGACGCATTGCCGATCCGCACACCCTGGATCGCGCCATCCCCCTGGCCCTCGGCTACCCCAAGGGACCGTTGGCCTTCGGCGAGCACTATGGCGCGCCCCGTATCCTGGAAATTCTGCACAACATGCAGGCCTGCTACGGCGGCGAGCCGCGTTACCGGCCGAGCCCCTGGCTGCGTCGCCGCGTCCAGCTCGGCCTGCCCCTGACCACTGCCGAGGAATAAACATGCTCGACGCCTATATCTATGCTGGACTGCGCACCCCCTTTGGCCGCCATGGCGGGGGACTGTCCAGTATCCGTCCGGACGATCTGGCCGCTGCGGTTATCCGTGCACTACTGGAACGCAGCGGCGTTGCCGGTGCGCATATCGAGGACGTGATTCTGGGGGCCACCAACCAGGCGGGCGAGGACAGCCGCAATGTGGCCCGCCATGCCGCCCTGTTAGCCGGGTTGCCGGTTACCGTCCCGGGGCAGACGGTCAACCGTCTGTGCGCCAGCGGCCTGGCGGCGGTAATCGACGCTGCCCGCGCAGTAACCTGCAACGAAGGTGAACTCTACCTGGCCGGAGGGGTGGAAAGCATGTCCCGAGCCCCCTTTGTCCTGGGCAAATCCGAGCAGGCGTTCAGCCGCGACTGCCGCATGTTCGACAGCACGATCGGCTCGCGCTTTCCCAATCCTCGACTTGTCGCGCAGTTCGGCAATGAGAGCATGCCGGAGACCGGTGACAACGTGGCACGCGAGTATGGCATCAGCCGCGAGGCGGCCGATTTCTTCGCGGCGAGTTCCCAGGCTAAATACGCGGCGGCGCTACGGGATGGCTTCTTTGCCGGCGAAATCCTGCCGCTTGAGGTGTCGATGGGGCGTAAGCGCCCGCCCGTGTTGATCGAGGAGGATGAGCATCCCCGCCCGGATTCCGATATGAGCGCCTTGGCCCGGTTGCAGCCTTTGTACGCGGGTGGGGTGGTGACGGCTGGCAACGCCTCGGGGGTGAATGATGGTGCGGCGGCGCTGCTGATAGGCAGCCGTCAGGCCGGGCAGCGCCTGGGTCTGCAGCCCATGGCGCGGATTCTGTCCGCCGCGGCTGTTGGCGTGGAGCCACGGGTCATGGGCATCGGCCCGGTTCAGGCAATCCACAAGGCGTTGGCTCGCGCCTCCCTGACACTGGCAGACATGGACATCATCGAGATCAACGAGGCGTTCGCCGCGCAAGTGCTCGGCTGCCTCAAGGGCCTGGGCGTCGCCCTGGACGATCCCCGCGTCAACCCCAATGGCGGTGCGATCGCCGTGGGCCACCCGCTGGGCGCATCCGGTGCGCGCCTGGCACTGTCCAGCGCGCGCGAGCTGCAACGCCGGGGCTCGCGCTATGCCGTGGTCAGTCTGTGCATCGGTGTCGGCCAGGGGCTGGCCATGGTGATCGAGCGGGCTTGAAACGGATGCTGACGAGAAAACCTTCAGGCTGCCTGTGCGGCCGCTGGCCGGTTGGGGGACGCGACATTGCCCAGTAGTGCCATGACCAGCGCCCGGCACAGTGGCGAACATACCTATGAACTGATCCGCCTCTCGGCCTCCGCCCTGATCCACCAGCGCGGGTTCGAGGCCATGAGTATGCGCCAGTTGGCGGAGCAGGCCGGGATCCAGGCCGGCAGCCTCTATCGTTATTTTCCCAGCAAGCACTGTCTGCTCTTCGAGCTGCTCTGCGACTACTTCGACGACCTGCTGTGCGCCTGGTACGAGGCCCGGCCGCGAGGCGCTGCGGCCGAACAGGCCCTGGCCGCCTTCGTGGACAACCACCTGGTCTGGCATGCGCAGCGAGGGCAGCAGGGCGGGCTTATCGACCCGGGGGAGGCGCGTAGCCTGGCGGCACCGGAGCAACTGCGGGTGCAGCAACTGGCCCAGAGTTATGCCCAGGAGCTGCGACAGATCATCGCCAGCGGGGTGCGCCAGGGCTGTTTCCACTGCGATGATGTGCCCTTGGTCAGCGACGCTATCTTGGCTTTGCTCAACACCGCTGGCCGGGGGCGCACAGACGCCGTGATCGAACAATGCGCAAGCTATCGAAGCATGGTGTTCAAGCTCGTGCGTTAGTCAGCGGCATCGGGGCGCAACCATAAACGCGCCGCTTTCTATAAGACGAGCAGGTCCCTGTGCTGTTGTCAGTGGGGGGCAAGCGGCCGCCGTCGGGCAGGGTTCGATGGCTATTTGATCGCTTTGAGCACCACAAACTTCGGTGTGGCCGCTACCTGCTCGACGCCGCGGAACAGGCGCTTGAGCTTGGCGTGGTAGCCCAGGTGGCGGTTGCCGACTATCCACAGCTCGCCGCCGGTGACCAGCGCCGCGCGGGCCTGCTGGAACATGCGCCAGGCGAGGAAGTCGCCGACCACCTGCTGCTGGTGGAACGGCGGGTTGCACAGCACCAGGTCCAGCGAGTCGGCCGGTTGCTCGGCAAGGCCATCGCCGGCGCGGATCTGTACCGGGCGCTCGCCCAGGACGGCGCGCCAGTTTTCCGCGGCCGATTGCACCGCCATATAGGACTCATCCACCAGGCACAGCTCGGCCTGCGGGCTGCCCAGCGCGTAGGCAATCCCCAGCACGCCGTTGCCGCAACCGAGATCCGCCACGCGCATGCGGCTGAGGTGTTTGGGCAGATGGGGCAGGAAGGCGCGGGTGCCGATGTCGAGGTCTTCGCGGCAGAACAGATTGGCGTGGTTGACGAGTTCGATGGCTGGCTTGTCCAGGCGATAGCGCGTGGGGTAGGGCGATAGCGCAGCGGGTTTGGCTTCGGGCGTGGCCAGTAGCAGGCGGGCCTTTTTAACCGCCAGCGAGGCCTGTACCGGGCCGATATATTTTTCCAGCAGGTCGCCAGCGGCCCGGGGCAGGTGCTTGACCATGGCCGCGGCAATCACCTGAGCGCCTGGCGCGAGCTGGCCGTGCAGGCGGATCAGCTGTTCCTCCAGCAGCGCCAGAGTCTTGGGCACGCGGATCAGCACGAGATCGAATGGTCCCTGGGCAACTTCGCTGGCTGGCACGAAGTTGACTGTCTCGATGGCCAGTCGATTGCGTGCCAGATTGGCCGTGAGCGCCAGGCGGCCCAGGTGCGAGTCGCCGCTGCTGGTAACCCGGGCGTGTCCGGCCAGGCTGGCGGCCAGGGCCCCGAAGTTGTCGTTGAGTACCAGCACTCGGGCGTCCGCGGGCAAGCCTTGCTCATGCAGATGGCTGAACAGGTACTCGTCGGCGGCGTCGAAGGCTTGCAGGGGCTCGGCCTGCTGCTCGGGCTGGCGGATCAGGTCGAGCTGGGCAAAAGGCGTAACGAATATAGGCATATGGACTACTGGTGTTTGTGGGCGGCGCTTTGCGGGACACTGTGCATGACCCGAGCGCAGAGGGAGTGAAGTATGACCGCCAGCGAAGACAAGTTCACCCGACAGATTCTCAGCGATGTGCATGTTTGGTCGCCCAGCCTGTTCAGCCTGCGCTGTTCCCGCGATCCGGGGTTTCGCTTCCGCGCCGGGCAGTTCGCCCGCCTCGGCGTAGCGAAGGTCGATGGCAGCGTGGTCTGGCGCGCCTATTCGATGGTTTCGGCTCCCCATGACGAGTTTCTCGAGTTTTTCTCCATCGTCGTGCCCGGCGGCGAGTTCACCAGTGAGCTGAGCCGCCTCAAGGCCGGCGACAGCCTGCTGGTAGACAGGCAGGCCTTTGGCTTTCTCACCCTCGACCGTTTCGTCGATGGCCGCGACCTCTGGCTGCTGGCCAGCGGCACCGGCCTGGCCCCCTTTCTCTCGATCCTGCAGGACTTCGAGGTGTGGCAGCGTTTCGAACGCATCGTCCTGGTCTACAGCGCGCGCACCGCCAGCGAGCTGGCCTATCAGCCGCTGATTCACGGCCTGAAAAGCCTGCCGCACCTGGCCGAATACGCCGACAAGCTGGTCTACCTGCCGCTGGTCACCCGTGAGCAGGCACCCGGCTGCCTGCACGGGCGCATCACCCACCTGCTGACCCGCGGCGAGCTGGAGCGCGCCGCCGGCCTGAAGCTGAGCCCCGAGCACTCGCGCGTGATGCTTTGCGGTAACCCGCAGATGATCGACGACACCCGTAGCCTGCTGAAGTTGCGCGGGTTGCAGCTGAGTCTGAGTCGCCGGCCGGGCCAGGTGGCGGTGGAAAATTACTGGTGAGGCACCGGCGGCACTGAGTCCTCATCGGCTTGCGCGGGATCGTTCGGTTTATCCTCCTGGGTCTCGCTGCCGCTTGGCGCGCAGAGCGGCAGGCGGATGGCGAAGCGCACGCCCCAGCCGGGCTGGCTGGCCACCTCCAGTTTGCCGCCGAGTACTCCGGTGACCAGGTTGTGCACGATATTCAGGCCCAGGCCGCTGCCGCCCTGGCCCAGGCGGGTGGTGAAGAAGGGGTTGAAAATCCGCGACAGATGTTCCGGGGCGATGCCGTGCCCGTTGTCGGACACGGCCAGCTCGATCCAGCCCGGCTCGTAGGGGAAGGCATACAGGCCGATCTTGCCGTGCTCCAGGCCCTGCAGACCATGGCTCAGGGCGTTGTTGATAAGGTTGACCAGCACCTGGCCGAGAGCCCCGGGGTAGCTGTCCAGTTCGATCTCGTCGTCGATATTGCTGTCGATGACGAAGGGCGTCTTCTTCAGCGTCGGGCCCAGGGTGATAAGGATTTCCTTGACCACCTCGCTGAGCTGGAAGGTACGGCGTTGGGCACTGGCCTGGTCGACCGCGACCTGCTTGAAGCTGGTGATCAGCTCGCTGGCCCGGCGCAGGTTGCGCACCAGGATGTCGGTGGCGGTCTTGTTGTCCTGCAGAAACTGGTCGAGCACCGAGCGCTTGAGCGCCCCGGCGCTGACGGCGGTGCTGATCTCCCGGCTGCGATCTTCCAGGGTGCTGGCGGCCATCAGGCTGTTGCCGACCGGGGTGTTCAGTTCGTGGGCGATGCCGGCGACCAGGGAGCCAAGGGCGGCGAGCTTTTCGCTCTGGACCAGCTCGTTCTGCGCGCGTTGCAGGGTCGCCATGGCGTTGCTCAGTTCTTCGTTGCTGCGGCTCAGGGCCTCGGTACGTTCGGCCACGCGCTGCTCCAGGGTGGCATTCAGCTCCCGGTAGGCCTGTTCGGCGCGCTTCTGGTCGGTGACGTCGATGTCCATGCTGACGAACTGCAGGCTGCCATCGGCCGCGGGGATGCTGAAGGTGGTGGTCAGCACGCAGATGCTGCGCTGCGGGTTGAGCTGCAGCTCGCTCAGGTAGGGGCCCACCGGCGTGCCCTTGGCGGCCTGGGCGAGGCTGGCGAGAAACATCGCTTGCTGCCCCGGGGTGTACAGCAGGCGGTCGAGGGTCTTGCCCAGGGCGGCTTCCCGGGGGATCTCGTAGATGCGCTCGCTGGCATGGTTCCACAGCAGAATGCGGCCGCTGGCATCGAACCACTGTACGGCGACGTTGGGCGTGTATTCCAGGGTGGCGAGCAGACGGTCCTCGCTTTCGCGCAGGCTCTGGGCGGTGTCCAGCAGTGCTTGCTCGCGCTCGAGGATGGCACCGACCATCCGCTGCAGGCTGGCGCGCAGGGTATTGAGCTCGCGGATGCGGCTGGGCTCCATGGGCAGGTCATAGTGGCCGTTGGCGATTTCCCCGACATGCCGGGTGAACTGCGAGATGCGCCGCGCCAGGGTCCAGCTGGTGCTGCCGGCGATCAGCAGGGCGATGGCGAGGGCCAGGCCGAGGGCGCTGAGGATGCGCCGCCAGGTGCTGTCGATCAGGGCATGGGCCTGCTGCTGCGGCTGCGCCACCAGCACCTGCCAGTCCGGGCCCTTGACCTTGCGCGCCAGGCCTAACAGCTGCTGGCCATCGAGGTCGAAGCTGCGCACCGACGGGTCGTGCAGAACCTGCAGATGGCCAAGGTTGAGCTGTTGTCCGGCCTGGGCGCTCTGCGAGTCGGCGATCAGCTGATGCTGGCGGTCGAGCATGCGGATTTGCAGCCGGCCATCCTGGCTCAGCTGGCGGGCCAATTCGGGAAGCGGGCTGATGGCCACTTCACCGACCAGGGTGCGTGGGCCCAGAGGCTGCGCCAAGGCCACCGCCAGACGCGAGCTGACGGTGGAGAGAAAACTGTTGGACCAGACGCCCTGGCGGCTCAGTTGCGCCTGGCGAACGAAGTCGCGGGCGGAGATATCCAGGCCGAACAGGTTCTGCCGCAGCGTGCGGCGGTCGGCCGGCAGGCCGATGGCACTGATCTGGCCGGTGTCGTCGGTCAGGTAGATGGCCTCGTAGAAATCCGAGCTGTCGGCATAGGCATCCAGCAGGGTCTGGATCTGCTGGTTATCCAGGGTCTGGCTATTGTGGAACAGTTCGGCCAGGGCTCCGAGTTCGCGGTTGGCAATGCTGAAGTGGCGTTCCAGTTGGTGGGTGATGGCCTCGGCGGCAAAGCTCTGGCGGTTTTCCACCTCATCGAGCAGCAGCGGTTCGTAATACAGGCGAAACAGCAAGCCGACCGCCAGCACCGGGATGCAGGCCACCAGGATAAAGCGACTGGCCAGGGTCAGCAGCAGGGGGTGGGCCGCGCCCAGCTTACTCAGGACTGCTGAAACGGCCATCGCGCACCACCATGGGGTAGAGAAGGCTGTCACTGTCGCCAAAGTCATCGAAGACGATCTGGCGCTGCAAGCCCTGGAACTGGCGAATGCGCAGCAGCGCCTGCTTGGGGTGTTCGCCGGGCAGGCGCTGTTGCAGGGCCGCGAGCAGGACGTGGGTGGCGTTGTAGCTGGTCAGCGCGGCAGTATCGATGGGCTGGGCGAAGCGTGTCTGGTAGCGCTGCTTGAAGGCGACAAAGGCGGCGGAGCTGTCGTTCAGGTCGAAGGCCTGGGCGGTGATCATGCCCTCGACCGCGCGGCCGCCCATTTCGATCAGGGTGTCGGCCGCGCCCCAGGCCGGGGTGGCGAGAATCAACTGCGGGGCTTGTTGGCGCAGCTGGGTGGCCAGCAGGGCGGTGTCCAGGGCGCTGCTGATCAGCACCACGGCGGCGGGGCGGTCGGCCAGGGCGCGGCGCGCCAGGGCGGCGAAGTCGGTCTGCTGGTCGCGGCTGAATTCCACGGTCAGGCCGACCTCGGCCCCGGTGGCCTGCAGGTGGCGGCTGAAATCGGCGAGCCAGGGGCGGGTGTAGCTGCTGTTGCTCAGCTCGATGATCACATTGACCCGCTGCAGGCCAAGCTGCTGGCCCAGGTGGTTGGCGATATCGCGGGCGTCCGGGTTGGTGTGGCTGAGGGTGCGGAAAAACTGGTCGTCACGCCCGGCCAGTAGCGGGCTGAGCGGCGTTCCGCCCATGAGCAGGATGCCGGCCTCGGTAAATTGCGGGGCCAGCTGCTCGGCGATCAGGCTGGTCATGGGGCCGAGCGCGGCCTCGACGGGAATCGCGATCAGTTCGGCCGCCGCCTGTCGGGCCCGTTGCGGGTCGAAGCCGTCATCGCGGTACAGCAGCTCGATGGGCCGGCCCTGAATGCCGCCGGCGGCATTGGCTTCTTCGACGGCCAGCTGCATGCCATTGCGCCCGGCCAGGCCGAGGCTGGCGCTGGGGCCGGAGACATCGACTATCACGCCCAGGCGAATGGGCGGCGGGGCCGCGACTTGTTCCTCGCAGGCGCTCAGCAGCAGGGCGGCGCAGAGTGCCAGCAGCCCAGGCAGACATGGCCTAGCGGGCATCGTCATACTGGCCATCGCGGATAACCGTCAGGTAGGTCGCGCCCTGGGTGTCGCCAAAGGCATCGAAGCGGATCGGGCCCTGCAGGCCGGCATACTCGCGCTGGCGCAGCAGGGTCTGCTTCAGGGGTTCGTCGCGGTCCTGGTCGGCGAGGGCCTGCAGCACTATCCGGGTGGCGTTGTAGGTGGTCAGGGCGGGAAAGCTCGGCGTATGGCCGAAGCGTTGCCGGTAGTCCTGAACAAACTGCTGGAAGGCCGGGAGCTGGCTGTGCAGGTCCATATAGTGCGGGACTATCAGGCCCTCCACGGCCTTGCCGCCGAGTTCCAGCAGCTGGCCGGTGCCGGCCCATTCCGCGCTGGCCAGCACGGTGTGCGGCTGGCGCTGGCGCAGCTGGTTGCAGAGCAGCGCCGCATCCTGGGCGCTGGTGATCAGCAGTACCACCTGAGGGGCCCCCTGCAGGGCCTCGGCCGCCAGGGCGACGTAGTCGGTCTGCGGGCCGGAGGTAAAGCCAAGGACCTTCTGGGTAAAGCCGCCGGCTGCGTGCAGGTGCCGGGAGAAGTGCGCGGCCCAGGCTTCGCTGTAGGCCTGGTTGCGCAGGTCCAGCACCAGGTTTGCCCGTGCCGCCGGGTGTTGTTCGGCGAGGTACTCGGCCAGTTGCCGGGCATGTTCGGCGTGGGTGCCTATGGTGCGGAAGAAGTAGTCGTCCAGGCCGCTCAGCGCCGGGCTGCTGACCGGGCCGGCCATCATCAGTACCTGGGCCTCGTCGGCCAGCGGCACCACGGCCATGGCCACGGCGCTGGTCATGGGGCCGAGGATGGCGACGACCTGCTCCTGCAGCAGTTCGCGGATGACCTGGCGGCCCTGCTCGGGGTCGAGGCGGTCATCCTTGATCAGCAGGTGCAGTGGCCGGCCGTCAATTCCGCCGTCGGCGTTGGCCTGTTCCACGGCCAGTTGCGCACCATTGCGCCCGGCCGTACCGAGTTCGGCATTGGTCCCGGACAGGCCGCCGATAAAGCCCAGACGGATCGGCTCGGGTTCGCCGCAGCCGCCCAGGCCCAGGGCCAGATACAAGAGCCATCCGGCACGTAGCGCCCGGCTACCGCGCGTGGCCATGGCTGGCTCCGTCACTGGCCCGACGCCGTGATAAAGCTCAGCAGCGCCGCCAGTTCGAGCGGTTTGGCAAACAGGTAACCCTGGCCTTCGTGGCAGCCCATCTGGGTGAGCGAGACGGCCTGGCTTTCCTGCTCGATTCCTTCGGCGATCAGTTCCAGCTGCAGGCTGCGGCCCAGCTGGATAATGGTTTCGACGATGCGCTTGCTGCCATTGCTCTGCTCCATCTGGCTGACAAAGCTGAGGTCGATCTTCAGTCGGTCGACATTCAGACGTTCGAGGTAGCTGAGCGAGGAGAATCCGGTGCCGAAGTCGTCCACGGCGAGGCTCACGCCCAGACGCTTGATGCGCTCGAGCAGGTCGATCATAAAGCTGGCGTCGAGCATGGCCACCGATTCGGTGATTTCCAGCTCCAGCAGGCTCGGGTCGATGCCGCTTTCGTCGAGCGCGCGCTCCAGGGTGGCGAGGAAGTCGGCCTGGCGAAATTGCGCCACCGAGACGTTGACCGCCATGCGCAGCGCCCGGCCGCTGTGCTGGATGATGCGCTGCAGGTCCCGGCAGGCGCTGCGCAGAACCCATTCGCCAAGGCTGACAATCAGCCCGGAGCTTTCCGCCAGGGGAATGAACTGCGCCGGGGCGACGAACTGGCCGTCATCGGTGCGCCAGCGCAGCAGGGCTTCGACGCCGATCAGCTGGCGACTGGCCAGAGCGATCTGCGGCTGGTAGACCACGAACAGCCGCTCGCGCTCGAAGGCGCTGCGCAGCTCCTGGAGCAACTGCACGCGGGCGCGGGTTTCCTGCTCCATGGCGCGGGTAAAGTGGCTGATGCTGCCGCGTTGCTGGCGCTTGCCGTGCTTGAGGGCGATATTGGCCGCCTTCAGGGCCTCGCCGCCGTTGCCGTCGATCTGGTCCAGGCAGGTCAGGCCGATGGTGGCGGTGATGCGTCGGCTCAGCTCGGCAAAGTACAGCGGTTGCTGGAACAGGCCGCGCAGACTGTCGGCGCTGACGACCCGGTTGCCGGCCAGGATGCCGAAGACATCCCCGGCAACCCGCGCCAGCAGGGTATCGGGCGGCAGTGCTTGCTGCAGACGTTCGGCGACCGCCTGCAGCAGGGCATCGCCGTGCTGGTGGCCGAGGGTGTCGTTGAGCTCGGAGAAACCGTCGATATCGATCAGTGCCAGGGTGGTCTCGCCGGGTGCCGCGCCGGCCAGCGCCTGGTCGAGGGCCTGGACCAGGGCCAGGCGGTTGGGCAGGTGCAGCAGTTGGTCGTTGTAGGCATGGTCCTTGAGCAGGCTGAGTAGCAGCACGTTGTCCAGGCTGATGATGATGTTGCTGCAGAACACCTCGAGCAGTTGCCGATCCAGCGCGTTCAGCGCGCGTCCGGTCTGCAGGTAGGCGGCCATATGGTTATGGCTCTGGCCGGGGAAGAACAGGGTGGTCGAATGGCTGCCGTAGCGGTTGCTGCGCTCGGCCAGCGCCTGATTGAGCGCCCGGGCGATCTGTTGATCGGGTAACTCCTCCAGTTGCTTGTCGATGCAGTCCTTCAGGCTGCCGGCGGCGGCGACGATCAGGGCGTGGGCCGGCGAGGCCTGGTGGTCGTAAGCGCAGACCACGCCTTCGGGCGGCAGGCCGAGCAGGCCGCAGATCTGGGTGATGATCCCGGCGGCGAACTCGCTGACGCCCTGGCGCGCCAGCAGCCGACTGCTGGCGCGGATCACCATGCCCAGGCCGTGGCGGCTGGCGTTGATGGTGTGGATCTGGTCGTAGCCGCGGATGGCCGCGGTCAGCGCGGTGTACAGGCGGTTGCGGGTCAGCTCGGACTTGGTCTTGTAGTCGTTGATGTCGTAGTCGCGGATGGCCTCCATCTCCGGTGCATAGCCTGGCTGGCCGGTGCGCAGGATGATGCGGATCTCGCTGTTATGCAGGTCTTCGCGGATCCGCCGGACCAGATCCAGGCCGGCATGCTCCGACTCCATCACCACGTCCAGCAGAATCACCGCGACCTGCGCCTGCTGGGTCAGCACACTGACGGCCTGTGCGGCCGAATAGGCATGCAGGAATTCGAGGGGGCGGCCGAGGATCTCGGTATTGGCCAGGGCGAAGCAGGTCGACTGATGCACATCCTGGTCGTCGTCAACGATCAGGATGCGCCAGCGGGGCTGGGCTGGGCTGCGATTGTCCGGGTGGGTTTCGTCGTCGAAAGCGAACAGCTCATCTTCTGCTACATCGCTCATCTTCAGGCCTTGTAAAGTATGGCGTACGCTTTCGCCAGCGCTGGGTTGGACCTCTGCGGGCCCTGGGTGACCAGCCGCCAGGGCTGGGTCAGCAAGCAGGTCATCAATAGTCTAGGCGAAAAAAAACTGCACACGGTCTGGCGGGTGCAGTTCCTGGGATGGTGCGCGCGGGGGCGGCATCGACAGTGCCACCGCCGTGAGGTGTCAGTGCTTTTCCTGCTGACTCTTGAGCAGATCGCGGATCTCGCTCAACAGTTCCTGCTCCTTGCTGGGGACGGGCGGGGCACTGGGGGCGATTTCCTCTTCGCGCTTGAGCCGGTTGATCACCTTGATTCCCATAAAGATGGCGAAGGCGACGATCAGGAAGTCGATGATGCTCTGGATAAACTTGCCATAGGACAGGGTAACGGCGGCGACATCGCCTTCGGCGGCCTTGAGCACCACGGCCAGGTCGGAGAAGTCCACCCCGCCGATCAGCACGCCCAGGGGCGGCATCACCATATCGCCGACGAAGGACGAGACGATCTTGCCGAAGGCGGCACCGATGATGATGCCCACGGCCATGTCGACTACATTGCCCTTGACGGCGAAGGCCTTGAATTCGCTGATAATGCTCATATTTCTTTCCCTGATAGGTGGTTTGCGCTGAAGTGTAATCCAGGTCGCGGCGCTTGCCAGCCAGTTGTCAGGCAGGAAAGTGCACTTCGGGCAGCGACTCGAAGCCGGGCTTGGCCAGCAGATAACCCTGAAACAGCTCGACTCCCATGTCACGCAGGGCGTGCAGTTCGCCCAGGGTTTCGATGCCTTCGGCGATCACCTGGATTTTCAGTTTGCGGCACATCTGCAGGGTGGCTTCGACCAGAATCTGGCGAACGCTGTCCTGGTCGATATTGCGGATCAGCTGCATGTCCAGCTTGATCAGGTTGGGCTGGAAGTCGGCCAGCAGGTTGAGGCCCGCATAGCCTGCGCCGAAGTCGTCGATGGCGGTCATAAAACCCTGTTTGCGATAGGCGCGCAGGATAGTGGTGAGGTGCTCGATATCCAGCACCTGCTCCTGCTCGGTGACTTCGAAGATGATCCGCTTGAGGGGGAAGTTGTAGCGTTTTGCCGCCTCCAGGGTGGTGCGGATGCAGGTTTCCGCCTTGTACACGGCATTGGGCATAAAGTTGATGGAGACCATCGCAGGTACCTGCAGCCTGGCGGCCCACTCCAGCGCCTTGACTCGGCAGCTCTGGTCGAAGGGATAGAGGTTTTCCGTGGTCAGGTGCCCCAGCACGCTGCCGGCGGACTCCCCGGCGGCACCGCGGACCAGGGCTTCGTGGGCGAAGACCTGGCGGGTCGTGAGGTTGACTATTGGCTGGAAAGCCATGCTGATCGGGAAATCCAGGCCTTTGCCGTCACGGCATGCCGTGCAGCCGGGGTTCTTATCCATGGGGCGCTCTCATCGTGGTCACTGCTAGGGGCTGTTGCCGTTTCGTCGCGAGCCGCGTTGCCGCGAAAAATCTCGCCAGGCTAGGCGGAGGACGCAGGTAATGGTTATTCCCTGCCAAGTCCTCCAACACCGCATGGCGAGATTTTGCGCGCAACCCGAAGGGGTGAAGCACATGGATGTGCTGAACAAACTTCGTGTCTCGTGCCTTGCCTCGCGCTAAAACAGGCTCCGGCGCGACCGCGAACGAAACAGCAACAGACCCTAATACCCGGCAAACGATAGCAGCTATCGCTGGCAGGGAGGGACCGCCTTCGGCAGAGCCGGCCGCGCTGGTCTAGTCTGAACACAGAATCGCCATTGAGGATGCCGCTATGCCACTGGAACATCATCCGCTCAGCCGTGAATTTCCCGAACTCAAGCCGCAGCTTGGGGCCTTGCTGGCGGCTGACGGCCATTTCGCGCGTCTGGCCGAGGAGTACGAAGAACTCGACAAGCGCATCTATGAGGTGGAGAGCGGGCGCATCGCCATGGACGAAATGCTGTTGCTGGGATTAAAAATGCAGCGGGTCAGCCTCAAGGACGAACTGGCGCAGTTGCTGCGTGGCGTGTCTTGAGCGGCCGGCGTTGATCCCGGTCAAGGGCTGAGCGGCGGGCGGGGGGTAGGCTGCTTGCCAACATACCCTGCGAGGAGCGCCAGCATGCACGTTGAACACCACCCCTTGAACAAAGACTTTCCCGAATTGCGCACCGTCTTGCACGAGCTCCGGGTCAAGGATGTCGATTTCGCCCGCCTGGCCGATGAGTACGAAACCCTGGACAAGCGCATCTGCCGCGTCGAGGACGGCGTAGAGACCCTGACCGACGACGCTCTGGCGTCCCTCAAGCTGGCCCGCGTCGACCTCAAGGATGAAGTGGCGCGCCGCCTCAAGGGTGCCGCCGAGCCTTGTTGTGGCTGCTGCAAGGGCTAGGATTAACAGCGCTCCATGGCTGTAAATATATCCAGCTATTTCGTATCATCCGGGCTCAGCTTTCCGAGGAGTCCGGCATGGCCAAGGCCAAACGTATGTACGGCTGTACCGAGTGCGGTGCGACCTTTCCCAAATGGGCCGGCCAGTGCGGCGAGTGCGGGGCCTGGAACACCCTGATGGAAACCCTGCTCGAAGCCAATGCCGCCACCCCCAGCGGACGCTCGGGTTGGGCCGGCGAGCAGGCGCAGATCAAGACCCTGGCCGAGGTCAGCGTCGAGGAAGTGCCGCGCTTTTCCACCGCCTCCGGCGAACTCGACCGGGTGCTCGGTGGCGGCCTGGTGGACGGCTCGGTGGTGCTGATCGGCGGCGACCCGGGTATCGGCAAGTCGACCATCCTGCTGCAGACCCTGTGCAATATCGCCACGCGCTTTCCCGCGCTCTATGTCACCGGCGAGGAATCCCAGCAGCAGGTGGCCATGCGCGCCCGCCGCCTGGGCCTGCCGGAAGACAAGCTCAAGGTCATGACCGAGACCTGCATCGAAACCATCATCGCCACCGCGCGCCTGGAGAAACCCAAGGTGATGGTGATCGACTCGATTCAGACCATCTTCACCGAACAGTTGTCCTCGGCACCCGGCGGCGTGTCCCAGGTGCGCGAGAGCGCGGCGCTGCTGGTGCGCTTCGCCAAGCAGAGCGGCACGGCGATCTTTCTGGTCGGCCATGTGACCAAGGAAGGTGCGCTGGCCGGGCCGCGGGTACTGGAGCATATGGTCGACACCGTGCTGTATTTCGAGGGCGAGTCCGATGGCCGTCTGCGTCTGCTGCGGGCGGTGAAGAACCGTTTCGGCGCGATCAACGAGCTGGGTGTGTTCGGCATGACCGACAAGGGCCTCAAGGAGGTCACCAACCCCTCGGCGATCTTCCTCACCCGTGCCCAGGAAGAAGTCCCCGGCAGTGTGGTCATGGCCACCTGGGAAGGCACCCGGCCGATGCTGGTGGAGGTGCAGGCGCTGGTCGACACCAGCCATATGGCCAACCCGCGCCGCGTCACCCTGGGCCTGGACCAGAACCGCCTGGCCATGCTCCTGGCTGTATTGCACCGCCATGGCGGCATTCCCACCTATGACCAGGACGTGTTTCTCAACGTGGTCGGCGGGGTCAAGGTGCTGGAAACCGCTTCTGACCTGGCGCTGATGGCGGCGGTGATCTCCAGCCTGCGCAACAAGCCGCTGCCCCATGATCTGCTGGTATTTGGCGAGGTCGGGTTGTCCGGCGAGATCCGCCCGGTGCCGAGCGGCCAGGAGCGTCTGAAAGAGGCGGCCAAGCACGGCTTCAAGCGCGCCATAGTGCCCAAGGGCAATGCGCCGAAAGATCCGCCGTCGGGTTTGCAGGTGATTGCGGTGACGCGCCTGGAGCAGGCGCTGGATGCGCTGTTCGAATAGCGGCGCATTTCGCCAGGAGCCAGCAGGCCCCTTGCCAGCAAGGACTCGGTGTCCCCCCGGCTGTTACAGGAGGGGCGGTCAGTCCCCTTCGCCGAGGGCGGCCAGTTCCCGTTCCAGCAGGCTTTCGTCGCCGAGGTTGAGTTCGACCAGGCGGCGCAGGTGGCTGATCGAGTCGAGGTCGATATGCCGGCAGACGAAGCCGAGCAGATTGTCCTGGGTGCGGGTCAGTACCACTTCCATCCGCACGCAGGTATCGTCGCCCAGCCGGATGCTGGCTTCGAAGGGCTGGTGCGGGTCGCCGTTCCAGCCGCCGGGGCGCTTGACCAGCAAACCTTTCAGTGACACGTCATGCAACTCGACTGCCCAGCTCCGCTCACCTTGAATGATCTCGGTGGGGGCATCGAAAGCGATGCGATGAAAGCGCCGCCGCTCGTTGGCTGTATTGCTCATGCAAAAAACTCCTGCGGGGTTTAATCCACTATAGCCAAGGTGGGTCTCGATGGTGCGCTTTGTTTGCCAGGCGCGGCGGTGTGCCGGGCGAACGGCACAAAAAAAGCCCGCCGGGGTGGGCGGGCTTTTCGGCTGCGAAGTGACGCTTAGTTGCCGTAAACCGGGAACTGGGCGCAGACCGCTTTAACCTGCTCGCGCACGCGCGCTTCAACGGTTTCGTCGCCCAGGTTGGCGAGGATTTCGCAGATCCAGCCCGCCAGCGCGCGGCACTGGTCTTCCTTGAAGCCGCGGGTGGTCACGGCCGGGGTGCCGATGCGCAGGCCGGAGGTGACGAAGGGCGAGCGCGGGTCGTTGGGCACGCTGTTCTTGTTGACGGTGATAAAGGCGCGACCCAGGGCGGCGTCGGCATCTTTGCCGGTGATTTCCTGCTTGATCAGCGACAACAGGAACAGGTGGTTCTCGGTACCGCCAGAGACCACGTCATAGCCGTTTTCGATAAACACGCTGGCCATGGCCTGGGCGTTCTTCACCACTTGCTGCTGGTAGGCCTTGAACTCGGGTTGCAGG
>JBFJZW010000002.1:0-47496 GCA_041621875.1 Pseudomonas sp. | reverse complement strand
GTCGACCTCCGTACAGTCCAAACGTATCCAGCACCTGGCTACGCCTTTAATCGTGAAACCGGCCTGCTGATTTAACTGCCTAGTTCGCTCGCCATTCGCCAAGCCGCGCCCGCAACCGTGCCGCGCACTGGCTGTGGAGCTGACTGACGCGAGACTCGCTAACCCCCAGTACCTCGCCGATCTCCTTGAGATTCAGTTCTTCGTCGTAATACAACGCCAGCACCAGCCGCTCTCGCTCCGGCAGGCCGGCAATGGCATCGGCCAGCGCCGCCTGAAAGCGTTCGTCTTCCAGATCGCGTGAGGGTTCGAGGTGGTGGCCGGCAAGATCCTCGCGCAGCCCGCCGCCGTGCTCGCCATCCTGCAACAGGTCGTCGAAGCTGAACAGGCGGCTGCCCAACGTGTCGCCAAGAATGCCGTAGTAATCCTCGAGACTCAATTGGAGTTCGGCCGCAACCTCTTGATCTTTAGCGTCTCGACCGGTTCTGGCCTCAATTACCCGAATGGCGTCGCTGACCATGCGGCTGTTTCGATGCACCGAACGGGGAGCCCAGTCACCTTTGCGCACCTCGTCGAGCATGGAGCCGCGAATGCGGATACCGGCGAATGTCTCGAAACTGGCACCCTTGCTGGAGTCGTATTTTTTTGACGCTTCGAGCAGGCCGATCATGCCGGCCTGAATCAGATCGTCCACCTGGATATTGGCCGGCAGACGCGCCAACAGGTGGTAAGCAATGCGTTTGACCAGGGGCGCATAGCGCTCGATCAACTGGTGCTGGGAGTCCTGCGCCTGCGCTTTGCTGTACATACGGAGTCCAGAGGCTGCTGTCATATGGCCGGGTCCGCGACCGGTTGCTGCACCAGGCGCTCAACGAAAAACTCCAGATGACCGCGCGGGTTGGCCGGCAGCGGCCAGGCATCGACCTTCTGGGCTATCGCCTTGAACGCCAGCGCACATTTAGAGCGCGGGAAGGCTTCATAGACCGCACGCTGTTTCTGCACGGCCTTGCGCACCGACTCGTCGTAGGGCACGGCCCCTACATATTGCAGGGCGACATCGAGAAAACGATCGGTGACCTTGGTCAGCTTAGCAAACAGATTGCGACCCTCCTGCGGGCTATGAGCCATATTGGCCAGCACGCGAAAGCGGTTCATGCCGTGGTCGCGGTTGAGCAGCTTGATCAGGGCATAGGCATCGGTGATCGAGGTCGGCTCGTCGCACACCACCACCAGCACTTCCTGGGCTGCGCGCACGAAGCTGACCACGCCATCGCCGATCCCGGCCGCGGTGTCGATGATCAGCACATCGAGGTTGTCGCTGATATCGCTGAACGCCTGAATCAGTCCGGCGTGCTGCATCGGCGACAGCTGCACCATGCTCTGGATGCCGGAAGCCGCCGGCACGATGCGGATGCCCCCCGGCCCCTGCAGCAGAACCTCGCGCAACTCGCATTCGCCACTGATGACATCTTCCAGGGTGCGTTTGGCGGTCAGGCCCAGCAGCACGTCGACGTTGGCCAGGCCCAGGTCGGCGTCCATCAGCATCACCCGGCGGCCGAGGTCGGCCAGGGCCAAAGCCAGATTCACCGACACATTGGTCTTACCGACGCCACCCTTGCCGCCGGTTACAGCAATCACCTGTACGGGATGCATACCCATGTTATCTACACACCTGTTGTCTAACTTCGACCGCAGCCATGCGGCTGGCGGTGTTCTGTTGATTAATGCTCAACTCGCGCGGCGTGTTGGCTGCTGATAGAGGCCGGCAAACATCTCGGCCATCGTATCCTCGCTGGGGTCCTGGGTCGCCTGCAGCCCCACCGCCCGACTCACCAACTGATGGCTGCGCGGTACATGCAGATCGTCCGGGATCCGCGGTCCATCGGTCAGATAGGCTACCGGTAGACGCTGGCTAATAGCCAGCCCTAAAACCTCGCCCAGGCTGGTGGCTTCGTCCGCCTTGGTCAGGATGCAGCCGGACAAACCGCACTGCTTGTAACTATGGTAGGCCGCTTTCAACACTTGGCTCTGGCTGGTTGCCGCCATCACCAGATAATTCTTCGCATTGACCCCGCGACTGGCCAGGGTTTCCAGCTGCATGCGCAGCGCCGGATCGTTGCCCGGCAGGCCGGCGGTATCGATCAGCACCACACGCTTGCGCGCCAGCGGGGCCAGGGCCTGGGTCAACGACTGACCCGGGTCGACCAGGGTCACCGGCACATCGAGGATACGCCCCAGGGTCTTGAGTTGCTCCTGGGCACCGATGCGGTAGCTGTCCAGGCTGACCAGGGCGATATGCTGCGCGCCGTACTTGAGCACGTAGCGCGCCGCCAGTTTGGCCAGGGTGGTGGTCTTGCCCATGCCGGCGGGACCGACCAGGGCGATCACGCCGCCCTCGTCCATCGGCTCCTGCTTCGGCGTCTTGATCGCGTGGGCCAGATGGGCCAGCAGCATGCGCCAGGCCTGGCGCGGCTCGGCGACATTGGCCACGCGCTCGAGCAGGGCCTTGGCCAGCTCGGCGGACAGGCCCATGCGCTGCAGACGCCGCCACAGGTTGGCCTGCTGCGGCCGACGGTTCTGCAACTGGCCCCAGGCGATGGAGCCGAGCTGCACTTCGATCAGCTCGCGCAGACCATGCAACTCGAAACGCATGGCATCCAGCGCGCGCTGATCGCTCACCGCTGCCGGTGCGCCCAGAGGTTGTTGCAGGGCCGCCGCCAGACTGGCAGCGGGCATGCTCGGCGGCGCGCCAAGCAGTTGGCGGTCCTTACCGGCATCGACCTGGGCACGACTGACCAGCTCGGCCTGGGCCGAAGCGATCTTCGCCTGGGTCTGGCGCAGTTCGGCCTCCAGCGCCGGGTTGGGCTGGCGGGCCGGCGCGGCAGGAATCTGATAATCCAGTGCGGCAGTCAGCTCGACACCGCCGGCAACCCGGCGATTGCCGATGATCGAGGCATCGGCACCCAGCTCATCGCGCACCAGTTTCATGGCGGTACGCATATCGGCGGCGAAAAAGCGTTTGACCTGCATGGCCTGTAACCTCGGTTAGTTCTGCCCCACCGTCGCAACGATGGTGACTTGCTTGTTGTCCGGAATTTCCTGGTATGCCAGTACATGGATACTCGGAACCGCCAGCCGCGCGAAACGCGAGAGCATCGCCCGGACCGGACCGGCCACCAGCAGGATCACTGGCTTGCCGAGCATCTCCTGGCGCTGCGCCGCTTCCACCAGGGAACGCTGCAGCTTCTCGGCCATACCGGGCTCCAGAAGAATGCCCTCTTCGGAGCCTTGTCCGGCCTTGTTCATACTGTTGAGCAATATCTGTTCCAACCTGGGTTCCAGGGTGATCACAGGCAGCTCCAGCTCTAGTCCCACAATGCTTTGCACGATTGCCCGAGCCAGGGCGACCCGAACCGCCGCCACCATCGCGGCGGGATCTTGACTCTTGACCGCGACATTGGCGATGGCCTCGGCGATGGTGCGGATATCTCTGACCGGCACCTGCTCCTGCAGCAACGCCTGCAACACCTTGAGCAGGGTCGACAGCGAGATGAGACCCGGCACCAGTTCCTCGGCCAGCTTGGGCGAACTCTTGGCCAGCAGTTGCAGCAGCTGCTGCACCTCCTCGTGCCCGAGCAGCTCGTGGGCATGCTTGTGCAGCACCTGGTTGAGGTGGGTAGCGACCACGGTACTGGCATCGACCACGGTATAGCCCAGGGACTGCGCCTGATCGCGCTGGCTCGGGTCGATCCATACCGCCTCCAGGCCAAACGCCGGATCCTTGGCGGCGATGCCGTTCAACGCGCCGAACACCTGCCCCGGATTGATCGCCAGCTCGCGTTCCGGATAGACCTCGGCCTCGGCCACGCTGACCCCCATCAGGGTCAGGCGGTAGGCATTGGGCTGCAGATCGAGGTTGTCGCGGATATGCACCGAGGGCATGAGAAAGCCCATCTCCTGGGACAGCTTCTTGCGCACCCCCTTGATCCGCGCCAGCAACTGGCCACCCTGGTTGCGGTCGACCAGCGGGATCAGGCGGTAGCCCACCTCCAGGCCGACCATATCCACTGGCGTCACGTCATCCCAGCCCAGCTCCTTGACCTCCTGAGCGCGCTGCGCCGGCAACAGTTCCTGCTGACGCTGCACTTCCTTGATCTCGTTCTCCTGGACCACCCGCTGCTTGTTGGCGATCCAGTAGGCCGCACCGGCTGCCACCAGGCCCAGACCGATAAAGGAGAAGTGCGGCATGCCCGGCACCAGACCGATGGCGATCATGATCGCGGCTGCCACCGCCAGGGCGCGGGGCGAGGCGAACATCTGGCGGTTGACCTGAGCACCCATATCCTCGGAACTGGAAACCCGGGTCACCATGATGGCCGCCGCGGTGGACAACAGCAGCGAAGGAATCTGCGCCACCAGGCCATCACCGATGGTCAGCAGGGTGTAGACCTTGCCCGCATCAACAAAATTCAGACTGTGCTGGAACACGCCGATGGCGATACCGCCAATCAGGTTGATAAACAGGATCAGCAGACCGGCCACGGCATCGCCGCGCACGAACTTGCTGGCACCGTCCATGGAGCCATAGAAGTCGGCCTCCTGGGACACATCGGAACGGCGCTGCTTGGCTTCGGTCTGGTCGATCAGGCCGGCGTTCAGGTCGGCGTCGATGGCCATCTGCTTGCCCGGCATGGCATCCAGGGTAAAGCGTGCGCTGACCTCGGAAATGCGCCCGGCACCCTTGGTCACCACCACGAAGTTGATGATCATCAGAATGGCGAACACCACGATACCGACCACATAGTTGCCGCCGATCACCACCTCGCCGAAAGCCTGGATCACCTGCCCCGCGGCATCGCCGCCGCCATGCCCGTGCAGCAGCACCACCCGGGTCGAGGCCACGTTCAGCGCCAGGCGCAGCAGAGTGGCCGCCAGCAGAATGGTGGGGAATACCGCGAAATCCAGGGGGCGCAGCGCATAGATGCTGACCAGCAGCACCACGATCGACAGGGCGATGCTGAAGGTGAAGAGCACATCGAGAAGAAAGGGCGGAATCGGCAGCATGACCATGCCGAGCATGACCAGCAGCAGCAGCGGTATGCCCAGATTGCCCTGCTTCAACCCCGACAGGTTGCTGCGCACATCACTGATCATTTGCGAACGATCTATTGCCACTGCCCTACCCCAGCCGATTCAATCTTTTGACGCCCAAGGCGTCACTGTGTCGGTGATTGCAAGAAGCCTTCCACTTTCACCCAAGCCGCTCGCAATCGCTCGCCAGACGGCGCTCCACCAGGAAGGAGTGCTGGCGCGTGATGAAAACAGCGAACCTCGGCAGCAAATGCCAGTCCCAGCACTGGCAAGGACGCGGCATCCCGCCGCGTTTTCTCGAGAGCCACCGAGGAATTCAACAATGCAACGATGGATGATTGCCGCACTGGCCGGCTGCTGCGCCGCCAACCTTCAGGCAGCCGAGCTGTCGGTCGAACTCAATGCCGTGGATGGCAAAGGCCAGGGAGCCTCGATCGGCACGGTCCTCATCAGCGAGAGCCCCTATGGCACGGTGTTCACCCCGCAGCTGCACGGCCTCGAGCCCGGCCTGCATGGTTTCCATGTACACAGCCAGCCCAGCTGCGATCCGGCCCCCAAGGATGGCCAGCCCTCGGCAGCCGAAGCCGCTGGCGGCCACTGGGACCCGCAGAACACTGGCAAACACGGCCTGCCCTGGGGCGACGGCCACCTGGGTGATTTGCCCACCCTGCTGGTCACGGCGAACGGCAAGGCCAGCCAGCCGGTACTGGCACCACGGATCAAGCATCCAGAGGAGCTGAAAGGCCTGTCGCTGATGGTCCATGCCGGTGGCGACAACCATGCCGACCATCCCCAACCACTGGGCGGTGGCGGAACACGCGTGGCCTGCGGCGTGATCGACTAGACGGCACAGCCTGTCACCGGCAGGCCGCGTCACTCGTTGCGGCGCAAATCCGGCGGGATCGGCAGGTCCGGCAACGGGGCCGGGCGCTTACCCTTGCCGGCCTTGTACTGGCGCAGCTGGTAGACGTAGGCCAGCACCTGGGCGACGGCCAGGTACAGGCCGGCGGGGATCTCCTGGTCCAGCTCGGTGGAATAGAACACCGCCCGCGCCAGGGCCGGCGATTCCAGCACCATGACCTGGTGTTCGTTGGCGATTTCGCGAATCTTCAGGGCGGTGAAGTCACCGCCCTTGGCCAGCAGCACCGGGGCGCTGCCCTTGCTCGGGTCGTACTTGAGCGCCACGGCAAAGTGGGTCGGGTTGGTGATCACCACATCGGCCTCGGGTACGGCCTGCATCATGCGGCGCTCGGAGATTTCCCGCTGCATCTGCCGGATGCGCTGCTTGACCTCGGGCTTGCCTTCGCTGTCCTTGTACTCGTCGCGCACTTCCTGCTTGGTCATCATCAGCTTTTTCTTGTTGCTCCACAGCTGGAACGGCACATCCACCGCAGCGATCAGAATCAGCCCGCAGGACATCCACAGCGCGCTCCAGCCCACCACGCTCAGCGCATGGATAATGGCCGACTCGATGGGCTCATGGACGATGGCCAGCAGGTCATCCTGAAAGGCCGCCAGTACCGCCACCCCCACCAGCAGAATCAGCACAAACTTGGCCAGGGCCTTGAGCAGCTCGACCAGGGCATTGACCGAAAACATCCGTTTGAGACCGGCCAGCGGGTTCATCCGGCTGGCCTTGGGGGCCATGGCCTCGGCCGAAAACAGCCAGCCACCCAGGGAAATGGGCCCCAGGATGGACACCACCAGCAGTAACAGAAACAGCGGAAACAGGGCCTCCATGGCTATTTCCCCTGAGGCGGCCAGCCACAGCCCCATGCTGTTCTCATCCATGATCACCTCCCGCGGCAGGGAGAAGTTGCCACGCATGATGTCCAGCATGGCCCCGCCCATGCTGCCACCGAACACCAGCAAGCCACCGAAACCGCCCAGGGTCACGGCCAGGGTATTGAGCTCCTTGGAGCGGGCGATCTGACCCTTCTTGCGCGACTCGCGCAGACGTTTGTCTGTGGGTTCCTCGCTTTTTTCGGCACCGCTTTCGGATTCGGCCACTAGCTCGCCCCCGCCATTTCCCGAAGAAACTGCAACGCTTCGCTGGCGAACACCTGGTACTGGGCGAGGATATCGGCCATGCCGACCCAGACGATAACCAGCCCCAGCACCAGGGTCAGGGGAAATCCGATGGAGAAGATATTCAGCTGCGGCGCGGCCCGGGTCATTACCCCGAACGCCAGGTTGACCACCAGCAGCGCGGTGATCGCCGGCAACACCAGCAGCAGCGCCGCGCCGATCACCCAACCCAGCCTATTGGCCACCTGCCAGTAGTTGCCGGGCAGAAAACCGCCGCCCACCGGCAGGGTCACGAAACTTTCCGCCAGCACCTCGAACACCACCAGATGGGCATTCATGGCGAGAAACAGCAGGGTCACCAGAATCATGAACAACTGGCCGATCACCGGCACCGAGACGCCGTTGGCCGGATCGACCATGGAGGCAAAGCCCAGGCCCATCTGCATGGCCACGATCTGCCCAGCGATCACGAAAACCTGGAAGAACAGCTGCAGGGTGAAGCCCAACATCGCCCCGATGAGAATTTCCTGGGCGATCCAGAGCAAGACCTGCAGGCTGATGGCATCCACCGTCGGCATCTCGGGCAGGGTCGGCATCAACACCACGCAGATGGCCAGGGCGAAATACAGCCGCACCCGCGCCGAGACCAGCTGCGTGCCGATGATCGGCATCAGCATCAACATGGAGGCGATACGAAACAGCGGCAGCAGAAAACTGCCCACCCAGCTACCGATCTGCCCATCGCTCAGCTCAAGCACGGGCGTCAGCCGATCAGCATCGGAATATTCATGATCAGGGTCTCGGTGTACTCCATCAGCTCGCGCACCAGCCAGGGTCCGGCAAAGATCAGCACCAGCAGGATCACCAGCAGACGCGGCAAAAAGCTCAGGGTCTGCTCGTTGATCTGGGTTGCGGCCTGGAACATGGCCACCAGCAGGCCGACGATCAGGCTGGGGACCACGATGATCGCCACGATGCTGGCGGTCAGCCACAGGGCTCCGCGCACCAGGTCCACCGCCACTTCAGGGGTCATGCCTAGAGCCCTCCAAAGCTGGCGGCCAGGGTGCCCATGATCAGTGCCCAGCCGTCGATCAGGACGAACAGCATGATCTTGAACGGCAGGGAAATGATCAGCGGCGAGAGCATCATCATGCCCATGGCCATCAGGATGCTCGCCACCACCATGTCGATGATCAGGAACGGGATAAAGATCATAAAGCCGATCTGGAAGGCGGTTTTCAGCTCCGAGGTGACAAAGGCCGGCACCAGAATGGTCAAGGGGGCCGCTTCCGGGCTGGCGATATCGGTACGTTTGGACAGGCGTACGAACAGCTCGAGATCGCTCTCGCGGGTCTGCGACAGCATAAAGTTCTTGATCGGCACCTCGGCCCGGCTGATGGCCTCCTGGGCCGGCAGCTGCTCGTTGAGGTAGGGCTGCAGGGCTTCCTGGTTAATCTGCTCGAACACCGGAGCCATGATAAACAGGGTCAGAAACAGTGCCATGCCCACCAGGATCTGGTTGGAGGGCGTCTGCTGCAGGCCCAGGGCCTGACGCAGAATCGAGAAGACGATGATGATCCGGGTAAAGCTGGTCATCAGCATGACGAACGCCGGGATAAAGCTCAGCGCCGTCATGATCAGCAGGATCTGCAGGCTGACCGAGTATTCCTGCTGGCCGTCGGTGTCGGTATTCAGGGTAATGGCCGGGATCGACAACGGGTTGCTACCCGATTGAATCAAGGTGCTGGCAGTCGGCGCATCTTCGGCGAACGCCAGCGCAGCACCCAGGCTGAAAACCAGTACCAGCAGCAAACGCAGCATCAAGACTTGTCCTTCTGGTCCTTGCCCAACAGCTCCATCAGACGCTGGGCGAACTCGGCCGAGGCCGGTTCGGCATCGGGGAAATGCACCGGTTCGGCCATCACGTGCAGCGCCCTGATGGTGCCCGGGGTCAACCCCAGCAGAATCTGTTCGCCGCCCACCTGCACCAGCACCAGCCGCTCACGCGGCCCCAGGGCCTGGGTCGCGACGATCTTGATCACCTGGCCGCCGCGCGGCACGATCTGCTGCACGCGGCGCACCAGCCAGGCCAGCAGGAAGATCACCCCGATCACCAGCAACAGGCCGAACAGCAACTGCGCCAACTGGCCGCCGGTGGTCGAATCGGCAAGCGGGGTCGCGGCCTGCTCGGCCGATTCGGCGGCGACGGCCCAAAGCGGCAGGGCCAGACCCAGCAACGAGACTCTAGGCATGATCAGCGCAGCTTCTTGATGCGTTCGCTCGGGCTGATCACGTCGGTCAGGCGAATGCCGAACTTCTCGTTGACCACCACCACTTCGCCGTGGGCGATCAGGGTGCCATTGACCAGCACATCCAGCGGCTCGCCGGCCAGGCGGTCGAGCTCGATCACCGAGCCCTGGTTGAGCTGCAGCAGGTTGCGGATGGTGATGTCGGTATTGCCGACCTCCATGGAAATCGACACCGGAATATCCAGAATCACGTCCAGGTTCGGCCCATCCAGATTCACCGCCAGGTTCATCTTCGGCGCGTTGTCGAATTCCTCCATGGCCGCACGCGGCACGGCCGGAGCCGTGTTGCTCGCCGCCAGCATGGCGTCGATATCGTCCTGCCCGGCATCGCCGGCCTCGGACAATGCCGCCGCCCACTCGTCGGCAAGCGCCTGTTCTTCGGGGCTGGTGACTTCGTTCTGATTGTCGTCGGCCATCGTGGATCCTCGGCTGGCAGTAAAGGGGGCTAGGGGTTAACGCTGGCGATCGATGGGACCGAGCACCTGCAACGCCAGGTTGCCCTTGTGGGCACCCAGCTTGACCTTGAAAGAAGGCACGCCATTGGCGCAGAGCACCACGTGCTCGGGCAGCTCGACCGGAATCACATCGCCCGGCTGCATATGCAGGATGTCGCGCAGCTTCAGCTGACGCCGGGCAACGGTCGCGCCCAGGGGCACGCTGACGCCCAGAATGTCTTCGCGCAGGGCCTTGATCCAGCGCTCGTCCTGATCGTCCACATCGGACTGAAAGCCCGCATCGAGCATCTCGCGGATCGGCTCGATCATCGAATAGGGCATGGTGATATGCAGGTCGCCGCCACCGCCATCCAGTTCGATATGGAAGGTGGAGACGACTATCACCTCGCTGGGGCTGACGATATTGGCCAGGGCCGGGTTCACCTCCGAGTTGACGTACTCGAAGTTGATATCCATCACCGCGTGCCAGGCCTCGCGCAGGTCGACGAAGGCCTGGTCCAGCACCATGCGCACCACCCGCAACTCGGTCGGAGTGAACTCGCGGCCCTCGATCTTGGCGTGCCGGCCGTCGCCGCCGAAGAAGTTGTCCACCAGCTTGAACACCAGCTTGGCGTCCAGAATAAACAGGCCGGTGCCGCGCAGCGGCTTCATCTTCACCAGGTTCAGGCTGGTCGGCACATACAGCGAATGCACGTACTCGCCGAACTTCATCACCTGCACGCCGCCCACGGCCACATCGGCCGAGCGGCGCAGCAGGTTGAACATGCTGATACGGGTGTAGCGGGCGAAGCGCTCGTTGATCATCTCAAGCGTCGGCATGCGTCCACGGACGATGCGATCCTGGCTGGTCAGGTCATATTGTTTGACGCTACCGGGCTCAGCCTCATCCTCGGTTTCGACCAAGCCGTCGTCGACGCCATGCAGCAGCGCGTCGATTTCATCCTGGGAAAGCAGGTCTTGCACGGCCATCTTCGGCTCCCGATTACTGCAATACGATATTGGTGAACAGCACTTGTTCGACGGTCAGCTTGCCGGTTTCCTTCTCGGCCAGTTCCTGCACGCTGGCGGTGGCCTGCTGGCGCAGCATTTCCTTGCCGACCGGGGTCATCAGGGTGTCGAAGTCCTGGCTGGAGAACAGCATCACCAGGCGGTTGCGCAGCACCGGCATATGCACCTTGAGGGCATCCAGCGCCAGCTGGTCGCGGGCCATCAGGGCCACGCTGACCTGCATATAACGGGCCCGCCCCTGCTGAGTGAAATTGACCACAAAGGCCGGGCTCAGCTCTTCATAGATCGCCGGCTGCTTGAGCGGCACGGCGGGTTCGGCAGAGGTCTGGGCCTGTTGTTCGGCGGCGCTGTCGCCCTTGCTCAGAAAGAACCAGGTGGCCCCCACCGACAGGCCCACGGCCAGGAGCACGACCACGGCAATCAGGATGATCAGTTTCATTTTGCCGGCCGGTTTGGCCTCGGCGCTTGCCGGTACCTGCGGTGCTTCTTTCTTAGCCATGCCAATAATCCGTCACTATTCGGAGTTCTATCCGTTTCAAAGGGTTAAGAGCAAGTGTTATGCCAGCCTGTCGACCAGCCGCTTCCAGCCGTCGGCCGCGCAGCGCGGACCCTGTCACCGGGCCCATGCCGCAGCCATAGATCGCCCCAAACAAAATCGCCCGACGCCCTGTTACGGGAGTCGGGCGAAACGGAGTTTAGATCAGTGCGCTCGGCAACTACAGCGGCAACGCCGTCCGCGGCCTATCGGACTTCACGCGGTCCATAGCCTAGGCGTAATAATCGACCAGGCCGCGGGCGGCGATTGGCGTGCCGCCGCGTGTATCCACAGGGTTCTGGTGCAGCTCCTCGTCCGCCGCGAAGCCATCCCGACCCGACCCGCCGCGACCGTTGCCCTCGCCCTCCTGGCCCTGCCAGCCTCGGCTCAACGACTGATCGGAGACATTCACATCCAGCAGGTTCATACCCTGCTGGGCGAACATTTCCCGCAGGCGGTGCATCTGCGCATCCAGCGCCTCGCGCACGCCGGCGTTGGGGCTGGCGAAGGTGACCTGGGTCTGCTCCTGATTGACGCTGATACGCACTTCCAGACGCCCCAGCTCGGCCGGGTCCAGCTGGATCTCCGCCGACCTGAGGTTCTGGCTGGACATCAGCATCACCCGGTCGACCACCGCCTCGCTCCAGCCGCCCTGTTGCATCGGTACCGGCTGCCCGGGTATCACCGGGGCCCGGGCCGATATGGACTGCTGCTGGCCAATCGCCTGGCTCAGGGCATTGAGTTTGCTGACGAAGTTCTCCGGCGGCGTCTGCGCCGAGCTCTCCTTGAGGGCCTCGAGGCCTTTGCCACTCAAAGACTCCAGTTGCAGCTCGGCCGACTCCGGCAACGCCTCGTCCACCGGTTGCATCTCTTCGAGCAGGCGGCTGGCGAGCATGCTCTGCCCCGGATTCTGGGCCGCGTTCTGGGCGGCCGGATTCATCTGTGCGTGCAGGGTGGCATGGTCGACCTTGGCATTTTCCTTGGTGCCCATTTCCAGGGCCATGCGCACGGCCGGCAACTGATTCAAGGCATCGATCTGCGGGTCGAAGCTGGCCTCGGTCATGCTCGCAGGCCCGGAACTGGTCAGGCTGCCGGTCGAGATCAGCAGCGGCTCAGGCTCGGTTTCCGCCGGCAACTCTGCCGTCTCTTGCGCGTCAACCGGCTCAGCGCCCATACCCAGCAACAGCAGAGGATCCAGCAGCGCCTCCTCGCTTGCCGGCTCACTCGGCAAAGCCTTGCCGCTATCGGCAAGCTCCGGCTGGCCAACGGCCGTGGCGGCCTGGGGGTTTTCCTCCTCCTGCGCCTTGGGCTGGCTCTCGCGAGCCGGCCTGGCCGGTGCATCGCTGCGCTCCGCGGCCTTGGCCTGGCGTTCCTTGGCGTACACCTGGGAAAAGCTGGAAGCCCCATTCCTCGGGGGCTCGGCAGCTTTCGCCGGCGCTTTGGCCGCGGCCGCCCGGGGTTTTGTCTCGGGTGCCGATTTAAGCAGCAGATCGGGGGCAACGGACATGGATACTCTCCGCTCGGGGTTAGTCGTGGGGAGAGTTCTGCAAGGGCTGGGCCAACTTCGCGGCGGCGCGCAAGCCCGATTAAAGATGCCGGTAGCGCTGACGCTCGGACTTCATCAGAATCCGCACGATGGCGAATTCCCGCTCGATCTGCTCCACCAGTTCGGGGGCCAGTTCCAGCTGCTCGCGACGGCCGGCCTCTTCCAGCTGCCGACACAGGCCCGCCAGCATCAGCGCGCCCATATTGCTGCAACTGCCCTTGAAGCTGTGTGCAGCCAGGCGCAGGCCCTGGGCATCGGCAGCCTGCTGCGCCTGGCGCAGCCCGAGCAGGCGCTCCTCGGAGTCGAGCAGAAAGGTATCCAGCAGGACCGGATACTCATCTTCCATGACGTCCTGCAAGGCCGCCAATACGTTGCTATCTAGATGGATATCGGACAACGTCAACCTCCCTGGACATGCTGCGCCGGATTATGCCCCAGGCAACCATGAAAACTCCACGCTGACACCCTGCCCGCCGGCATCCCAGCTGCAGCGCTCGCTCAACTGCCGCACCAGCGTCAGGCCACGCCCACTGAGGCCCGACACAGGCACCTGCTGCGCCAGGGCGCGCGAGGGGTCGTAGCCCGGTCCACTGTCTTCGACCCGCACCACCAGGCGACCACCGCCCGCCTCGGGCAGCAGGCGCAGGTGAAAACGCACATAGCCATCGCTCAACCGCGCCAGGCGCTGGCTGCGCTGCCGATAATACTCGGCAAAGCCCTCGGCATTGGACTTCAGCGCCGAGTCCAGCCCCAGCACGCCATGCTCCAGGGCATTCGAATAGAGTTCGGCGAGCACCGTGTACAGGGCTCCACCCTGGGGGCGCAGGCCCTGCACCTCGAGCAGCAATTGCAGCAGAAATGGCAGTGGATTGAAGTGACGCAGGGTTTCCCCGCGAAACTCGAAGCTCGCCGACCAGTCCAGCGGGTGGCTCTGGCCACTGTCCGCGAACGCCAGGGGGGGACGCGCCAGTGTGCCATCCTCGACCAGACTGACCTCCAGCAGACTGACATCGTCCTGCTGCTCGCCACTGAACAGCGTCAGCGCCTGCTGAATCCCGCTGAACAGTTCCTCCGGCACGCGGTTGTGGGCAAACACCTCGAGCAGGCGCGCCTCGCCGAACAGCTCGCCTTGCGGATTGCGCGCCTCCAGCACGCCATCGGAGAGCAGGAACACCCGGTCGCCCAGGGCCAGGGGGTAGACCTCGTACTTGTCATTGAAGGTCGCCGGCTCCAGCACCCCCAGCGGCAGGTGCCGGGACACCAGCGGCAGGCGCTCGCCGTCGCCGCGCAGCAGGTAGCCGTCGGGCAGGCCGCCGCTCCATACCTCGACGACCTGGCGCTGGAAGCTGATATTGAGCAAGGTCGCACAGCAGAACACCCCGACCGGCAGGATGCGCTTGAGCTTGGCGTTGATCTCGCGCAGCACTTCGGCCAGCGAGTAGCCCTTGGCCGTCATGCCGTAGAACACCTCGGCCAGCGGCATGGCCCCGATCGCCGCGGGCAGGCCGTGGCCGGTGAAATCGCCGAGCAGTACATGCATGCCGCCGGACGGCTTGAAGGCGGCCAGCAGCAGGTCGCCGTTGAACACCGCATAGGGCGACTGCAGATAGCGGATATTCGGCGCATCCAGACAACCGGAATGGGTCACCTTGTCGAACACCGCCTTGGCCACCCGTTGCTCCGTGAGCAGGTGTTCATTGTGCTTGGCGATCAGATCGCGCTGCTTCAGCACGGTGTCCTGCAGGCGGCGCAGACGCTCCATGGCGTTGATCTTGGCTTCGAGAATCACCCGGTTGTAGGGCTTGGCGAGAAAGTCGTCGCCGCCGGCCTCCAGGCAACGCACCAAGGCTTCGCCCTCGGTCAGGGAGGTGAGGAAGATGATCGGCACCAGCTCTTCGCCGGCCGCCTGCTTGATTCGCCGCGCCGCCTCGAAACCATCCATCAGCGGCATCAGGGCGTCCATCAACACCAGCTGCGGGCGCTCCTGCTCGAATAGCGCGACCGCCTCCAGGCCATTGGCGGCCGTCAAGGTACGGTGCCCCTGACGGCTGACGATGGTCGACAGCAGCATACGATCGGCAGCGTTGTCCTCGGCGATCAGAATGGACAGACGCTCAGGCATGGCGGTGGTCTCACACGATCTGGAACAGTTGCTCGAAATTCGAGATCGCCAGAATCTTGCGCACGTCCGGATTGCAATTGAGCAGACGGATCTGTGCGCTGTCGCCACCGGCATGGTCACGCAACAGCAAGAGCATGCCCAGCGCCGAACTGTCCAGATAGGTGGTGCCCTGCAGATCCACGACATAGCTCTTCGGCGTGCTGCTGACGCGCTCGTAGGCGTTGCGGAATTCCTGATGGGCCCCGAAATCAAAACGTCCCTGAATCAGAATGGTCAACTCTTGCCCGTCGGATGAGGACAGCGAGGTGATAGTCATGAATCGCTCCTATAAACGAAAAAGCCAGGGTACCGAGGATGCCGCTGGCCACGTGCTGTGCATGTTCAAGATGTAGCACCCTAAAGGCCATGGAGCAACTGCCGCCGGAGGGCGGCTTACGCCCGCCGCCCCAACCATGGTTACTGCGGCGCAGCGCGGCACGCGTCGCCGTGGGCTGCAGCCGAAATGGCGAGACGGGGTATCAGGAAATCGAATCGCGTCCAGATAAACGCTGCGACAGCTCGTCGAGCAGCTTTTGCTCGCGCTTGTCCTCGGCCAGACGGGACTCGTCCTGATAGCGCTTGACCAGCTTGCGCAGGCCTTCTAGACGGGCATAGCGCTGCTGCCAGAGCTCGCGCGCCTTGTCCATATTGCCGCGGTGCCAATCGACGCTCTGGCGTTGCTGGCCGATGGCGGTTTCCAGCTGCGAGAGAAAGCGCTGGTAGTTCATCAGCCACTGTCCGGACACCCCGCGCTGACCTTCGCTGATCCACTGCTGCTGGTAATCGCCACGGTAGCGCTCCAGCTCGCCCAGCTGCACTTCCGCCTGGCGCAGCAGGCCCTGGCAGTGGCCAAGCTGCAGCGCCGCCTCGCGTTCGGCCCGCTCGGCCATGACGATGACCGGAGCCAGGCGGGCGGCTCGACTCTGCGACATGGCTTAGGGCGCGCTGGCGGGGTTGAAGGTGGCCGCCAGTTGCGCACTGCTGTTGGCCAGACTTTCGTTCTCGCCGAGGTTCTGCCGCAGGTACTTGACCATCGCCGGGTGCCGAGCGATGGCCAGGTCGGTATCGGCGTCGCCGCCCGCCACGTAGGCCCCTACGCTGATCAGGTCGCGGCTTTGCTGGTAGCGCGACCAGAGCTGCTTGAAGCGCTGCGACAGGCGCATATGCTCGGCGGACACCACCTGCGGCATGACCCGGCTGATCGAGGCCTCGATATCGATGGCCGGATAATGGCCCTCCTCGGCGAGCCGCCGGGACAGCACGATATGCCCGTCGAGCACGCCACGAGCGGCATCGGCGATCGGGTCCTGCTGGTCGTCGCCCTCGCTGAGTACGGTGTAGAAGGCGGTAATCGAGCCGCCGCCCTTCTCTGCGTTACCGGCGCGCTCGACCAGCTTGGGCAGCTTGGCGAATACCGAGGGCGGATAGCCCTTGGTCGCCGGCGGCTCGCCGATGGCCAGAGCGATCTCGCGCTGGGCCTGGGCGAAACGGGTCAGAGAATCCATCAACAGCAGCACGTTCTTGCCCTTATCGCGGAAGTACTCGGCAATACGCGTGCAATACATCGCGGCGCGCAGGCGCATCAGGGGCGCGTCATCGGCCGGAGAGGCCACCACCACCGAGCGCGTCAGGCCCTCATGACCGAGAATCTCGTCGATAAACTCCTTGACCTCGCGGCCGCGCTCGCCGATCAGCCCGACCACGATGACATCGGCCTCGGTAAAGCGCGTCATCATCCCGAGCAGCACCGACTTGCCCACCCCGGTACCGGCAAACAACCCCAGACGCTGGCCGCGGCCCACGGTCAGCAGGCCGTTGATCGAACGTATGCCCACATCCAGCGGCACGCTGATGGGGTTGCGATTGAGCGGGTTGATCGCCGGGCCGTCCATCGGCACCCAGTCGTCGGCCTTCATCCGGCCCTTGCCGTCCAGGGCGCGACCGGTGCCGTCGAGTACCCGACCGAGCATCGACACGCCCATGGGCAGGCGCCCGGTATCCGGCAGCGGCACCACCCGCGCGCCCGGCGCGATGCCGACCAGGCTGCCGACCGGCATCAGGTAGATCTTGCCATTGGAAAAGCCCATCACCTCGGCCTCGACCTGCACCGGGTGGTAACTGTCATCGTTGATCACCAGACAGCGGCTGCCCAGAGCGACGCGCAGGCCTTCGGCCTCCAGGGTCAGGCCGACCATGCGCAACAGACGGCCCTCGACCAGCGGTTGGCTGGGTAATTTTACGGCATCGCTGTAGGCCGCCAGACGCTTGGCGAAGCTCACCCGCTTAAGGAGCATCGTCGGGTGCCCTGGCCTTGCTCAGGTCGGTATGCAAATCGGCTTCCAGGGGGTGGCCCAGCTGCTCGCGTTGATGTTCGAACAACTGCTTAAGGGCCAGGTTCAGACGGGTTTCCACCGTGGCATCGATGCGGCTGAGCTCGCTCTCGACCTTGCAGCCGCCGGGCAGCAACGCTTCATCCTCGAGAATGCGCCAGGTCTCTTCGTGGCGCTCGCGCAGGGCCTTGATCATCTCGAAGTCCTGGGGATTGAGATGAATGCGCACACTCGTTCCGCCCATGGGCAACAGCTTGAGGGCTTCGCGCAGCACCTGGGTGATCTGGCTGGAGTCGCTCTTGAGTTCACGCTGGATCACCTGGCGGGCCATATGGCTCAGCAGATTGACCATGGCCGCTTCCAGCTGTTGATCCTGCTCGGCAATGGGCTCGAACAGCTGCGTCATCAGTTGCTCGAGACCGGCCATTTTCGCCGCCAGAGCCACCTCGGCTTCTTGCCGGGCTTTCAGCTGGCCGGCATGGAAGCCGTCCTTCTCGCCGGTGCTGAAGCCTTCGTTGTAGGCGTCCTGACGGATCGCCTCCAGCTCATCCAGCGTCAAGGGTTTGACATCTTCCAGGGCAACCTCTTCCCCTTCCGCCGCCCCCTCGACAGGCGCTTGTGCCTGTTCGGCGGCCGCCTCGGTACTGGCCGGCAGGTCGGCAGGCTCGACCTGGGGATCGAAACTGGGCAACGCCCAGAGGTCGAAGGCACTGACGTCCTTGGCGCGAATCAGCTCGCTGGGGGCTTCTTTGGCGGCCATTTACACCATCTCTTCGCCGCCCTTGCCACCGAGGACGATTTCTCCGGCTTCGGCCATGCGGCGGGCAATGGTAAGGATTTCCTTCTGGGCGGTCTCCACATCGCTGACCCGCACCGGGCCCTTGGCCTCGAGGTCGTCGCGCAGCAGTTCGGCGGCGCGCTTGGACATGTTCTTGAACACCTTGTCCTTGATCGCCTCGTCGGCCCCCTTGAGCGCCAGCACCAGCACGTCGGAGGAGACTTCGCGCAGCAACGCCTGGATGCCGCGGTCATCGACATCGGCCAGGTTGTCGAAGACGAACATCAGGTCCTCGATCTGGCTGGACAGGTCTTCGTCGACTTCGCGGATCGAGTCCATCAGCTGGCCTTCGACCGAGCTGTCGAGGAAGTTCATGATATCGGCGGCCCGCTTGACCCCGCCCAGGGCGGCTCGGGTGGTGTTGGAACTGCCGGAGAACTGCTTCTCGAGGATCTGATTGAGTTCCTTGAGCGCCGCCGGTTGTACGGTATTGAGCGAGGACACGCGCAGGACGATGTCCAGGCGCACCTTGTGGTCGAAATGACCGAGCACTTCGCCGGCCTGATCGGGGTCGAGATAAGCGACCACGATGGCCTGGATCTGCGGGTGTTCGTAGCGGATCACATCAGCCACCGCGCGCGGTTCCATCCACTTCAGGCTGTCCAGGCCGCTGGTGCTGCCGCCGAGCAGGATGCGGTCGATCAGGTTGCCGGCCTTGTCCTCGCCCAGGGCCTGGGTCAGCATCTTGCGGATATAACCGTCGGCCCCCACGCCCAGACTGGTCTGGTCGCCGACGATCTCGACGAACTCACCCATGACCTGCTCGACCTGCTCGCGCTGGATATTGCGCATGCCGGCCATTGCCACGCCGACCCGCTGCACTTCCTTGGGCCCGAGGTGACGCAACACCTGGGCCGCGTCGGTTTCCCCGAGCGAAAGCAGCAGGATCGCCGCCTTGTCGACCTTGTTCAGTTTGGTGGCGGTGCGATTGTCACTCATCGGCGTTGATCCACTCTTTGACAACCTGGGCCACACGGCCCGGATCTTCTGCGACCAGGCTCTTGATGGCGTTCAATTGTGCATCATACCCCTGACTCGGGCTGGGCAGGAGGATGCTTTGCGGGCCGCCGAGGCTGACCCGATCCTCGGACAGATCGCCGTCCAGGCCGCCCATTTCGCCCAGTTCGACATCGCCATCGCGACCGCCGCGCCGGCCCCCTTCACCGCCGCCACCGGTAATGTTCTTCATCACCGGACGCAGCACGAACCAGACCAGAATAAAGATCAGCAGGGCCGGCAGCAGCTGCTTCAGGCCGGCCATGGCCAGCAGAAACAGCTCGCTCTGGTACCAGGGCAGCGCGACCAGTTCCTCGCCCGGCACGGCGGAAAATGGCGTATTGATCACACTGACGCTGTCGCCACGGCTGGCATCGAAGCCCACCGAGTCCTGCACCAGGCGGGTAAAGCGCGCCAGCTCGTCGCTGCTCCAGGGCGTGCGCACGGTGTCGCCAGTAGCCGGGTCGACCTTGAACTGGTCATCCACCACCACCGCCACCGACAGCCGACGCAAACGCCCCTGCTGCTGCTTGGTGTAGCTGATGGAGCGGTCCAGCTCGAAATTGCGCGTGGACTGTTCACGCTTGTCCGCCGGATAAGGCGCGAGCATGGCCAGGCCCGTGGCCGGGTCGATAATCTGCTCGCCATTGGCATCCAGCAGCGGCTGGCCGGCAGCCACCGGCCCGGCCACGGCGGCCCCGCCTGCGGCCTGTTCAGGCGCATTGGCGGCAGCCGGCGGCTGGTTGGCCAGGGCTCCCGGTACGCCTTGCGGCGGCAGGCTGCTGGTGCGTTGTTCGTTGACCTGCTGCTCGCTGCGCAGCGCCGGCTGGTCGGGGTTGAACATTTCCGAGGTGGATTCCACCGCGCTGAAGTCCACGTCCGCCGAGACTTCCGCCTTGTAGCGGCCGGCACCGAGCACCGGCTGCAGAATATTGTGTACGCGCTGGGTAAACAGGCTTTCCATGCGCCGGCTGTAGTCGAACTGCTTGCCGGCCATGGTCAGTTCAGACATCTCCTGGATATCCGAGAGCAAGGTGCCCTTCTGATCGACCACCGTGACCTGGGCCTTGTCCATTTCCGGCACGCTGCTGGCCACCAGATTGACGATGGCCATCACCTGGCTCGGCTCCAGGCCGCGGCCCGGGTAGAGCTCAACCAGCACCGAAGCGCTGGGCTTGCGCTCGTCGCGCACGAACACCGAACTCTTGGGAATGGCCAGGTGCACCCGCGCGCCCTTGACGTTGTTCAGGCTCGATACGGTGCGCGCCAGCTCGCCTTCCAGACCGCGGCGGTAGCGGGTGGCTTCCATAAACTGGCTGGTACCCAGACCCTGCTCGCGGTCGAGAATCTCGAAGCCGACGCTGTTGTCCGCCGGACTAACCCCCGCGGCAGCCAGACGCATACGCGCCCGGGCCAGGTCTTCGGACCTGACCAGCAGCGCCCCGGAGTTGGGTTCCACGGTGTATTTGATATCGGCGGCGGTCAGGGTTTCCATGACCTGGGACGCATCCATACCGTCGAGGCTGCCATACAGCGGGCGGTAGTCGGGCTGCTGCGACCAGAGCACCACGGCAAAACCAATCGCCACGCTGGCGGCCAGGCCGACCAGCAGGCCGATCTGCCGCAGCATCGACATATCGGAAAGATTTTCCAGAAAGGTCAGGCCGAACAACGGCTTCTTCGGCTCACCGCCAGCGGTGGTGGCAGGTACGTTTGCAGCGACGGCTTCAGCCATGATTCAAACCCTACTCTTAAACCGGCATCTGCATGATGTCTTGATAGGCCTGGACCAGTTTGTTGCGCACCTGGGTCATGGCCTGGAAGGAGACGCTGGCTTTCTGCGAAGCGATCATCACATCAGTCAAATCTACGCCGCTTTTGCCCACTTCAAAGGCCTCAGCCAGTTTGGTGGAGGCCTGTTGGGTCTCGTGGACCTTGCCGACCGCCTGCCCGAGCATCTCGGAAAAGCTCGGCGCGCCGGGCTCCGGGGTGCTGGCAACAGGCTTCTGTCGCGCCATGGCTTCCGCCTGCATGGAACGCATTTCCAACATCAAGCGATTGAATTCAACACCCTGGCTCATGACTTCCTCCACTGGTCGCGGTTTTTTGTGGCCTGCTATCCGTAGCGGCCACCCTTCGGGTCGTCGCTACGCGACGGCCAAAATGGCTCCCGGCCATTTTTTGACGCTTCGCGGCGTTTGCAGAGGTACTGCAACAAGGGTGCCAATTCCCCTGAGGCGTTATTCAGCCCTTCAGCGTCCGGATATACAGGGCCTCGACCTTCTGCCTGGCCCAGGGCGTCTTGCGCAGAAAGGTCAGGCTGGACTTGATGCTCGGATCGCTCTTGAAACAGCGGATATCGATGCGCTGGGCCAGGCCGTCCCAACCGTACTGGGCAACCAGGGCAGTGAGAATGGCTTCAAGGGTCACGCCATGCAGCGGATCTTTCGGTGATTGAGTCATGCAGGACCTGTACGGACAGCTTGAGTGAGGCAAACCCCGCCACCTTAGCCAAGCCGGCGAACTAGGGAAAGCAGGAGCGGTGCCTAAGTGCGGTGGGGCTGACTCCGTAGGGCCCGCCGTACGCCCCCCGTGTCAGCTGCAGATTATTGGCGCGCACGGCGCACCCTACCCATTACAGCCTCCGCAAGTAGTGCCATTGCTCCCCAAACGCCCCATGCAACAGGCGATGGGTACAGGGTCAAAAAAAAACCGGCCCTACACCAATGGTGTGGGCCGGCGAAGCACTATCGGGTCGTCGTGGGGCCCGGGCCGGGCATCAGCATAAAATCCTGACTCGGGAGCCACACCCGCAGACGACCGGCTGCGGGCATGGGTACAACCTAATCAGGCCAGTTTGCGCTCGACCTCGTCGAACTGGGCCTGCAGCGCGGCTTCCGGCTCCTCGGTCAGCAGGCTGACCACGATGATGGCCAGGGTCGCCAGGATAAAGCCGGGAATGATCTCGTACAGGTCGAAGATACCGCCGGACAGCTGCTTCCAGACCACCACGGTGATGCCGCCCAGCAGGATGCCGGCCAGAGCCCCGTGACGGTTCATGCGCTTCCAGTACAGCGACAGCAGGATGGCTGGGCCGAAGGCGGCACCGAAGCCGGCCCAGGCGTAGGACACCAGGCCCAGTACGGTTGTATCCGGGTTCAGGGCCAGGACCAGGGCGATAATGGCGATCAGCACCACCGCGCCACGGCCGACCCACACCAGCTCGGCATCGCCGGCGTTCTTCTTAAGGATGGCCTTGTAGAAGTCTTCGGCCAGGGCCGAGGAGCTGACCAGCAGCTGCGAGTCGGCGGTGGACATGATCGCCGCCAGCACGGCAGCCATCAGGATACCGGCCACTACCGGGTGGAACAGGCTGTTGACCAGCACCATAAACACGGTTTCGGCGTCGGCCAGGTCGGTTTCCAGGTAACCCACGGCCACCCAGCCGATGGCCAGGGCGGCGAACAGGGTCAGGGCGGTCCAGCTGACGGCGATGCGACGGGCAGTCGGCATGTCCTTGTCGTCGGAGATCGCCTTGAAGCGCGCCAGGATATGCGGCTGACCGAAGTAGCCCAGGCCCCAGCCCAGCAGCGAGAGGATTGCGATGATGCCCAGGGGTTGGCCCTTGGCGTCATTGAAGAAGGTCAGCAGTTCCGGGTTCTTGGCCTGAATGGCCAGATGCGCGGCGTCAATGCCGCCCACGGCATTGAGGGCGAACACCGGTACCAGCACCAGCGCGGCGGCCATCAGCAGGCCCTGCACTACGTCGGTCCAGGCCACCGCGAGGAAGCCACCGAACAGGGTGTAGGAGACCACGGCCAGGGTGCCGACCACGACGGCGATCTGGTAATTGAAGCCGAATACGGTCTCGAACAGCTTGCCCGCAGCCACCAGGCCGGAGCTTGCATAGAAGAGGAAGAACAGCAGGATAAAGATCGCCGACACCACTCGCAGGGCGCGGGATTTGTCGTTGAAGCGGTTTTCGAAGTAGGACGGCATGGTCACCGAGTCGTTGGCCGTGTGCGAATAGACGCGCAGGCGACGGGCAACGAACAGCCAGTTCAGCCAGGTACCGGCCAGCAGGCCAATGGCGATCCAGGTGGCTTCGAAACCGGCCACCAGGGCATAGCCCGGCAGGCCCAGCAGCAACCAGCCGCTCATGTCCGAGGCACCGGCCGACAAGGCCGCGGTGGTCGGGCCGATGGAACGGCCACCCAGGATGTAATCGGACAAGTTGCTGGTACGACGGTAGGCCACCAGGCCCAACCACAACATCAGTACCAGGTAGACCACGAAGGTCACCCCTACAACAAAAACGTTCTGCTCGTTCATCTTGTTGTTCTCGTGTTGGCACGGCTCGGGCCGTGACTCTAGTTTTAAGCGGCCACGGTTGTGGCCACTGCCTTGAAACCACCGGCCAAGCGCACGCAGGCCAGTGGCGAGGCAGGCGTTGTAAGCCCGCCCCTGAACTACGGGTTATTCGTCGCCCAGCGACAGCAGCGAAGCGTTGCCGCCCACTGCGGTGGTGTTGATCGAGGTGGTGCGCTCGTTGGCAAAACGCAGCAGGTAGCTCGGCCCGCCGGCTTTCGGCCCGGTACCGGACAGGCCGCAGCCGCCGAAGGGCTGCACACCGACCACGGCACCGATCTGGTTGCGGTTGACATAGAGGTTGCCGACCCGTGCCAGTGCTTCGATGCGCTGGGCGGTTTCTTCGTTGCGGCTGTGTACGCCGAGGGTCAGACCAAAGCCGGTGCCATTGATCGCCGCCACCACCTGTTCCAGTTCGCGGGCCTCGAAGCGCACGACGTGGAGGATGGGACCGAAGTTTTCCTTCTGCAGCTCGTGGATGCCGCCAATCTCGAAGGCCACCGGGGCTACGAAGTGACCATCCAGACCAGCCGGCAAGGCGGCTTCGGCAATCAGCTTGCCCTCGGCCTTGAGCTGCTGGATATGGGCCAGCAGGCCGGCCTTGGCCTCGGCATCGATCACCGGGCCGACATCGCTTTCACGCAGATGGGTCGGGCCAACCTTGAGTTCGGCCATCGCGCCCTTGAGCAGATCCAGCACGCGCTCGGCGATGTCGTTCTGCACATAGAGCACACGCAGGGCCGAGCAACGCTGGCCGGCGCTGGTGAAGGCGGACTGCACGGCGTCCTTGACCACCTGCTCGGGCAGCGCGGTGGAGTCGACGATCATGGCGTTCTGGCCGCCGGTTTCGGCGATCAGGGCGGCGATCGGGCCGGGCTTCTCGGCCAGTTGGCGGTTGATGATCCGCGCTGTGTCGGTGGAACCGGTGAAGCACACCCCGGCGACCTGGGCATCGCGGCAGAACACACCGCCCAGGGTGGCACCGTCGCCGGGCAGGAAGGCGATCACATCTTTCGGCAGACCGGCTTCGAACATCAGCTCCAGGGCGCGGGCGGCGATCAGGCTGGTCTGCTCGGCCGGCTTGGCCAGCACGCAGTTACCGGCGACCAGGGCGGCGGCGATCTGCCCGGTATAGATGGCCAGCGGGAAGTTCCACGGGCTGACGCAGGCGAAGATGCCGCGGCCTTCATGGAACAGCTCGTTGCGCTCACCGGTGGGGCCCTGCAGCTCTTCGCGGCCCAGGCGCAGACGCGCCTGCTGGGCGTAGTAACGGCAGAAGTCCACGGCTTCGCGCACTTCGTCGATGCCATCCTGCATGGACTTGCCGGCTTCCACGGTGCACAGCGCCATCAGCTCGGCGCGGTTGACTTCGAGCAGGTCCGCCAGGCGCTCGAGGATGCTGGCGCGGCTGTCGATGGCGGTGGCGTTCCAGCGCGGCCAGGCGGCGTGCAGCACATCCAGGGCCTGGGCGGCCTGGGCGGCGCTGGCGAAATCGACACTGCCGACCTGCTTGCTCAGCTCATATGGACAGTGCACGGCGCTGGCGGTACCACTCAGGCGCTGGCCGTTGATGACCGGGGCAGCCTGCCATTGACGGGACAGGTGCGGCTGATAGGCGAGCTCCAGCTCACTCCACGAGGTGTGAATGTTCATATTGAGGCCTTGGGAATTTTTCCGCGCAGGGCCGAACAGCGCAGGCGGAAGGGGGATTTTGTCATTACCGAGGGTTTTGAACTTGCGCAGTTGCGTCACTGGGTGATCGAGAAGGGACTCCACCGGCACACTGGGGTCGACCAACTGGTGGACGAACGAGGAGTTCGCGCCGTTTTCCAGCAGGCGCCGCACCAGGTAGGGCAGCAGATCCTTGTGCGCGCCCACCGGGGCATAGATGCGCACGGTCTTGCCGTGTTTTTCCAACACGGTGTCGTACAGCGCATCGCCCATGCCGTGCAGGCGCTGGAATTCGAACTCGCGGGGCTGCTGATGCTCGGCGGCAATCGCCAGGATGCAGCTGACGGTGTGGGCGTTGTGACTGGCGAACTGCGGGTAGATCACCCCGCGGGTGAACTCCGAGAGCAGGTAGCGGGCGCAGGCCAGGTAGGAGGTGTCGGTGCCTTCCTTGCGGGTGAACACCGGGTAGCCGTCCAGGCCCTGGACCTGGCACTGCTTGATCTCGGTGTCCCAGTAGGCCCCCTTGACCAGACGCAGCGGCATTTTCTCACCGAGCTCCTTGCCCAGCAGAGTCAGCCACACCAGCACCGGCAGGCAGCGTTTGGAATAGGCCTGCACCACCAGGCCGAACTCGCCCCAGCCCTTGAGGGCCGGATCGCGCAGCAGCTTTTCGTAGAGCTCCAGGGACAGCTCGAGACGATCGGCCTCTTCGGCGTCCACCGAGATGCCGACGCCCAGCTTGCGCGCACGCAGCGCCAGCTCCAGCACATTGGCGAACAGCTCGCTGAGCACACGCTCGCGCTGGGCCACTTCATAGCGCGGATGCAGGGCCGACAGCTTGATCGAAATCGACGGCTTCGGACCCGGACCGACCTGTCCTTCGGCTCCGACTGTGTCGATGGCCTTGCGGTAGTCGGCCATGTATTTTTCGGTATCTTCCGCGGTCAGGGCGGCTTCACCGAGCATATCGAAGGAGTAGGTGTAGCCTTTTTCGCGCTCGCCACGGCCGTTCTTCAGCGCCTCGGCGATATTGCGGCCAAGCACGAACTGCTTGCCCATCAGCTTCATGGCCTGGTTCATGGCGGCGCGGATCACCGGCTCGCCGGAGCGCTTGATCAGCTTGCCGAGGACATTTTTCGGCCGACCATCGGCGGTTTCCGGGTCGACCACCTTGCCGGTCATCACCAGGCCCCAGGCGGCGAAATTGACCAGCACGCTGTCGCTCTGGCCGAGGTGACGCTCCCACTCGGCGGCGCTGAGTTTGTCGCGGATCAGTGCATCGGCGGTGGCGGCGTCGGGTACACGCAGCAAAGCCTCGGCCAGGCACATGAGCATCAGCCCTTCCTGGGTGTCGAGGCTGTACTGACGAAGCAGTGCGTCGAGGGTATCGACGGCGTTGTCCCGGCTACGTACGTCCTGAATCAGGGTACGGGCACCGCGGCTGATGGCCTCGATGCCGGTCTCACCGGGGTCGGCGAGCTGCAAGAGCTCAGTGAGATAGGCTGCCTCGTCAACGCTGTAGTTGGCGCTGATGACAGGGAAAAAATCGGCGGCCTTGGCGGCAGAGATCCGATTAAGGAACTCGTCCTGCAAGACGTGACTGGCTTTAAACATCACGCCCATCCTCTTATGGAGACTGTTTGTTATGGGTCTAGCGCAACATCGCTGGTCTGACCAATGATAGCTGGGCAAAAACCTGCGCACTGCGCCAGTGGATGGAGGAATTTAGTTGCAGAACCATGACCGCTTCTTGCTGAAAGCTCTGGAGTTTTTGCGCAATACTCCAGGCCTGGGAACTAATCGCGAACGCTTGTTTGAATAACCGCAAAACCTCGGCCATCTGGTGACACCGTCCGCGCCGGCTGCGTCACTGCTGCATTCCTTCCGGCCGCACAGACGCCTGCCATGCATCCGCAACGAACCGCCCTGCACAACGAACTGCACGCCCGCCCCTCGCTGTATTTCAACGAACCGGCCCATGTCTTTCATATCGCCCTGCTCGATCAGGATGAGGTCGGCAGCGCCATCATCGCGGCGCTGCCGCAGAACACCGAGCAACCCCAGCCCAATGGCACTGCCCAGGGCCTGAGCCAGTTACAGGGCTGCGCGCTGAAATGGGAACGGCATGCCGAATTCTTCACCCTGACCCTGGTCCAGCCCAAGCAGGCCGGCGGCGAGTTCTGGCCCGCCCTGCCCCAGGCCCTGCAGGCGCTGATCGAGCCGCACCGGGGGCTGATCATCAATGCCGTGCAGATCCTGGTGGAGGCCGAGCAGCACTGGCAGGGCCATAGCGCCCGCTACGGTTTCAAGGACCCGGCCGGCTCCCATATCGGCGGCGGCGATGCCACGGCGTGGAGCGACTTCCGCCTCTGCGAAAACGGCCTCAACCGCATCCTGCTGGTCAACCGCCGCCTTAACGCTTACCGTCTGGGGCGTATGATCCGCCGCCTGCTGGAGATCGAGACCTACCGCATGATGGCCTCGCTGACCCTGCCGGTGGCCCAGGACGTCGACCACCAGCTCAAGGCCTACGACCAGCAACTGGCCAGCCTGTCCGCGCGCAACGCCGCGCCCGACACCAGCAACCCCAAGCAGCTGCTCGGCGATATCGCCCTGCTGTCGGCCACCCTGGTGCGCGCCACAGCCGTCCACCGCCAGCGCTTCAGCGCCGCCGAGGCCTATGCGCAACTGGTCTTCGAACGCATCGGCGAGCTGCGCGAAAGCCATGTCGGCGACTGCCAGCGTCTGGGCATCTTTATCGAACGGCGCTTCAAGCCCACGGTGCGCTATTGCGCGGTGACCGAACAGCGCCTGCTGCGCCTGGGCCAGAGCGTGGCCAACCTGGGCGAACTGCTGCAGACCCGGGTACAGGTGGAGGTGGAAGAACAGAACTCGGCGATCCTGCGCAGCCTCAATAGCCGCGCCAACACCCAGATCAAGATCCAAAAGGCGGTGGAAGGCCTGTCGATCATCGCCATCAGCTATTACCTGCTAAGCCTGTTCAAGCTCGGCGTCGAGGGCGCGCACAGCCTGGGTATCGGCCTGTCGCCGCAACTGGCCGCGCTGCTGCTCGGCCCCCTGGCCCTGCTGATTATCGGCGCTATCGCCTTGCGCATCCGCAAGGCCAGACGCCATTAGTCGCTACCATCAGCGAGCCGACAGGTGACGGCGCACGGTTATTTGCCCTCGTAGGCGGCCAGGGTGACGCCCGCCTGGGCCAGGCATTCACGCAGGTGCTTGATCTCCTGCTTGCTGCACTCATTGCTGTTGTGCGGGTGATGCAGAAAGAACTCATGCTGGTTCAGCACCACCCGAAAGCGCGCCCCCAGAATGGGTTCGACAGTGGCCCCCAGGTGATGCAGCAGCGACTCGACCTCGCGCCAGTGGATATTACTGGGCAAGGCTCCCTGGAAGATCGAATGCAGTAGGTTCTGGTGCTTGTGGCTCATGGCGACGTCCTCGCTTGACTGGCCGGCTACCTCCAGCATAGCCAAGTACGCGCCGCGCTCACCCCGGCCGTGATAGCTCCCAGGCCAATGGCGGCGACATAGCCGAAGCTTATTGCGCGCCGCGCAGGCGCTTAGGCGTCAGCCCCAAATAACGGCGCATGGCCGTGGTCAGGGCGCTCTGGCTGGAAAAACCGCATTCCTCGGCGATGCGGATCAACGGCAAGCCGCTTTCGCGCAACAGCCTGGCCGCCCGGTCCAGTCGGGTTTTCAGCAGATACTGGTGCGGCGTCAGGCCCACACTGTCCTTGAACTGGGCATGGAAATGACTGGGGCTGAGGCAGGCCACCTGGGCCAGTTCGGCGACGCTGATACGCCGCGCCAGGTGCTCGCCGATATAACCGTCGAGACGTTCCAGATTCAACGGCCCCGGCACCCGCGCACGCTGCTCGCCGAACAGGCGCAGATGCAGGGCACGCAGCAGAACGCCACCCAGGGCACGGGCCAGCATGGGGTCGGAGCCGTAGCGCCCCAGTTCGGCCCCGGCGTAGTTCAGCAGGTTCTGGAAATCGGCATCCAGTTGCGGATAACGCGGGGTTTCGAACAGGTGGGTGAGAAACTCCAGGTCTTCGCTGGAGGTGCCCTGCTCGTTCAGGTCGATGATCAGCATGCGGTTATCGCCGATGCCGGCGAACTGATGATCGGCATCGCCCGGCACCAGACAGGCACGCATGCGACACACCTCGCCGCCACGGCCATTGACCTCGAATTCCGCGCGCCCGGCCAGCGACAGCACCAACTGATGGTGATCGTGGGTATGTTCGTGAGCCTGATCATCCAGGCGCAGCAGACGGGCTTTGAGCATCGCTACGGCAATCCGCGAGGGTGTGCTGGCACTTTAACCAGTTGCGCGGCCAGCCGTAACCCCCACCGACCAGCGGCGGCCCGCCAGCAGCGGGCTGCAGGGGCCGACGGCGCACCAGCGCGCGCCGCGGCACAGTTCGGGGGCAAGCCTGCGAAAAGCACGCACCAAATTAGCCACGCATGAGCATTGGCGCACGAAAATGACGCAACGACAGCGTGCAATGCCGCCCCAACAGCGCGCTGCAGCGCGGCTTGTCGCAACTGGCAGGAGAGTTGCAGGCCCGGCATGCACGCTTTTCGTGCTGCCTGCCGATTCGAGGAGTCCTGCCATGGAACTCAGTATTGCCGTTGCACTGGCATTGGCCCTTTATCTACTGGGCCAGTGGCTGCACAGGCGCGCCAGCCAGCGCCATTATCAACACCTGAACACGCTGCAAAGTACCACCCTGCAGCGTGCCCTCGAGCTGCTGCAGCATCTGCAGAAACACCGCGGCCTGGGGGCGCAACAGGATATTGTCAGCGTCAGTCAACGTAACGCCATAGCCCGCCAACTCGATCAACTCTGGCTGAACTGGCCCGGGCCCAGCCTGCAGCTGGCCCCACTGCAGGAAGACTGGCCCAGGCTACGACGCAACCCGGCCGACTTTGCCGCCCACTGCCAACTGATCGAAGGCCTGCTGGGGGTTATCGAGCAGCTCGAGGAGCGCCTGTGCCTGGCCGCGACCAGCGAACTGGGCGGCCTCGGCCAGGCCTGCCGGGTGCTCGAGGACCTGGCGCGCCTGCGCGGCCTGGCCGTGCGGGCGACCAATTACAAGCACTGCCCGGCAGGGCTGCAACAGCAGATGCGGCAGCTCTGCCAGAAGCTCGACCAGGCGCACAATACGGCCCCATTGCAGCAACTCCTGCAGCGTATCGAGCACGACCTGATTGCGGCACCACAGGTACAGCTGGCAGCCGGCGAGTGTTTTGCGCTATTCGCTCCGGCAATCGAGGAGTGCGCCCAGCGCCTGCGCCTGCCCATCAGCGCGCTCTAGGGTTACGCCCGCCAATCTGCACGGCTATGCTGGCAGGCATTGACCGTCGCCTGGAGTTGACCATGACCGCCCTCCGCTTGCCGTTGCTACTCGGCCTCGCCCTGTTAAGCGCCTGCGCGCACAAACCCAGCAGCGTAACCCTGCAACAGAACCAGCAGAGCAAATGCCCACTGACCCTGTACAGCGGGCAGCAGTTGATTCTGCAGATGCCGAGCAACCCCACCACCGGCTTTCGCTGGCTGGTCCGCGACTCCGCCGCCAGCGTCCTGCAGAGCCTTGGCCCCGAGGTCTACAGCAACCCGGAAGACGCCGGCCTGGTCGGCAGCGCCGGGCGCTCGACCTGGCGCTTCCAGGCCAAACAGGCCGGCGAAGGACGCCTGCTGCTGACCTATCAGCGCCCCTGGGAAGTGGGTGTGGTGCCGGCACAACAATTCGATTGCGCCATCACGGTCAAATAACCCGGCAGCGCCAGCATCGCCCCACGGGTTGCCGCCGCGCCTTGCATTATCGCCGCCACTTATCCGCCACGGGCCGGCCGCGACGCAGGGCCAACAGGCCATCAGTGGAGGTCATGCCGCCGGCAGTCAAACTCAACAGCGTGATCGGTTTAACAGGCAGAGCGGCGATATATCGACTATAGAAAAGAGACACCCCTTCACTCAGGAAAACCAACATGACGGACACTGGGTATGCAGTTGGCCTATTCCTCATGCTGACCTTGCTTTCGGGCTGCAGCAGCCTCCTACCCAGCGAGCAGGAAGAAGCCCTTTCCCCGTTCAACGACTACCTGGATGCTGAAATACGCTATGCCCAGGCCATTCCCGGAAAAACCACCCGCGCCGATCTGTTCGCCCTGGGCTTCGATCCCTTGAAGGAAGGCAACGGCAAGATGCTCTCCTTTATCGACATCCGCCTGATGTTCGTGCAGCCCAATGTGCCCATCGACTACCTGCCCGAAGGCCTGCTGCGCTGCCTGGAAGCCAAGGACCGCTGCATCGGCTATTCCTTTCAGTTCAACAAGACCGACACCCAGCGGGTGGGTAACTTCTGGGCCGACGCCTTCAACTTCCGCAAGAAGAGTGAACTGCAGGGCTGGATCTTCCGCTCGGTATTTGTACTGGTGGATGGGGTGCTGGTGCACAAGCTCAGCAACGGCGAGCCGAATATCCGGCGCTACGAGGTCAAGCGCAATCCACTGGGTCCCCTGCAGGGTGCCGGCGAATTCTTTTCCGACCAATTGAGGTAATCATGGTTTGGCTTAACGCCACACTTGGCTAAAATGCCGGCCTTTCTCGACCAGTGCGCAGCCCCGTGACCAAACAGCCCGACCGCCTCTTCGCCCAGCCCCTGGCCCAGGTGCCCGACTTCGCCTTCAACGAGGATGTGGTGCGGGTGTTCCCGGACATGATCAAGCGCTCGGTACCGGGTTACCCGACCATAGTCGAGAATATCGGCGTGCTCGCCGGCCAGTTCGCCCAACCGCACAGCGTGCTCTACGACCTGGGCTGCTCTCTGGGCGCGGTGACCCAGGCGCTACGCCGCCATGTGCAGATCGAAGACTGCCGGGTGATCGCGGTGGACAACTCCAGCGCCATGGTCGAGCGCTGCCGCGAATACCTGCACGCCCAGGACTCGATGTTCCAGGAGCTGTTGCCGGTCGAGGTGCTCGAGGCCGACATCCTCGCCCTGGAGTTCCAGCCGGCCTCGCTGGTGGCGCTGAACTTTACCCTGCAGTTTATCCAGCCCGAACAGCGCCTGCCCCTGCTCACGCGGATTCGCCAGGCCCTGTTGCCTGGCGGCGCGCTGATCCTCTCGGAGAAACTGCGCTTCGAGGATCAAGCGCAGCACGACCTGCTCGGCGAGCTGCATATCGCCTTCAAGCGCGCCAACGGCTACAGCGAACTGGAAATCGCGCAGAAACGCAGCGCCATCGAAAAGGTCATGCTGCCGGACAGTCTGGAACAGCACCGCGAACGCCTGCTGGCCGCCGGTTTCAGCCAGGTGGTGCCCTGGTTCCAGTGCCTGAACTTCGCCTCCCTGATTGCCCTGCCATGATCGGCCGCCTCGACCTCGACGCCCTGCAAGCACAACTGGCCGGCACCCCGTTGCAGGACTGGGCGGCCGATCTGCCCGGGCAGATCGACGCCAAGCTGGCGGTCGGCCATGGCGACCTGCCGCGCTGGTACGGCGCGGTACAGGCGCTGCCGCAACTGCAGGTCGAACAACTGGAGCTGCTGCACCGCTTCAGCTTCGACGGCACCTGCGACGCCCCCACCCGCGCCGCACTGAAAAGTGCCTTGCAGGGCCTGATCCCCTGGCGCAAAGGCCCCTTCGACCTGTTCGGCGTACAGGTGGATACGGAATGGCGCTCGGACTGGAAATGGCAACGGGTCGCCCCGCACCTGGCACTCGAGGGTAAACGGGTGCTGGATGTGGGCTGCGGCAACGGCTACTACATGTGGCGCATGCTCGGTGCCGGTGCCGATAGCGTGGTCGGCATCGACCCCAACTGGCTGTTCCTCTGCCAGTTTCTGGCGATGAAGAACTACCTGCCCGAGCTGTCCGCCTGGCACCTGCCGCTGGCCTTCGAGGAGCTACCCGGCAAACTGCAGGGCTTCGACACGGTGTTTTCCATGGGCGTGCTGTATCACCGCCGCTCGCCCATTGATCACTTGATCGATCTCAAGGATTGCCTGGTCAAGGATGGCGAACTGGTGCTGGAAACCCTGGTGGTGGACGGCGACGCCCAGCAAGTGCTGGTGCCCGAGGATCGCTACGCACAGATGCGCAACGTCTGGTTCCTGCCCTCGGTGCCGGCGCTGGAACTCTGGCTGCGCCGCGCCGGTTTCGTCGATGTGCGCTGCGTCGACGTCAGCACCACCAGCGTGGAAGAGCAACGCGCGACCGAGTGGATGCGCTTTCAGTCGTTACCCGAGTTTCTCGACCCGGCCGACCATAGCCGCACCGTGGAAGGCCTGCCGGCCCCTTGCCGCGCCGTGCTGGTGGCGCGCAAACCCTGATCGCTATTGCCCGTCATCGCCGCGACGGCGGGCGGCCCTGCGCGCGGCGATTTCCCGCAAGGGCGCTGCCGCCCCCTGGCTGACCGCATCCCGGGCATCGCCCAGGCGGGCCAGGCCACGGGCCTCGAGCTGCAGCAAGTGACGCATCTGACGCCGCCAGCGCCATGCACCCAGCCAGTCGACGATGGCATTCTGCAGGTCCATCGGCCACATGGCCGGCATATAGAACTCTGTTTCACGCAGATCGTAGGCGCGGCGGTTGGCGGGTACTTGGCGATCATCTGAATCGTTCATGGGCTGATCCTCCCTATGGGTGACAGCCGCGCCTTTGACCTACTGCCTGCATAGGGCTATCGGCACGACTTGCATCAAGGATGAATCGCGCCTACCGTTCAGACAAACGACTATTTCAAAACACCAAGTTAAGAAATATTTAAGGTCTTAAATGAATATCCAGCCTATCGCATCCGCGCCAACACCGCTGCCGCTACTGGAAAGCGACGTGCTCAAGACCTTTGTCGGCATCGCCGAAAGCGGCAGCTTTACCCGCACCGCCGCTCAGGTTTACCGCACCACGGCGGCCGTCAGCATGCAGATCAAGCGCCTGGAAGAAACCCTGGGACGCACCCTGTTCGTGCGCGAAGCCAGGCGGGTACGCCTGACCCCGGAAGGGGAAATGCTTCTGGGTTATGCGCGTCGCCTGCTCAAGCTCAACGAGGAAGCGGTCGCCCAGTTTCTCGCACCGGCACTGGCCGGCCGCATCGGCTTCGGCAGTCCGACCGACCTCGGCAGCCGTGTACTGCCCGGGGTTCTGTCGATGTTCGCCCGCAGTCATCCCGCCGTGCAGGTGGACGTCGCGGTCGGCCGCAGCGCCGATCTGATCGAAAAACTGGACGCTGGCGAGCTGGACCTGATCCTGATCAACGCCGGCAACGACGGCCAGGACGACTCACGCGGTGAAATCATCTATTCCGAGGCGCTGGTCTGGGCAGGGCGCGAAGGTGGGTTGGCGGTGCAGCGCTCGCCCCTGCCCCTGGCCCTGGCGTATCCGGGCTGCGCCTGGCGCAGGACCGCACTGGACGCCCTCGACCGACTCGACCTGCCCTACCGCATCGCCTATTCCTGCGAACAGTGTGCCGGGCAGGAATCGGCCATGATCGCCGACCTGGCGGTGGCCCCCTTTCCCCGCAGCCTGGTCAGGCCACCACTCAGACGCCTGGGCGAAGAGCACGGCCTGCCGCCGCTGGGCGACTATCACATCAAGCTGCTGCGCGGCAGCAACCGGGGCGATGCGGCTGCCGCGCTGGCCGCTCAGGTACTACTGGCGTTCCGCGACCAGCACAATTGAGTGGACTCGTGGCGTGCCGCTGTTCGGCTCGTGGATCCCGGCGCTCGACGCGCCGTGCCGATCATGCGTAACCCCTTATCGTAGGAGCGGGCCATGCCCGCGAACCGCATATCGCGGGCATGGCTCGCGCCTACAGGGTTGCAATCAGCCGCGCCCTGCCGCCGCGACTATCAGTGCCTTCATCTCCGCCACGGCCGGCTTTAAGCCAACGAACAGGGCATGAGCCACCAGGGCGTGGCCGATATTCAGCTCGTTGATCCCGGCAATCGCCGCCACCGGTTCGACGTTGTGGTAATGCAGGCCGTGGCCGGCATTGACGATCAGCCCGTGCTGCAGGCCGCAGGCCACACCGTCGCGAATTCGCGCCAGCTCGCGCGCCGCGTCCTCGGGGGTATGGGCATCGGCATAACGGCCGGTATGCAGCTCGATGGCCGGTGCGCCAACGCGCTTAGAGGCCTCGATCTGCTGCGGGTCCGGGTCGATAAACAGCGAGACTTCGCAGCCGATCTTGCTCAGGCGCTCAACTGCCGCACGAATCCGCGCCTCCTGCCCGGCCACATCCAGACCACCTTCAGTAGTAAGCTCCTGGCGGGTTTCCGGTACCAGGCAGACGTGCTCGGGGCGAATACTTTCGGCGAAGGCGAGCATTTCCTCGGTGACGCCCATTTCAAAGTTCATCCGCGTCTGCATAACCTCCTTGAGCAGGCGTACATCGCGCTCCTGGATATGCCGACGATCCTCGCGCAGGTGCACGGTGATGCCATCGGCACCCGCCTCCTCGGCATCCAGCGCGGCCTTGACCGGGTCGGGATAGCGAGTCCCGCGGGCCTGGCGCAGGGTGGCGACATGGTCGATGTTCACACCCAGCAGAATACGGTTGGCATCAGTCACGGCTTGGCTCCTTGAGCGTCATAAAAAGTTCGCGGCTGACCAGCGGTCGACCGCCTAGATGGGGGGCTAAGGCCTGGCGCATCAGGCGTTTGGCCGCGGCCAGGGCACCGGGTGCGGCCCAGTCGGCCTCGGCCATGGCCAACAGCTCGGCCCCTTGAAAGGCACCGGGCTGCAACTGGCCAATCGGCACCAGTCCGGTTTCGGTGTGCAGCCGATACAGGCCGCTGGCGACTATGGGCTGGCCCTCACTGTCGAGATCCAGGGCGAAACCATAGCCCAGCTCATCGAGCAGACGCCATTCAAAAGAACGCAGCAAAGGTTCCAGAGCACGACCTTCGGCCAGGGCCAGCACGGTCATGGCGTAATGTTCGAAGACGGCGGGATGGGGGTCTTCGGCGGGCAGCAGGCGAATCAGCAGCTCGTTGAGGTACAGGCCGCTGAACAGCGCCTCGCCCACCAGCAGATTGGGGATACCGGCGGGGTCGAGACGGCCGACATTCTTCAGCTCGCCACGCCCGCGAAACTCGGCTTCCAACGGAATAAACGGCCGCGCCAGACTGCCGGCCTTGCCCCGCGCCCCGCGCAGTACGGCACGCAAGCGGCCTTGTGGAGTAAGAAAGTCCACCAGCGCGCTGCTTTCACGGTAAGCGCGGCTGTGCAGAACATAGGCAGGTTGACTGTCTGCAAGCATGGCCGATGGTGACTCGAAGTGACGGGCGCAAGGGCGCGCCCGTTGCTGCTAGATGTTGTCGTAACCCAGGGAGCGCAGGGCACGCTCATCGTCCGACCAGCCGCCTTTGACCTTGACCCAGAGGTTGAGCATGACCTTGGAGTCGAACATCACCTCCATGTCCTTGCGCGCTTCCTGGCCGATGCGCTTGATCCGCTCGCCCTTGTCGCCAATGATGATCTTCTTCTGGCCGTCGCGTTCCACCAGAATCAGCGCATGGATATGCAGGATGCGCCCATCGCGCTTGAACTCCTCGATTTCCACGGTGATCTGGTACGGCAGTTCGGCACCGAGCTGACGCATGATCTTCTCGCGCACCAGTTCGGCGGCGAAGAAGCGGCTGGAGCGGTCGGTGACCTGATCTTCCGGAAAGAAGTGCACCCCCTCCGGCAAACGCTCGCCCACCAGTTTCTCCAGGGTGTCGAGGTTGTGCCCGTGCTGGGCGGAGACCGGCACGATCTCGGCATTCGGCAGCTGGGTGGCCAACCACTCCAGGTGCGGCATCAGCTCGGCTTTGTCTTCGATGCGGTCGGTCTTGTTGATCGCCAGGATCACCGGACCTTCGACGTATTGAATACGCTCGAGCACCATCTGGTCCTCATCGGTCCAGCGGGTACGGTCGACCACGAAGATCACCACGTCGACATCCTTCAGCGCCGACGAGGCGTTCTTGTTCATATAGCGGTTGAGCGCTTTCTCGTTGTTCTTGTGCAGGCCCGGGGTATCGACATAGATCGCCTGCACGCTGCCTTCGGTCTTGATCCCGAGCATGTTGTGCCGGGTGGTCTGCGGCTTGCGCGAGGTGATCGCCAGCTTCTGCCCGAGGATGTGGTTGAGCAGCGTCGACTTGCCCACGTTGGGCCGGCCGACGATGGCGACATAGCCACAGCGTGTAACAGGTGTATCAGTCATTGCCATTCTCCACACCCAGGGCGATCAGCGCGGCAGCGGCCGCAACCTGCTCGGCGATACGCCGGCTGGCACCCTGCCCCAGGGTTTTATCATTGAGTAAGGTGATCTGACATTCGACCACGAATGTCCGACAGTGCGGCTCGCCCTGGATATCCGCCACTTCATAACGTGGCAGCTCGCAGCCGCGCGACTGCAAAAATTCCTGCAGGCGGGTTTTCGGGTCCTTGTTGGTGTCGACTAGGGTCAGGCTGTCCAGCTCGGTGGTCAGCCAGGCCAACACCCGTTCGCGGGCCGCATCCATGCCGGCGTCCAGGTAGATGGCACCGATCAGCGCCTCCAGGGCATCGGCGAGAATCGACTCGCGACGAAAACCGCCACTCTTCAGCTCCCCGGAGCCCAGGCGCAGGTACTCGCCCAGATCGAAACCACGGGCCAGAATGGCCAGGGTCTCGCCCTTGACCAGGCGCGCGCGCAAACGCGATAACTGCCCTTCGCGGGCCAGCGGAAAGCGCTGAAACAGCGCCTCCCCGGCAACGAAATTGAGAATGGCATCGCCGAGGAACTCCAGGCGCTCGTTATTGCGCCCGGCAAAACTGCGATGGGTCAGGGCCAGGACCATCAGTTCCTGGTCTTTAAAGGTGTAGCCGAGCTGACGCTCGAGGCGGGCCAGGGAATCACTCACGGCATGCGCACACGAAATTCTTTATCGAAGCGCACCACCAGGTCGATATTCTGGATCAGCGGCTCACGTTTTTCGTACTTCAAATGCGCTCGAAATTCGTTGTTTTCCAGCTTTACCTTAAGCGCATCCTTCAACTTCAGGTCGCGAATACTGTTAACCGACATGCCCTTTTCGACGTGACTATAAAATTCCCCCACCGAGCTGACTTGCGACGCACTGTCGGTCTCCACTGCGGTGATGATCTTCTCCAGCGACATATAGTCGAAGTAATGCGGCAATACCTTGAATGCCGCGCTGGCTAGAAAAGCAACCAAGGCCAGCACCATCAACCAGCCCAGTATCGACATACCCTTTTGCGAACGCGCAAATTTCATATTTAACCCCAAGTATTTGAGTTATCCGGTAGCCATCAAGGCTGGAGACAAGACTATATATAGCCTGCGACGCTGCATTTAACAGCGTCGCAAAATTATCAGCGCGTCAGTGAATCAGGCCGACGCGGGAGAAATTGGGCAGGTTGCGCGACTTGGGATCGGGCCAGCTCATCCACACCGCGAAGGCTTTGCCGACGATATTCTGATCCGGCACCATGCCCCACAGGGCCTTGGGAATCGCCGGATCATTCCAGTAACGGCTGTCGTTGGAGTTGTCGCGATTGTCGCCCATCATGAAGTAATGCCCTTGCGGCACCACCCACTCGCGGCCCGGCTCAACCCGGTAACGCTTCATTTCCTTGCGGATCTGGTGCTCGGCCTCGCCCAGTTTTTCGTTATACAGCACTGCGCTGCCCAGGCTGCCCGGCTCCTCGCCCAGTAATTGCTGGGCCACCGGTTCACCATTGATAAACAGGCGCTTATCGCTGCTGTAGGCCACATGGTCGCCAGCCAGCCCGACCACACGCTTGATGTAGTTGATATTGGGCTCGCTGGGGTAGCGGAACACCATCACATCGCCGCGCTGCGGATCACCCACCTCGATCACCTTGGTATCGAGCACCGGCAGACGGATGCCGTAGGCGAACTTGTTGACCAGGATAAAGTCGCCCACTTCCAGGGTCGGCTTCATCGAACCCGAGGGGATCTGGAACGGCTCTACCAGAAAGGAGCGCAACACCAGGACAATGGCCAGAACCGGGAAGAAGGACTTGCCGTACTCGACCAGCAGCGGCTCCTTGTTCAGGCGATCCACCACCGCCTCGTCGGGCTCACCGACCTGCCCATGGTAGGTGGCGATGGCTGCTCGCCGGCGCGGGGCCAGAAAGATCAGATCGAACAGCGCCAAGGCACCACAGACAGCGACAGCGATAACCAGCAACAGCGGGAAATTTAGCGACATAGGACCTAACTATCCAACCTGAGCACGGCAAGGAAGGCTTCTTGTGGAATTTCCACGTTACCGACCTGCTTCATCCTTTTCTTACCAGCCTTCTGCTTTTCCAGCAGCTTGCGTTTACGGCTAACGTCACCGCCGTAGCATTTGGCCAGCACGTTCTTTCTGAGCGCCTTGACGGTGGTCCGCGCCACAATCTGCCCGCCAATGGCGGCCTGAATTGCCACATCGAACATCTGCCGCGGAATCAGCTCTTTCATCTTCTCGGTCAACGCACGACCTTTGTAGTGCGCGTTGTCACGATGCACGATCAACGCCAGGGCGTCGACCTTCTCACCGTTGATCAGTACGTCCAGCTTGACCAGATTAGCCGATTGATAGCGATCGAAGTGGTAGTCCAGCGATGCATAACCACGGCTGGTCGACTTCAAACGATCGAAGAAGTCCAGCACCACCTCGTTCATCGGCAGGTCGTAGGTCACCTGCACCTGGGAGCCGAGGAACAGCATGTCATGCTGCACGCCGCGCTTCTCGATGCACAGGGTAATCACGTTGCCCAGGTGTTCCTGCGGTACCAGGATATTGGCCCGCACGATCGGCTCGCGCATATCTTCGATCGACGACAGATCAGGCAGTTTCGACGGGTTATCGACGTAGATCGTCTCGCCGGTCTTGAGCAGCAGTTCGAAAATCACCGTCGGTGCGGTGGTGATCAGGTCCAGGTCGTATTCGCGCTCCAGGCGCTCCTGGATGATCTCCATATGCAGCATGCCGAGGAAGCCGCAACGGAAGCCGAAGCCCAGCGCATCCGAACTTTCCGGGGTGTACTGCAGCGAGGAATCGTTCAGCGTGAGCTTTTGCAGGGCTTCGCGGAAGTCTTCGAAATCGTCGGAACTGACCGGAAACAGGCCGGCATAGACCTGCGGCTGGATGCGCTTGAAGCCCGGCAACACATCGACGTCCGGAGTCGAGCTCAGGGTCAGGGTGTCGCCCACTGGTGCGCCGTGAATATCCTTGATGCCGGCGATGATAAAGCCCACTTCGCCGGCCTTCAGATCAACCGTGGCTGTGTGCTTGGGGTTGAACACACCGACGCTGTCCACCAGGTGGATCTTGCCGGTGGATTTGACCAACACCTTGTCGCCTTTCTTGATCCGCCCGTGGCGCACCCGCACCAGGGACACCACGCCCAGGTAATTGTCGAACCAGGAGTCGATGATCAGGGCCTGCAGCGGGTCCTCGATATTCCCGGTCGGCGCGGGAATGGTGTGCACCAGGCGCTCGAGCACCTCATCGACACCCAGGCCGGTCTTGGCACTGCAGGTCACCGCATCGGTGGCATCGATGCCGATGATCTTCTCGATTTCTTCCTTGACCCGGTCCGGATCGGCCTGGGGCAGATCGATCTTGTTCAACACCGGCATGACCTCAAGGCCCTGCTCGATGGCGGTGTAGCAGTTGGCGACCGACTGCGCCTCGACGCCTTGTCCGGCATCGACCACCAGCAACGCGCCCTCGCAGGCCGCCAGAGAACGGCTGACTTCGTAGGTGAAATCGACGTGACCGGGGGTGTCGATAAAGTTCAGCTGGTAGGTGATGCCATCACGGGCCTTGTAGTAGAGCGTAACGCTATGGGCCTTGATGGTGATGCCGCGCTCACGCTCCAGATCCATGGAGTCCAGCACCTGGGCTTCCATTTCCCGGGCGGCCAGGCCGCCACACATCTGAATAAAACGGTCAGCCAGAGTCGACTTGCCGTGATCAATGTGGGCAATGATGGAGAAATTGCGGATATGACTCAAATCACTCACGGGTCAACACTCAAAAAGGCCGCAGGCGACTGCCCGCCGAAAATAGCCGCGAATTGTACCCGATTGGCGGCTGGTGGTCACCCAGCGAACAATTGCGCAGCATGCAAAAGGGGCGGCCTAAGCCGCCCCTTCCGTTCTGCCACGGGGTAATCAGTCCGCCAACTTGAAGGTGATAAAGCTGGCACGCCCCTGACGCAGCACACGCATCGATACCGAGCGATTCTTTGGCAGTGCCTGGGCAACTGTGGCAAAGGTTTTCGCCGAGTCGATGGCCTGGTTGTTCAGGTGGGTGATCACATCCCCCGGACGCAGGCCGATCAGGGCCGCCGGCCCCTCCTGCACTTCGGAAATCACCACGCCACCCTTCAGATCCAGGCTCTTCTTCTGCTCTGCGGTCAGTTCAACGACCTTGACCCCCAGGCGGTTGCTGCTGCGCTCGACACCCGGAGCCGCAGCACTGGCCAGGGCATCACCATCTTCCGGCAGCGCCCCCACCGCCAGCTTGAGCGTCTTGCGCGCGCCATCGCGCACCACATCCAGCTCAGCCACGCTGCCGGGCTTCAAGGCCCCCACACGGTGCGGCAGATCCGCCGACATGATGATCGGCTTGCCGTCCAGATTGAGGATCACATCGCCCACCTGCAGACCGCCCTTGGCGGCCGGGCCATCTTCCAGCACCTGGGCAACCAGGGCACCGGCCGGCCGCTCCAGACCGAAGGACTCGGCCAGATCCTTGTTCACTTCCTGAATCACCACTCCCAGCCAGCCGCGACTGACCTTACCATCGCTCTTGAGCTGATCCGCCACATCCAGCGCCACACTCATGGGAATGGCGAAAGACAGCCCCATAAAGCCACCGGAGCGGGTGAATATCTGCGAGTTGATACCCACCACTTCACCGGACAGGTTAAACAGCGGACCACCGGAGTTGCCCGGATTAATCGCCACATCGGTCTGAATAAAGGGCACGTAGCTCTCATTGGGCAGGCTGCGCCCTTTGGCGCTGACGATACCGGCCGTCACCGAGTGATCGAAACCGAAGGGCGAGCCGATCGCCAGCACCCATTCGCCAACCTTGAGGTCTTCCGACTTGCCCAGCTTGACGGTCGGCAAGCCCTTGCCCTCAACCTTGAGCAAGGCCACATCGCTGCGCGGATCAGTACCGACCAGCTTGGCCTCCAGCTCACTGCGATCGGACAGACGCACGATGATCTCATCGGCATCGGCAATCACGTGGTTATTGGTCAGCACATAACCGTCGGCAGAGATGATAAAGCCCGACCCCAGGGACTGAGCCTCACGCTGACGACCACCGCCGGGGCTGCGCGGAACCTGCGGGATATTGCGCTCGAAGAACTCGCGAAACATCGGCGGCAGCCCTTCCAGATCAGGCATATTCAACTGCCCACTCCCCGCCGCCACACGCTCCGGCATCTTCTGCCGGGTACTGATATTGACCACCGCCGGCGAGGCCTGCTCAACCAGCTCGGTAAAGTCAGGCAGATTCGCCTGTGCGACCAGCGCCTGCCCCATCAGCAACAGAGCACAAAGCGCGGTAAAAGACGTTTTCAAGCCAGGCATCGACATACAACTCCCCATCGAAAACAAGCAAAGGACCTAGGACGCGACAGCAGCACCTGCCAGCAAGACGCGCAGCACGACCGGCTGTAAAGCCGGATCGCCCGCCGTGTGACGGCTGCGCCAGCGCACCGCAAGACAAGCAACGAAAAGGCCGAGCAGGGCGCTAAAAATCACCAGCGGCTCGCTCAATCCCAACTGTTCGGCCAGCACCCCGCCCCCGAACAGCCCCAACAAAGGTACCAGATAGACCAGCAAGGAACCCCGCACCAGCAGATCCTCGCGCACCCCTATGATCACGGCATCGCCAACTTCAACGCGCAGGTCGGTCAATGCCCGGACATAACCGCGCCGACCACCCGCACCAAGCTGATCAAGCAACCCCTGACCGCAGCCGGCCTTGACCGCACAACTGGAGCAGGTGCTCTTGCGCAGGGTTTCCACCCATACCGCACCGGCCTCCACGGCCACCACCCGCCCCTGTTCTTCTATCATGGCTCAGCCTGCGACTCGGCCATACGCATCGACAAGGCAATACGCTCTGCCGTACCCAGAGGGATCTCGCCCACCACGGTAACCATTACATCGCCATCACTGGTTTTCAAGCGCCGCGAAACGGCCACGGTGGGACCAAGCTGAGTGCGCAGGTCTCCCACCGCCGCACCACGCAGCGGCTCCATAAACACCGAGAAGCGCGCCAGGCCGTCACCATAGACCTGACAGGCAACGGGCTCGTCGGAGGCAGGGCTGCGCCGCACAGTGGTGGAGTTCAAGCTGAAACCCGGCGGCAACCATTCGGACGTCCAGGCATCGGTCGCCACCGACGGTGCCTCGGGCAAACGCACCGGCCGACAGCCGGCACCCGGCTCGAGCATCTCAGCGGAGGGTGAGGTGGTATCGAAAAGGGTGAACTGAAAACGCTCCAGCAACTGCCCCTTGTCATTCAGCAGCAAGGACTTCAATGGCAGCGCCGTTTTCTGGTCGAGGTGCAACTCGATGCCGTAACGATGCTGATCCCGCGGCACCAGCGCCAACACCACAGCGGCACGGCCAGCCACACGGGACTTGCCCAGCACGCTCAGGCTGTACCACTGCCCCAGCTGCTCGGCATTCAGCTCACGCGCCGGCCATAACTGACTGTCAACCAACTGGTCAGCCAGGGCACCACTGGCGCAGCGCACACGCCCATCGACCCGCAGCACCTCTTGCGCGGAACCATCGAGCTGCAACAGGCGCTCGCGCAGCACGCCACCCTCCTCAACCCGATGCCAAATGCTATGGGTTGAAAAACTACCGTTGCGCTCGTAGACGAAGGATCCCTGAAAATTCTGGCTGCGCTCAGCCACGGCCAAACGCTGCAACCAAACCTGGGCATCGGCAGCAACAGCAGGCAATGCCAGGCAGCCGGCGATCAACAGGACGGCAAAGGGAACAAAGCGCATGCGCCTCCTTAACGACTTTCCAGGCTCGCCGCACGCGCATAGGGCAATGCGCTTTCACTGCTTTTCATCGCAGCCTGCTGGGCATGCTGACGCAGATAAGCCGGCAGCCGCTGTTCATGCCAGCCAGGCTGCCCCTGGCCGACCGCACCGGCAGCCGGTGCAGCCTCATCCGTCGCACTATTGAAGCCCGCCAGCATGGCCGCTCCGCTCACCTGTGGCACCAACGATGGCTGAGCAGCCTGCTGCGCCAGCTGAGCACCGGTCAGTTCATCCTGGTTATACAAACGCACGCCAGCCAGTACGGCCAGGGTCACCGACGCAGCAACCGCAAGGCGACCAATGGAGCGCCACGAGCCAGCCGGTTTGGCAGCCGTGGCCGGCAACGCTTCGTCGGCCAATGCGGCAGAAACTGCCGCGGCAATATCAAGGCGCGGCTCAAGCAGCTCCTTGTGCATGACCGCCCGGGCAATCTGGTAACGCGACCAGGTTGCACGCAATGCGGCATCATCACTGGCGGCAAGGACCCGACGCACTTCCAGTTCGTCGGCTTCGTTATCCATCACCGCGGACAGCGATTCCTGTAGGGTTTCACGACTCATGGCGGTTCCTCTCTTCGGCTGACGCCGTGTCTCAGGCATCCTGCAGCAAGGGCTGCAGGGATCTGTCGATGGCCTCACGAGCACGGAATATCCGTGATCGCACAGTACCAACCGGACACTGCATCACGCTCGCAATGTCTTCGTAACTCAGACCATCAAACTCACGCAAGGTTAGAGCCGTACGTAAATCTTCTGGCAACTGCTCAATACTGCGATGCACGGTTGCCTCGATCTCATCGCGCAGCAAGGCACGCTCCGGAGACTCGATATCCTTGAGGGCATGATCGCCATCATAGAACTCGGCATCCTCGGCGCTCACATCACTATCCGGGGGCCGCCGACCGCGCGACACCAGATGGTTCTTCGCCGTGTTGATGGCGATGCGGTACAGCCAGGTGTAAAAAGCACTGTCCCCGCGAAAGTTCCCCAGCGCCCGATAGGCCTTGACGAAGGCCTCCTGCGCCACATCCTGTGCTTCATGGGTGTCATGCACGAAACGCACGATCAACCCGAGAATCTTGTGCTGATACTTCAGCACCAACAGATCGAATGCTCGCTTGTCGCCACGTTGTACGCGCTCGACAAGCTGCTGATCCTCTTCTTGGGCTAGCATGAATACTCCTCGTTAGGTTCGAAGGAGCGTAACGCCAACCAGCGAATCGATCTGCCAAGATAGACCTGGGCTTTACGCAAAAGTTCTCTCCTTCAAACAGCTGTCCTGCAGGACTCTTTTTCAGCCCTGCACGGAACAGCGCAGCAAGAGGCCTCCCCTTGCTGCGCGGATAGTCTGAATCGTCTGCAGGCCACATATGTAACTGCAAACCCGTTACGGAAGCGCCTCGATGCAGGGCGACTTCCGCTCTAACGACCGTTTATGGAACCTGAAATAGTAAAAAAGTTCCCGAGTACCACGCTTGGTCATAAGCCGGCTATTGTGCCGCCGCCCCCCTCTATATACTAGGGCCTGCTGCCGTTTCATCACGACCGTGCTAAGCCCCAGGGCTTACGCTAGAACGGCAACAGACCTCAGGGGCGCTTCTTGCGGAATCCGGACATGAGCCAACACTACCAACACGACGTTCTGGTCATCGGCAGCGGTGCAGCCGGCCTTACCCTGGCCCTGACCCTGCCTGCCGACTTGCGCATTGCCGTGCTCAGCAAAGGCAACCTGTCCAATGGCTCGACCTACTGGGCGCAAGGCGGCGTGGCGGCCGTGCTGGACGACACCGACACGGTCGAATCCCATGTCGCCGACACCCTCAACGCCGGCGGCGGCCTGTGCCGCGAAGATGCCGTACGCTTTACCGTAGAGCATAGTCGCGAGGCCATCCAATGGCTGATCGACCAGGGCGTACCCTTCACCCGCGACGACCAGACCGCCCGCGAAGACGGCGGCTTCGAATTCCACCTGACCCGTGAAGGCGGCCATAGTCACAGGCGCATCATTCACGCCGCCGACGCCACTGGTGCGGCGATTTTCAACACCCTGCTGGAGCAGGCCACACAGCGCAGCAATATCGAACTGCTGGAGCAGCGGGTGGCGGTCGACCTGATCACTGAGCGCAAACTCGGCCTGGAGGGCCAGCGCTGCCTGGGGGCCTATGTACTCAACCGCGCCAGCGGCGAGGTCGACACCTTCAGCGCGCGCTTCGTAATCCTCGCCACTGGTGGCGCGGCCAAGGTCTATCTGTATACCAGCAACCCCGACGGGGCCTGTGGCGACGGCATCGCCATGGCCTGGCGTGCAGGCTGCCGGGTCGGCAACCTGGAGTTCAACCAGTTTCACCCCACCTGCCTGTACCACCCCCAGGCCAAGAGCTTCCTGGTCACCGAAGCCCTGCGCGGCGAGGGTGCGCTGCTCAAACTCCCCAACGGCGAGCGCTTTATGCCGCGCTTCGACGAGCGCGCCGAACTGGCCCCACGCGACATAGTCGCCCGCGCCATCGACCATGAAATGAAGCGCCTGGGCGTGGACTGCGTCTACCTGGACATCAGCCACAAACCCGCCGAATTCATCAAGACCCACTTCCCCACCGTCTATGAGCGCTGCCTGGCCTTCGGCATCGACATCACCCGGCAAGCCATTCCGGTGGTACCCGCAGCCCACTACACCTGCGGCGGGGTACTGGTTGACCAGCAGGGACGCACCGACATACCCGGCCTCTACGCCATAGGCGAAACCAGCTTTACCGGCCTGCACGGGGCCAATCGCATGGCCAGCAACTCGCTACTGGAGTGTTTTGTCTACGCCCGCTCTGCAGCGGCCGACATCCTGCTGCAACTGGAGCAGATCAAGCAGCCCGACAACCTGCCCTGCTGGGATGCCAGCCAGGTGACCGACTCGGATGAAGACGTGATCATTGCGCACAACTGGGACGAATTGCGGCGCTTTATGTGGGACTACGTCGGCATCGTGCGCACCAACAAGCGCCTGCAGCGTGCCGAGCACCGCGTGCGCCTGCTGCTCGACGAGATCC
>JBFJZW010000001.1:0-58845 GCA_041621875.1 Pseudomonas sp. | reverse complement strand
TTCAACGATATTTCCCTGAGCCACTGCCAGGCCCTGTACGACCGCCTCGGGGTGAAGCTCAGCATGGCCGACGTCAAGGGCGAGAGCGCCTACAACGACGACCTGGCCAACGTGGTCGCCGACCTCAAGGCCAAGGGCCTGCTCAGTGAAAGCGACGGTGCCCAGTGCGTGTTTATGGACGAGTTCAAGAACGCCGAAGGCAATCCGCTGCCGCTGATCGTACAAAAAGCAGGCGGCGGCTACCTGTACGCCACCACCGACCTGGCGGCCACACGCTACCGCGCCAACATATTGAAAGCCGACCGCGCGCTGTACTTCGTCGACCAGCGCCAGGCCCTGCACTTCCAGATGGTCTTCAGCGCCGCGCGCCTGGCCGGCTTCGTCCCGACCGACATGCAGCTGGAGCATATGGGCTTCGGCACCATGAACGGTGCCGACGGCCGCCCGTTCAAGACCCGCGACGGTGGCACGGTGAAGCTGGTCGACCTGCTCGATGAGGCCGAAGAGCGCGCCTACACCCTGGTCAAGGGCAAGAACCCCGAACTGGACGAGGCCGAACTGCGCCAGATCGCCCGCGCCGTGGGCATCGGCGCGGTGAAATACGCCGACCTGTCCAAGCACCGCACCAGCGATTACCGCTTCAACTTCGAACTGATGCTGAGCTTCGAGGGCAACACCGCGCCTTACCTGCTGTACGCCTACACCCGCGTGGCCAGCGTGTTCCGCAAGCTGGGCAAGGGCTTCGAAGAGATTGAAGGCCAGCTCGACCTGCAGGCCGCCCACGAGATCGAACTGGCCGGCAAGCTCGCGCAGTTCGCCGAGGTGCTCGCCAGCGTGGCCGACAAGGGCGAGCCGCACCTGCTCTGCGCCTATCTGTATGACCTGGCCGGGCTGTTCTCCAGTTTCTACGAGAACTGCCCGATCCTCTCCGCCGAGGACGTTGCGGTGCGCAACAGCCGCCTGCGCCTGGCCGCACTGACCGCTCGCACGCTCAAGCAGGGCCTGGAACTGCTCGGCCTGGACACCCTGGAGCGCATGTAGGTGGCGGCGAAGAAGAAAGCCGCACCCAAGCGCGGTGCCAGCCGCTATCAGGCCCCGGCGAAGAAGCCGGTGCCGGGCTGGTTCTGGCTGGTCTGCGGCCTGGTGATCGGCGGTTTTATGGTGTTTCTGTTCAGCCTCGAACCGGGCCGTGACGACATCAAGCGCAGCAAGGTCGAACAGGCGCGCGCCACCCAGGCCAGCAAAGCGGCGGCCAGCAAGCCGGCCACCCGCGAACCGGCCAAGCCGAAGTACGACTTCTACACCCTGCTGCCGGAATCGGAAGTGATACTGCCGCCGCAGTCCATCGAGCCACCCGCACCACCGGCGCAGAAACCGGTCACCCCGGAGGAAGCGGCGAAGATCGATGCCGCCCGCGCCGAGGCCGCGCTCAACGGCCAGGTGCCGCCACCGCCGCCGGTGGTCGCCAAAGGCCCGGTCAGCTCGCAATTCTTCCTCCAGGCCGGCTCGTTCCGCCGCAAGGACGACGCCGACGGCCTGCGCGCGCAGATCATCCTGCTCGGACAGAACGTCCAGGTGGAATCCGGCACGGTGCGCGAGGAAACCTGGCACCGCGTGCTGGTCGGCCCCTTCGCCACCCGTGAGCAGCTCGGCCAGGCGCAGAAGTCCCTGGCGGCCAGCGGCTTCAGCAATCTGTTGTTACAGCAGCGCCAGGCGCAATAAACCGCGCGATTTCAGGCTCTCGGGCACCGTCTGACGACTATTTGTCGGACGGCGCGCGCCCAGGACTTGAAGCGGACCACCGCTGCCCCCACTTCATTCGGCATTGGGCACTTTCGCCCCGCTGCGTGGAGACTCTTCCCTTGACCACCATCGTTTCAGTGCGCCGCAACGGCAAAGTCGTCATGGGCGGCGACGGCCAGGTGTCCCTTGGCAATACCGTGATGAAAGGCAACGCGAAAAAAGTTCGCCGCCTGTACCACGGCCAGGTGCTGGCCGGCTTCGCCGGTGCCACCGCCGACGCCTTTACCCTGTTCGAACGCTTCGAAGGCCAGCTGGAGAAACACCAGGGCCACCTGGTACGCGCCGCCGTCGAGCTGGCCAAAGACTGGCGCACCGACCGTTCGCTGAGCCGCCTGGAAGCCATGCTGGCGGTGGCCAACAAGGACGCCTCGCTGATCATCACCGGCAACGGCGACGTGGTTGAGCCCGAGCAGGGCCTGATCGCCATGGGCTCCGGCGGCGGCTTTGCACAGGCCGCGGCCATGGCCCTGTTGCAGAAAACCGACTTGAGCGCCCGTGAAATCACCGAAACCGCGCTGAACATTGCCGGTTCCATCTGTGTTTTCACCAATCAGAACCTAACCATCGAAGAGGAAGACTGCGCCGAATAAGCGCGGCTTCTGCCGGAGTACCCCCGCATGCCCATGACGCCCCGCGAGATCGTCCACGAACTCAGCCGCCATATCATCGGTCAGGACGACGCCAAGCGCGCCGTGGCCATTGCCCTGCGCAACCGCTGGCGGCGTATGCAGCTGCCGGCTGAGCTGCGCGCCGAAGTGACACCGAAGAACATCCTGATGATCGGCCCGACCGGGGTCGGCAAGACCGAAATCGCCCGACGCCTGGCCAAATTGGCCAACGCGCCCTTTATCAAGGTGGAAGCGACCAAGTTCACCGAGGTCGGCTATGTCGGCCGCGATGTCGAGTCGATCATCCGTGACCTCGCCGATGCGGCGATCAAGCTGCTGCGCGAGCAGGAGATGATCAAGGTTCGCCACCGCGCCGAAGACGCCGCCGAAGAGCGCATCCTCGATGCCCTGTTGCCGCCGCCGCGTGCCGGCTTCAACGAAGACCCGACCCCGAGCAACGATTCCAACACCCGCCAGCTGTTCCGCAAACGCCTGCGCGAAGGCCAGCTGGACGACAAGGAAATCGAGATCGAAGTGGCCGACAGTCCGGCAGGCATCGAAATCATGACCCCACCGGGCATGGAAGAGATGACCAACCAGCTGCAGAGCCTGTTTTCCAACATGGGCAAGGGCAAGAAGAAGAGCCGCAAGCTCAAGGTCAAGGAAGCCCTGAAACTGGTGGGCGACGAGGAAGCCGCGCGCCTGGTCAACGAGGAAGAACTCAAGGCCCGCGCCCTGGAAGCGGTGGAACAGAACGGCATCGTGTTTATCGACGAGATCGACAAGGTGGCCAAGCGCGGCAACACCGGCGGGGCCGATGTGTCTCGCGAGGGTGTACAGCGCGACCTGCTGCCGCTGATCGAGGGCTGCACGGTGAACACCAAGCTGGGCATGGTCAAGACCGACCATATCCTGTTTATCGCCTCCGGCGCGTTCCACCTGAGCAAGCCCAGCGACCTGGTACCCGAACTGCAGGGCCGCCTGCCGATTCGCGTGGAGCTCAAGGCGTTGTCCCCCGAGGATTTCGAACGCATCCTCAGCGAACCGCACGCCTCGCTCACCGAGCAGTACGCCGCACTGCTGAATACCGAAGGCCTGACGATCCAGTTCGTACCCGACGGCATCAAGCGCATCGCCGAGATTGCCTGGCAGGTCAACGAGAAGACCGAAAATATCGGCGCGCGCCGCCTGCACACCCTGCTCGAACGCCTGCTCGAAGAAGTCTCCTTCAGCGCCGGCGACCTGGCCGGCCAGCAGAATGGTGCGCCGATCGTGATCGACGCGGCCTACGTCAACAGCCACCTCGGCGAACTGGCGCAGGACGAAGACCTCTCGCGCTATATTCTGTAACGCACACACGTAGCCCGGATGCACTCCGAAGCCTCCACCACGGAGCCCCGGATTGCATCCGGGCTACATAACAACTCCAGGACGCGAACATGCGTATCCCTACCGCCATCAAACTGCACAAAGCCTCGAAAACCCTGGAGCTGCACTACGGCCCCGACGAGCGTTACAGCCTGCCGGCGGAGTTTCTCCGGGTGCACTCGCCCTCGGCCGAGGTGCAGGGCCACGGCAAGCCCATCCTGCAGACGGGCAAACTGCATGTCGGCCTGAGCAAGATCGAACCCGCCGGCAACTACGCACTGAAACTGACCTTCGATGACGGCCACGACAGCGGCCTGTTTACCTGGGATTACCTCGAGCAACTGGCCACCGGGCAGGAACGCCTGTGGGCCGACTACCTGGCCGCGCTTGCCGCCGCCGGCAAGTCCCGCGACCCCAACGAAAGCGTGGTCAAGCTGATGCTCTGAAGCGCAGGCGCGACGGGCCGCCAGCAATGGCCCGGGCGCTTCAGTTTTTACCCTCCCAAGCCTGCCGGGCGACAATCCGTCGCACCCCGACAGCCCGCCTAAACCCTCGTGCCTAGCCGGTTAGAGCGCATTTTCTAATCCTTCTCGGCATACTCCCCACGCATTCGGTCCATATCGCGACCAGCTTGCACAATTTCACAAACTCGGGTAACCAAGTAGCTGGAAGTTTCCTTGCGCCCGGGCATCTCGGGTGCAGAGAAGACTGCGGAGCTGATCCGCCCTCGGCAACCCGGGCAATACCTGGTTCATGGAACCGGTTTAAAGTCTCGCGAGCTAGAGTCATGCAAGGCAAAAACTAGTGAGGAAGCGGAGTGTACTTTTGTACATGAGCATTCCGAGTCTGTTTTTAACGCAGCAGGACCGACGCGCAGCAGACTTAGAGCAGGTTCTAGCCCTGTGTCACCGTGCACAGCAGTACGCCGGTATTTCGTCTCAGGACAATGGAGCGTTGTAGATGACTGACAAGAACAATGATGACCTGAAGCGCCAGGCCTCCGAGAACACTCTCGGCCTTAACCCGGTGATCGGCATCAGCGGTAAAGACCTGCTGACTTCAGCCCGCCTGGTATTGCGCCAGGCCATCAAACAGCCCTTCCACAGCGCCAAGCATGCCGCCCATTTCGGCATGGAACTGAAGAACGTGATGTTTGGCCAATCCGAACTCAAGCCCGAAGACGGCGACCGCCGCTTTGCCGATCCAGCTTGGAGCCAGAACCCGCTGTACAAGCGCTACCTGCAGACCTACCTGGCCTGGCGCAAGGAGCTGCATGACTGGGTCGAGCACAGCAACCTGTCCGAGCAGGATGCCAGCCGCGGCCACTTCGTGATCAACCTGATGACCGAAGCCATGGCCCCGACCAACACTGTGGCCAACCCGGCGGCAGTCAAGCGCTTCTTCGAAACCGGCGGCAAGAGCCTGCTCGACGGCTTGTCGCACCTGGCCAAGGACATCGTCAACAACGGCGGCATGCCCAGCCAGGTCAACATGAACGCCTTCGAGGTCGGCAAGAACCTGGCCACCACCGACGGCGCGGTGATCTTCCGTAACGAGGTGCTGGAGCTGATCCAGTACAAACCGATCACCGAGCAGGTCCACCAGCGTCCGCTGCTGGTGGTGCCGCCGCAGATCAACAAGTTCTATATCTTCGACCTGTCGCAGGAAAAGAGCGTGGCACGCTTCCTGTTGCGCAACGGCATCCAGACCTTCGTGGTGAGCTGGCGCAACCCGACCAAGGCCCACCGCGAGTGGGGCCTGTCGAGCTATATCGAAGCGCTGAAGGAAGCCATCGACGTGGTCACCGCCGTTACCGGCAGCAAGGACATCAACATGCTCGGGGCCTGCTCCGGCGGCCTTACCACCACCTCCCTGCTGGGCCACTACGCCGCCCTCGGCGAGCACAAAGTGCACGCCCTGACCCTGCTGGTCAGCGTGCTGGACAACCGCCTGGAAACCGATGTGGCGCTGTTCGCCGACGAGAAGAGCCTGGAAGCCGCCAAGCGCCGCTCCTATCAGGCCGGCGTGCTGGAAGGCAGCGACATGGCCAAGGTGTTCGCCTGGATGCGCCCCAACGACCTGATCTGGAATTACTGGGTCAACAATTACCTGCTGGGTAACGAACCGCCGGTATTCGACATCCTCTACTGGAACAACGACACCACCCGCCTGCCGGCTGCCCTGCATGGCGAGTTTATCGAGATGTTCAAGTCCAACCCGCTGATCCGCCCCGGGGCCCTGGAAGTCTGCGGCACGCCGATCGACCTCAAGCAGGTCACCTGCGACCTGTTCTGCGTCGCCGGCACCACCGACCACATCACCCCCTGGGAGTCCTGCTACAAGTCGGCCAACCTGTTCGGCGGCAAGGTCGAATTCGTGCTGTCCAACAGCGGGCATATCCAGAGCATCCTCAACCCGCCTGGCAACCCCAAGGCGCGTTATATGACCAATAGCGAAATGCCGCTCAACCCCAAGGCCTGGCAGGCCGGCTCGACCAAGCATGCCGACTCCTGGTGGCTGCACTGGCAGTCCTGGCTGGCCGAGCGCTCCGGCGAGCAGAAAAAGGCCCCCGGGCAACTGGGCAACAAGAAATATGCCGCGGGCGAAGCCGCCCCCGGCACCTACGTGCACGAACGCTAATCGACTGCGCACTGCGCAACGCTGCCCGCGGCACTGGAGGTGCCGCTCGCCAGCCTGGGCCCATCGGCCCGCGCGTGGCGAACCAGGCTCTGCCCTGGCGGTTCTGGGAATGACCTGGACGGTCTGACCCAGTGTTTTTATTGATAGGGCTTTTGCGTATGTCGTTACCCTTTGTATTCCGTACCATCGAACTGGACGGCCAGACCATTCGTACCGCCGTTCGCCCGGGCAACGGCCAGATGACACCCCTGCTGATCTTCAACGGCATCGGTGCCAACCTGGAACTGGTCATGCCCTTCGTCCGCGCCCTCGACCCCGGTCTGGAGGTGATTGCCTTCGACGTACCCGGTGTCGGCGGCTCCTCCACGCCCAGCACGCCTTACCGCTTTCCTGGCCTGGCCAAGCTGGCGGCGCGCATGCTCGACTACCTCGACTACGGCCAGGTCAATGCCATCGGCGTGTCCTGGGGCGGGGCCCTGGCGCAGCAGTTCGCCCACGACTACCCGGAGCGCTGCAAGAAGCTGATCCTCGCCGCCACCTCGGCGGGCGCGGTGATGATTCCCGGCAAACCCAAGGTGCTCTGGTGCATGGCCAGCCCGCGGCGTTATGTGCAGCCGTCCTACGGCGTGCAGATCGCCCCGGAGATCTACGGCGGCGCGTTCCGCCGCGACCCCAAACTGGCCCTGGCGCATGCCAGTAAAGTCCGTTCGGGCGGCAAGATGGGCTACTACTGGCAGCTGTTTGCAGGCCTCGGCTGGACCAGCATCCACTGGCTGCACAAGATCCGCCAGCCGACCCTGGTGATGGCCGGCGACGACGACCCGCTGATCCCGCTGGTGAATATGCGCCTGCTGGCCTGGCGCATCCCCAACTCCGAACTGCACGTGATCGACGATGGCCACCTGTTCCTGGTGACCCGCGCCGAAGCTGTCGCACCGATCATCATGAAATTTCTCGAGGAAGAACGGCAACGCGCGATCATGCACCCGCACCCCGCCCCCGCCCGCAGCCATTGACCGTCGCCCCCCGGACAAGACGCCGGATAGAGGTCCGGCACAGCGGTGGTGCGCGCAGGCAACCCTTGACCCGTTTTCGAGCACGCGGTATTACCTGAAACTTGGTGCGACGTAGTCTGGGATGCCCCTTCGCGCCCATTGGTATAAGCCTTGCTGCTTACCTGTAAACCTTGAAGTCTCACGGTTTGACGACGGAGTGTTGCCCAATGCGAGACCAGCCGACCAGAAAGACCCTGCCTGCCTCCTACCGCCCGATGAATGCGCAAAACGCCGTCGCTGGACTGCGTGGCCGCGATGTTCTGTCCACCCTGCGCAGCCTGGCCCTGCAGGGTCTCAAGCAACCCGTACACAGCGCCCGCCACGTCCTGGCCCTGGGCGGTCAACTGGGCCGGGTCCTGCTCGGCGACATCCCCTACCAGGTCAACCCCCAGGACGCCCGTTTTGCCGACCCGACCTGGCACCACAACCCCCTCTACAGGCGCAGCCTGCAGGCCTATCTGGCCTGCCAGAAACAGCTCAACCACTGGATAGACGAGAGCAGCATGAGCGCCGACGACCGTTCCCGCGCGCGCTTTATCGCCACCCTGCTCGGCGATGCCCTATCCCCCTCCAACAGCCCGCTCAACCCGCAGGCGCTCAAGGAATTCTTCGACACCGGCGGCAGCAGCCTGGTCAAGGGCCTCGGTCACCTGTTCGACGACCTGGTGAACAACGACGGCATGCCCAGCCAGGTCAGCAAGCAGGCCTTCGAAGTCGGCCGCAACCTGGCCACCACCAGCGGTGCCGTGGTGTTTCGCAACGAGCTGCTGGAACTGATCCAGTACAAGCCGATGAGCGAGAAGCAGTACGCCAAACCCCTGCTGATCGTGCCGCCGCAGATCAACAAGTTCTATATCTTCGACCTTGCCAGCAACAAGAGCTTCGTCCAGTACGCCCTGAAGAACGGCCTGCAGACCTTCGTCATCAGCTGGCGCAACCCCGACCCACGCCATCGTGAATGGGGCCTGTCGAGCTATGTGCAGGCGGTCGAGGAGGCCATCGATGTCTGCCGGGCGATCACCGGCAGCAAGAACGTCAACCTGCTCGGGGCCTGCGCCGGCGGCCTGACCATCGCCGCCCTGCAGGGCCACCTGCAGGCCAAGCGCCAGCTGCGCAAGGTCGCCAGCGCCACCTACCTGGTCAGCCTGCTGGACAGCCAGATCGACAGCCCGGCCATGCTGTTTGCCGACGAGCAGACCCTGGAGGCAGCCAAGCGCCGCTCCTACCAGCAGGGCGTGCTGGACGGCCGCGACATGGCCAAGGTGTTCGCCTGGATGCGCCCCAACGACCTGATCTGGAACTACTGGATCAACAACTACCTGCTCGGCAAGCAGCCACCGGCCTTCGACATCCTCTACTGGAACAATGACAACACCCGCCTGCCGGCGGCCCTGCATGGCGACCTGATCGACTTCTTCAAGCACAACCCGCTCATCCGCGCCCAGGGCCTGGAAATCTGCGGCACTCCGGTCGACCTGCAGAAGGTCACGGTGGACAGCTTCAGCGTGGCCGGGATCAACGACCACATCACCCCCTGGGACGCGGTCTACCGTTCGACCCTGCTGCTCGGCGGCGATCGGCGCTTTATCCTGTCCAACAGCGGGCATATCCAGAGCATCCTCAACCCGCCGGGCAACCCCAAGGCCAACTTCTTCGAGAACGGCAAACTGACCGGCGACCCACGCGCCTGGTATCACGATGCCAAACATGTGCAGGGCAGCTGGTGGCCCGAATGGCTGAGTTGGATTCAAGCCCACTCCGGGGAAACCCGCGAGACCCTTATGGCCCTGGGCAACCCGCACTACCCGGCCATGGAGGATGCACCCGGTACCTATGTGCATGTGCGCTAACCACGACGGCCGCCAGTTGGCGGCCACAGCTATCCACCGCGGCCAGAATAAGAAGACCCGATGAAGACCCGCGACCGTATCCTCGAATGTGCCCTGCTGCTATTCAATCAGAAGGGCGAGCCCAACGTCTCCACCCTGGAGATCGCCAACGAACTGGGCATCAGCCCGGGCAACCTGTACTACCACTTCCACGGCAAGGAACCGCTGATCCTCGGCCTGTTCGAGCGCTTCCAGGCCGAACTCGCGCCACTGCTCTCACCGCCCGAAGACGTGCAGCTGGATGTGGAAGATTACTGGCTGTTTCTGCACCTGATCGTCGAGCGCCTGGCCCACTACCGCTTTCTGTTCCAGGACCTGTCCAACCTGACCAGCCGCCTGCCCAAGCTGGAGCGCGGCATGCGCCACTGGCTCAACAACCTGAAGCGCGCCCTGGCCGAACTGCTCGCGCGCCTGCAGGCCGCTGGCCAACTGCTCAGCGACACCCAGGCCCTCGGCCAACTGGTGGAGCAGATCACCCTGACCCTGCTGTTCTCCCTCGACTACCAGCGCATCCTCGGCCGTGAAGGCGAAAGCCGTCTGGTGGTCTATCAGGTGATGATGCTGGCCGCACCGCACCTGGCCAGCGACTCGCGCTTCGCCGCCGAGCAACTGGCCCAGCGTTACCTGCTCGACTAAAACGGGGCCGCTGCGCCACAAACGCAACCGCCCGGCACTAGGCCGGGCGTTTGCGATTACTGCTGCGGGTCTTACGACTGGCTGGCAGGTGTTACTGGTGCAGGGGCTACAGGTGCGGCAGCCGGAGCAGGAGCCGCGGCAACGGCCGGAGCCACAGCAGCAGGCTTGGCAGCTACAGGCTTGGCGGCGGCCTTGACTGCTGGCTTGGCGGCAGGCTTAGCGGCCGGCTTGGCTGCTGCCTTGACCGCAGGCTTGGCGGCAGGCTTAGCTGCTGCTTTGACCGCAGGCTTGGCGGCCGGCTTGGCTGCTGCTTTGACCGCAGGCTTGGCAGCCGGCTTAGCCGCTGCTTTTGCCACAGGCTTGGCAGCTGGCTTGGCCGCAACCTTCTTGGCCGCTGGCTTGACCGACTTGACCGATACACCGGTCAGTTGCTCGATCTGCTTGGTCAGGCTTTCGACCTTGGCGTTGAGCGCCTTCACTTCATTGCGGCTCGGTACGCCGAGGCGCGAAATGGCGTTGTTCAATCGCTTGTCGAAGGCCTCTTCCAGCTCGCCCCACTTGCCCAGCGCCTTGTCCTTGACCTCGTCGACGCGCGACTTGGCGGTGTCGACTTTCGAACCCACGGTGGACTTCACGGCACCCACTTGCTTGTCGACTTCGGTCTTGGCCAGCTTCTCGGCTTTTTCGCCGTCCTTGACCAGCGTGTCGAACAGCTTGTTGCCGTCCTTGCTGACCTTGGAGTAGGCACCCAAACCAGCCAACCAGATCTGACGCGAGTATTTTTCTACTTCACCGATCCAGGAAGTGGTTTGCTTTTCGGTTTTCTTTTTGACAGCCATCCTGCTCTCCTTATTTGGTACGCGCGACGTGCTCGAGCAACGCGCTCAGCTCATCCAGCTTAGCAGAGAGTGCTTCAACATCCTGCTTGGACGGGATACCAATGCGGTTCAGGGCGCTGGCTACACGGTTGTCGAAAGCCTTCTCGATCTTGTCGAGCTGCACTTCAACTTTGCCTTTCACGCTGCTGACGTTGCTGGTGACAGTGCTCTTGACGCTGTCGATCTGGCTGTTGGCTGCTTCAACCTGTTCGTTGACCAGCTTTTTGCCTTGTTTTTCAACGCCTTCTCCGCTCTTGACGAGCTCCTTGAAATACTCGGCACCCTCTTGGCCGGCTTTGGCGTAGGCACCCAGGCCAGCCAGCCAGATCTTGCGGGCATAAACTTTAACGTCGCTCAGCACGGTAACGGCTTCTTCGACTTCGGCTTTCTTTTTAACGGCAACTTTCGACATGGTGCACCTCACTCTAAGTGTTTCGAGGAAACGCCCACGGGATGCAGGCTTAGCTGCACGGTATCGATGAAAATTAGAAACCGCATACTAAGCGTAAGAAAAAACTGCCTGGAGCAGTTTTTAACGTTGCGCAGCAACGGCCCAAAGGGTGGCTGCCAGGGATGGCAAGCCATCAAAAACTGCCTGGAGCAGTTTTTAACGTTACGCAGCAACGGCCCGAAGGGTGGCTGCCATGGATCGCAAGCCATCAAAAACCGCCAGGAGCCATGTTTAACGTCGCGGAAAGCAGGGTGGGTTAGGCGCAAACCACGGATTATCTGCTCGCGCCAAGATCAGTTGCGCCGTAACCCACCAGCTGTGGCAGACCGACTAGCGCCTGGTGGGTTAAGTGGCGCGCGCACTATGCTGCCGACTGGCAGGTTCCGCTCAGCGCCACTAACCCACCCTACAAGGCTGTGTGCAACTCAGCACCGAGACATAAGCCTCAAGCCTGCAGATTCTTGTCCAGCACCTCTTCGATCTCGCGTTTGATACTGCCGCTCATGGCCGACAGCAACAGCCCCAGGTTGAGCTGCACGCGCACGCTGTCCTCGGCCACGTCGATGCGCCCATCGGCACCGCTGCGTTTGAACTCCAGGCTGTCGCCATTCCAGCGATAGCGCACGTCGTATTCACGGGCCAGGCGCTCGGCCAGCTCCTCGGCCTTCTCCCGGGCGACTTCGCGCCCCAGGCAATGGGCGCGCTCGATATTGATTTTGGCCATGGCCTTTCTCCTCGCCAGTTAACTGCGACCTTAGGTCGCTGCGACTATAGCAAGGCTGCGCGTGGCAAGCTGCAGGCGCATCGTCCTGCCGCCGTCCGAGTCCTCGCAAAGGTTTACTCGAAGCGTGTGGCGTGAAGCCCATGGCGACCTTTTAGGTTTAGAATGGCCGCCACTTTGATTCCGCCTCTCTGTTAAGGGAAAGGGCAAGATGAACGACCCGCGCAAGAGCAACGACAGCGAACCCACCACCCACTTCGGCTTCCAGAACGTGCCGGAAAGCCAGAAGGCGGAAAAAGTCGCCGAAGTCTTTCACTCGGTAGCGGCCAAGTACGACCTGATGAACGACGTGCTGTCCGGCGGCCTGCATCGCCTGTGGAAGCGCTTCACCATCGAACTGTCGGGCGTGCGTCCGGGCAATCGGGTGCTGGATATCGCCGGCGGTACGGGCGACCTGACCCGCAAGTTCTCCGCCCTGGTCGGCCCGACCGGCGAAGTGGTGCTGGCCGATATCAACGAATCGATGCTGCGCGTCGGCCGTGACCGTCTGCTCGACAAGGGCGTGGCCGGCAACGTCAGCTTCGTCCAGGCCGACGCCGAGAAGCTGCCCTTCCCGGATAACCACTTCGACGTGGTGACCATCGCCTTCGGCCTGCGCAACGTGACGCACAAGGAAGACGCCCTGCGTTCCATGCTGCGCGTGCTCAAACCCGGCGGCCGCCTGCTGGTGCTGGAGTTCTCCAAGCCGTCCAGCGAGCTGCTGTCGAAGTTCTACGACGCCTATTCCTTCAAGTTCATGCCGCTGGCCGGCAAGCTGATCAGCAACGACGCCGAGAGCTATCGCTACCTGGCCGAATCGATCCGTATGCACCCCGATCAGGACACCCTCAAGGCGATGATGGTCGAGGCTGGCTTCGAGCGCGTGACCTACCACAATATGACCGGCGGCATCGTCGCCCTGCACCGCGGCATCAAACCCTGATGTTACTCACTGGGCTGTATGCCGGGGTCGAACGCGGCCTCAATCGGGTACTGGCCATGGACAGCACCGCGCTGCCACGCCTGGCCCGCCTGAGCGGCCGGGTGATCGCCGTGGAGTGTGCCGCGCCGAACCTGCAGCTGTTTATCCTGCCCAGCGCCACTGGCTTGCAACTGGCCGCGCAGTGGGAAGACCCGGCCGACTGCCGCCTGCGCGCCCCCGCCGCCAGCCTGCTGCGCCTGGCCACCAGCAAGGACAAGACGCGCATCCTGCACAGCCCGGAAGTCAGCCTGGAGGGCGACAGCGCCGCCCTGCTGGAGCTGTCCGGCATCCTCCAGGACCTGGAGCTGGACTGGGAATACGAGCTGGCGCGCTGGCTCGGTCCGGTGGGCAGCCAGCTGCTCGGCGGCCATCTGCGCAGCCGGGTGAACTGGGGCAGTCAGGCCCTCGACAGCCTGCGTCTGAACCTGGCCGACTACCTCAGCGAAGAATCCCGCAGCCTGGTGGGCCAGCGCGAAGCCGATGCGCGCTTCGCCGAGCTGGATAACCTCAAGCTGGCCCTCGACCGTCTCGACGCGCGCATCGAGCGCCTCGCCCAACCGCATAAGCCCCAGTCATGACGCTGCTTGCCGTTCGCCGCCTGTTCCGTATCCAGCGGGTCATCATCCGCTACCAACTCGACGACCTGCTGCTGGCCCTGCCGGTGCCCCTCTGGCTGCGCATGCTCAGCGCCCTGCTGCCCTGGCGCTGGCTGCCGCGGCGCAACCTGCATCTGAGCCGCGGCGCGCGCCTGCGCCTGGCCCTGGAAGAGCTGGGGCCGATCTTTATCAAATTCGGCCAGCTGCTGTCGACCCGCCGCGACCTGCTGCCGGCGGATATCGCCGACGAGCTGGCCAAGCTGCAGGATCAGGTACCGCCCTTCGACCCGGCTCACTCGCTGGCGCTGATCGAGGCGCAACTGGGGGCCAAGGTCGGCGAAGTATTTGCCCGCTTCGACGCCCAGCCGCTGGCTTCCGCCTCGGTCGCCCAGGTGCACGGGGCGCAGCTGAAAAGCGGCGAAGAAGTGGTGGTCAAGGTGATCCGCCCTGGCCTCAAGCCGGTGATCGGGCAGGACATTGCCTGGCTGTTCCTGCTCGCCAGGCTGGCCGAGAAGGCCTCGGCCGACGCCCGCCGCCTGCGTCCAATGGAGATTGTCAGCGACTACGAGAAGACCATCTACGACGAGCTCGACCTGCTGCGCGAAGCGGCCAACGCCAGCCAGCTGCGACGCAACTTCGAGGGTTCGCCGCTGCTCTACGTACCCCAGGTGTACTGGGACCTGTGCCGACCGAAGGTGCTGGTGATGGAGCGCATCTACGGCATCCAGGTTACCGACCTGGAAACCCTGGCCGACCAGCGCACCGATATGAAGCTGTTGGCCGAGCGCGGCGTGGAAATCTTCTTCACCCAGGTGTTCCGCGACAGCTTCTTCCATGCCGACATGCACCCCGGCAATATCTTTGTCAGCACCCGCACGCCATGGAACCCGCAGTACATCGCCATCGACTGCGGCATCATCGGCAGCCTCACCGACGAGGACCAGGACTATCTGGCGCGCAACCTGATCGCCTTCTTCAAACGCGATTACCGCCGCGTGGCGCAGTTGCATATCGACTCCGGCTGGGTGCCCGCCGAGACCAAGGTGAATGACTTCGAGGCGGCGATCCGCACCGTGTGCGAGCCGATCTTCGAGAAGCCGCTAAAAGACATCTCCTTCGGCCAGCTGCTGCTGCGCCTGTTCCAGACCGCCCGGCGCTTCAATATGGAAGTGCAGCCGCAGCTGGTACTGCTGCAGAAGACCCTGCTCAATATCGAGGGCCTGGGTCGCCAGCTGTACCCGGACCTGGATCTGTGGAGTACCGCCCAGCCCTTCCTCGAACGCTGGATGCGCGAGCGCATCAGCCCGCTGCACCTGCTGCGCAACCTGCAGCAGCAGGCCGAGCAGGTGCCGCACCTGTCGCAGATCGCCCGCGACACCCTGGAGCGGCTCAACCAGCAACCGGCCGCACGCGCGACCGAACCCGGCCGCAGCCGCCAATGGCCAGCACGCCTGCTCGGTGCCGTGCTGATCGGCGGCGCGGTGAGCCAGGGCCTGGCCCTCAGCCTGCTGCTCTGGCCGAGCTGGGCGATGCTCGCCGGCGGCGTCTACCTGGTGCTGCGCCGATAGCCACACCGGTTGCGCACTGGCACACTAGCCCCATAACCCAGCAGCCCGAGTGGGCGGAAATAGCGATGACTGACTGGCTCGACGAAATCAACTGGAACGCCGACGGCCTGGTACCGGCAATTGCCCAGGACTACAAAACCGGCCGCGTGCTGATGATGGCCTGGATGAACCGCGAAGCCCTGGCCCTGACTGCCGCCGAGCAGCGCGCCATCTACTGGTCACGCTCGCGCGGTAAGCTGTGGCGCAAGGGCGAAGAGTCCGGCCATATACAGAAACTCCACGAGCTGCGCCTGGACTGCGACGCCGACGTGGTCATCCTGATGGTCGAGCAACTGGGCGGCATCGCCTGCCACACCGGGCGTGAAAGCTGCTTCTACCGCGTCTATGAAAACGCCGAGTGGAAAACCGTCGATGCGGTGCTGAAAGACCCGCATGCCATCTACAACCCGGGACACAAACATGAGTGACACGGCCATGACCGACACCCTGAGCCGCCTGGCCGAAGTGCTGGAGTCGCGCAAGGGCGCGGCCGCCGACAGCTCCTATGTCGCCAGCCTGTACCATAAGGGTCTGAACAAGATTCTGGAAAAGGTTGGCGAGGAATCGGTGGAAACCATTCTCGCCGCCAAGGACGCTGCCGTCAGCGGTGACTGCAGCGATGTGATTTACGAAACCGCCGACCTCTGGTTCCACAGCCTGGTCATGCTCGCCGCACTCGGCCAGCACCCCCAGGCCGTACTGGACGAACTGGATCGACGCTTCGGCCTGTCCGGGCACGCGGAAAAAGCCGCACGCCCGCAAAACTGATCAACTACCTACGGAGTACGCATCATGGGATTCGGTGGCATTAGCATCTGGCAACTGGTGATCATCCTGTTGATTGTGGTCATGCTGTTCGGCACCAAGCGCCTCAAGGGCCTGGGTTCCGACCTGGGTGATGCGATCAAGGGCTTCAAGAAGTCCATGGGCAACGAAGACGGCGACAAGCCGGCGGTGGACGAGTCCAAGGGCCAGACCATCGACGCCCAGGCGCGCAAGGTCGAAGAACCGGCGAAAAAAGACTAAGCCATGTTCGATATCGGCTTTACCGAGCTGCTGCTGATCGGCGTGGTCGCCCTAATCGTATTGGGGCCCGATCGCCTGCCGGGCGCGGTGCGCACCGCCGGCCTGTGGATCGGCCGGATCAAGCGCAGCTTCAGCGCGATCAAGGCCGAGGTCGAGCGCGAGATCGGTGCAGACGAAATCCGTCGGCAACTGCATAACGAGCAGATTCTCGACCTCGAGCGCGAAATGAACGCGATGAAGCAGACCCTCAACGCGCCCCTCGGCAACCTCACCGAGCCGAGCCCGGCCGCGCCCCCCGCAGCAGAACCGACCGCCGCCACTGATACCAGCACCCGCCAGGATAAAAGCCCGCAGCCATGAGCCAACGACCGGACAGCGATCAGGAAATGCCCTTGGTCTCGCACCTGACCGAACTACGCACGCGCCTGTTGCGTATTGTTGCGGCGGTATTCACGCTGTTTGCCGGGCTGTTCTATTTCTCCCAGGACATCTACGCCCTGGTCGCCGCACCGCTGCGCGCCTATCTGCCCGAAGGCGCGACCATGATCGCCACCGGGGTGGCCTCGCCGTTTCTCACCCCGTTCAAGCTGACGCTGATGGTCGCGCTGTTCCTGGCGATCCCGATCATCCTGCATCAGATCTGGGGCTTTATCGCGCCGGGCCTGTACAAGCACGAGAAGCGCATCGCCATCCCCCTGCTGATCTCCAGCATCCTGCTGTTCTACGGCGGCATGGCCTTCGCCTACTTCGTGGTGTTCCCGATCATGTTCGGCTTCTTCGCCAGCGTGACCCCGGAAGGCGTGGCGATGATGACCGATATCGGCCAGTACCTGGATTTCGTCCTCACCCTGTTCTTCGCCTTCGGTGTGGCCTTCGAAATCCCGATTGCCACCTTTCTGCTGATCTGGGTGGGTGTTGTCGACGTCGCCAGCCTGCGCAAGAGCCGGCCCTACGTGATTGTCGGCTGCTTTGCCGTGGGCATGGTGCTGACCCCACCCGACGTGTTCTCCCAGACCCTGCTGGCCGTGCCCATGTGGCTGCTGTTCGAGGCCGGCCTGCTGTGCGGCAGCCTGATCAAGCGCGGCGGCGAGCACGGCGACGAAGACCCTGCGTCGGAGCCCCACGACCAGCCGCCAGCCGCGCAACCGTGAACCTGCTGCTCCTGGAGGACGGCGACTTTATCGCCGCCGACCGCGTGCTGCTGAACGGCCGCCGCCTCAAGCACCTGCATGAGGTGCATCGTGCCGAGGCCGGTGACAGCCTGCGCGTCGGTCGTCTGAATGGTCTGATGGGCAGCGGCCAGCTGCTGCGTCTGGATGCCGAGCAGGCCGAGCTTTCCGTGCGGCTCGACCAGTCACCGCCGGAAAAACTGCCGCTGACCCTGCTGCTGGCCCTGCCCCGGCCGAAGATGCTGCGCCGCGTGCTGCAAACCGTCAGCGCCATGGGCGTGCCCAGGCTGATTCTGCTGAACAGCTACCGGGTGGAAAAAAGCTTCTGGCAGACCCCCTTCCTCGAACCAGCGGCCGTTCGCGAACAGCTGATCCTCGGCCTGGAGCAGGCCCGCGATAGCGTACTGCCCGAGGTGATCATCGAGAAGCGCTTCAAACCCTTTGTTGAAGATCAGCTACCCGCCATCGCGGCCGGTACCCTGGGCCTGGTTGGCCATCCCGGCGACTTCCCGGCCTGCCCGCGGGCAGTCGAACAGCCAGTGACCCTGGCCATCGGCCCGGAAGGCGGCTGGATTCCCTACGAGGTGGAAAAGCTTGCCGAAGCCGGCCTGCAACCGGTGCAGCTGGGCGCGCGGATTCTGCGGGTGGAAACAGCCGTTACCGCCCTGCTGGCGCGCCTGTTTTAGCCAAGGCTGTGGCGGGCCATGCCCGCGAAAAAGCGCTATCTGGAAAATCGCTCGCACCCATGGCGTTCGCCTACAGGTTCTCTCCAGCCTCAAGAACGTGCCAGTGCGCCGGCAGTAGCTGCCCCTTAAGCGTCGGAGCTTCCTCCAGCTGCACATCCCTCGGTTCAAGTGGCTCACCACAGTCCGAACACACCAGCACGCCATGCATCGACTGCCCGCAGGTGCGGTGAATATGCCGAATCGGCGCGCCCTCGGGGCCGCTCATATGGCGGTCGCCCCAGTTCACCAGAGCCATGATGGCCGGATACAGATCGCGGCCCTTGGTCGTCAGACGGTATTCCTCGCGCACGGGGCGCTGCTGATAGGCCACCTTGTCCAGCACCTGTGCCTCCACCAGCTTCTTCAGGCGTTCGGCCAGCACATGGCGGGTAATGCCCAGGCGCTTTTCGAACTCGTCGAAACGACGAATACCGAGAAAACTCTCGCGCAGCACCAGCAGGGTCCAGCGGTCCCCCACCACCGACAGGGTGCGGGCCAGGGAGCAGGGTTGCTGCTCCAGTTCTTCCCAACGCATAAGCCAATCTCCAACCGCGATGGCTCACCATAGCTTGACAGGTTCCAAAATGGAACCGACTATCAAGCCAGGTTCCAAAATAGAACTGACGGAGACTGCAATGACCGAACGCAAAGCAATCCTGGTGGTAGGTGCCGGTGACGCCACCGGCGGCGCCATCGCCAAACGCTTCGCCCGCGAGGGCTATGTCGCCTGCGTGGCGCGACGCAATGCCGATAAACTCGGCCCGCTGGTAGCCGAAATCGAGGCCGCAGGCGGCAGCGCACGGGCCTTTGGTTGCGATGCGCGGGTGGAGGAACAGGTGATCGAGCTGTTTGCCACGATTGAGCGCGAGGTCGGCCCGCTGCATGCGGTGGTGTTCAATATCGGTGCCAATGTGCAGTTTTCCATCACCGAGACCACCGAGCGGGTCTACCGCAAGGTCTGGGAAATGGCCGCCCTGGCCGGCTTTCTCACCGGCCGCGAAGCCGCCAAGGTCATGCTCCCCCGCGGCCAGGGCACGATCATCTTTACCGGTGCCACCGCATCCCTGCGCGGCCGGGCCAACTTCTCCGCCTTCGCCAGCGCCAAATTCGCCCTGCGCGCCCTGGCCCAAAGCATGGCCCGCGAACTCGGCCCCCAGGGCATCCATGTCGCCCACCCGATCATCGACGGGGCCATCGACACCGCGTTTATCCGCGAGACCTTCCCCGAGCTGTATCAGCGCAAGGAGCAGGACGGCATCCTCAACCCCGAGCATATCGCCGAGACCTACTGGCAGATCCACTGCCAGCCGCGCGATTGCTGGGTGCATGAGCTGGATCTACGGCCATGGTCTGAGACGTTCTAGCAACTGCACGCTCGCCCAATAACAAGACCTCCCAGAGGAGCATGCCATGAGCAAAACCGTTGAATTCTTTTTCGACTTCGGCAGCCCGACCAGCTACCTGGCCTGGACCCAGTTGCCGCGTATTGCCGCCGAAGCGGGGGCGCAGATGGTCTGGCGGCCGATGCTGCTCGGCGGCGTGTTCAAGGCCACCGGTAACCAGTCGCCGGTGAGCATTCCGGCCAAGGGTCGCTATATGCTGCAGGACCTGGCGCGCTTCGCCAGCCGCTACGGCGTGCCGCTGGCCTTCAACCCGCACTTCCCGATCAACACCCTGACGCTGATGCGCGGCGCAGCCGGTTACCAGGGCAGCGAGCGCTTCGAGCACTATGTAAAAACCATCTTCGAGGCGCTGTGGGTGCAGCAGAAGAACCTCGGCAAGCCCGAGGTGGTTGCCGAGGTGCTTAGCGCCGCCGGCTTCGACCCCGTCGAGTTCGAGCGTCTGATCAACGATGAAGCCGTCAAGGAACGGCTAAAGAGCACCACCGAAGAAGCCATCAAGCGCGGCGTGTTCGGCGCACCAACCTTCTTTGTCGGCAGCGAGATGCACTTCGGTCAGGATCGCCTGGACTTCGTCGCCGAAGCGCTGCGACGCTAGAGCAGGCTGACGAACAGCCGCGTCACCTGCTCAGTCAATTCATCTGCGCCCTGCCCTGCTCCCAGGGTCTCGCTCAGTTGCTGCTCCTGCAGCAGGTGAGCCAGGCCATGCACCAGGCTCCATGCCGCCAGGGTCGCGATCTGCTGAGTGTGTTGTGGCGCGGCCACCTGCACCGCTGCGGCCAGGCGCGCATACAAGGCCGCCGAGGCCTGCTGCAACTCGGGATAGCGGCGCTTGTCCAGGGTGACACTGAACATCAGCGCAAAATGCCCCGGCTGCGCCAGGGCGAAGCGCACATAGCACTGGCCCAGCTCGGCCAGCCCGCCAGACTGCCGGTCCATCTCCTGCCCCAACTGCACAAACCCCTGGGTTGCCAGAGACGCCAGCAGGCTGTCGCGGTCGGCAAAATGCCGGTAGGGCGCGTTATGCGAAACGCCCGCTCGACGCGCGACTTCGCGCAGGCTGATGGATGCCAGCCCGCCTTCAGCCAACAGCTCGGTTGCGGCGAGCACTAGCGCACTGCGCAGCTCACCATGGTGATAGGGCTGCTCCTGCTTGCGTGTTGACACTAGCAACATCCTCTTCTATGTTGACAACGCCCACATTATGCCGCGAGCTCGGTTAGCCTTACCAGCCGGCACATAAGGAGGACTCATGCTATTTATCGCCCTGTTGCTCAGCCTGACTGTAATGGCCGCATTGGCTCACCGCTGCGGCGTCCCTGGCGTGGCCGACTGGCCCCAGCGCATGCGCCTGGCCATGGCCGTGGCGCTGCTGATGGCTGGCACCGACCACCTGCTGACGCCCGAGCGCTACCTGGCCATGATGCCGGGCTACCTGCCCTACCCCTTGCAACTGGTGCTCTTCACTGGCCTGTGCGAACTGGCAGGTGCGATCGGCCTGCTGCTGCCACGTTTCAGACGCTATGCCGCCATTGCTCTGGCGATTTATTTCGTCTGCGTTTTCCCGGCCAATATCAAGAACGCCCTGGATGGACTGCAGGTTGAAGGGCTGCCAGCGGCGACCTGGTACTACTGGCTGCGCCTGCCTTGCCAGCCACTGATCATCCTCTGGGCGCTGTACGCCGGCGAGCTGATTGGCCAAACCAAAACCGCTAGTGCGGCGCACGGCAGGCAACCCGCGCAAGACGCCAGAAGCTGAAGCTCACGCCGCACAGGCAGATCAACGCCGGCTCAGCTTTCCAGCAGAAAGGTCACCGGCCCGTCATTGACCAGATGCACCTGCATATCGGCACCGAACTGGCCGGTGGCGACCTGCGGATGCCTGACGCGCGCCTGGGTCACCAGCAGGTCGAACAGCTCGGCCCCGAGGGCCGGCGGTGCGGCGCTGGAGAAACTTGGACGCAGGCCGCTCCTAGTATCGGCGGCCAGGGTGAACTGCGACACAAGCAGCAGGCCGCCGCTAACATCGCTGAGCGACAGGTTCATCTTGCCCGCATCGTCGCTGAACACCCGGTAGTTGAGCAGCTTGTGCAGGATCTTTTCGACGCTGGCCGGGGTGTCCTGGGGTTCGACGCCGACCAGTACCAGCAGGCCCTGATCGATGGAGCCGACCACCTCGCCCGCCACTTCCACCCGCGCACCGCGTACGCGCTGAATCAGTGCCTTCATGCTTCGTCCGGGGCCAGGTTGAGCAGGCGATGGGCCAGTTCGTCCGCGGCCCGAACCAGAGCATCGATGATCCCGGTTTCAGCCGCCGAATGACCGGCATCGCGGATGATCTGCAGCTCGCTGTTGGGCCAGGCCTGGTGCAGCGCCCAGGCGTTGTCCAGGGGGCAGATCACGTCGTAGCGGCCGTGCACTATGACCCCGGGCAGATGGGCGATCTTCGGCATATCGCGCAGCAGTTGATCCTGTTCCAGGAAGGCATTGTTGACGAAGTAGTGGCATTCGATCCGAGCAATCGACAGCGCCCGGTGACTGTCGCTAAAGCGGTCGACCACCTGCGGGTTGGGCCGCAGGGTGGCAGTGCGGCCTTCCCAGGTCGACCAGGCCTTGGCCGCATGCATCTGGGCGATCTGATCGGGACCGGTCAGGCGCTTGTAGAAGGCCTGCATCAGATTACCGCGCTCATCCACGGGGATAGGCGCGATGTAGTCCTCCCAGAAGTCGGGGAACAGGCGGCTGGCCCCTTCCTGGTAGAACCAGTCGAACTCCTGCGGCCGGCAGAGGAAGATGCCGCGCAGGATCAGCCCATGCACCCGCTGCGGATGGGCCTGGGCGTAGGCCAGGGCCAGGGTCGAGCCCCAGGAGCCGCCGAACAGCACCCACTTGTCGATACCCAGATGCTCGCGAATAAGCTCCATGTCCTCGATCAGCGCTTGAGTCGTATTGTTTTCCAGGCTGGCGTGGGGCGTGGAACGGCCACAGCCACGCTGGTCGAAGGTGACGATACGGTACAGGTTGGGATCGAAATAACGGCGGCTGGCGGCATCGCAACCGGCCCCCGGGCCGCCATGGATAAACACCACAGGCAGACCATCCGGCGAACCGCTTTCGTCGACATAGAGCACGTGCGGTTCCTGCACCGCCAGTTCATGACGGGCATGGGGTTTAATTTCCGGATACAAGGTCTGCATGGCATGCTCCTGAATTGATGCGTAGCGTCACTGCTTCGCGCAGGTCATCCGCCTGTCGCAACCATTTAACGCTCTGCCGGGCATCATAACCATGAAAAAGGAGTTCAGCATGCCAACAAGGATAATTGCCCTGGCTTTCCTGGTGTTTTGCACCCTGCTCGCCGGCTGCGGCGGCAAGGACGACCCGCAGGCGGCACTGGAAGCCGCGGTGCAACAGCTGCAGGACAACCTGCAAGCGAAGAAAAACAGCGCCGTGCTCGACCAGTTGCACCCGCAGTTCACGGCCCAGGGCGAGTTCGACCGCGAATGGGCGCAGCGCACCATGTTGCTGCTGTTTATGCGCCACAAGAACATCAAGGTGCTGGCCCTGAGCAAGAACAGCTACCTCGACGCGACCTACCGCGAAAAAGGCCACAGCGAGGCCCAGGTTGGCCTGACCGGTGCCGAAGGCCTGATCCCCGACAGCGCGCGCCACTACAGCGTGAAGCTGGAATGGTGGCTGGAAGGCGATGAGTGGAAGCTGGCGCGACTAAGCTGGGAGTGAGGCTTAGAGGCCGCCTCAGTAGGCTGAACACCGTGTGCACCAGCAGCGTGGCTGAGCGGTGCGCACGGCGCACCCTACAACAGAGTTTGGGCTTAGAAGACCCAGGGAATAAACATCCTGCTGCGCTGCATATAGTCGCGGTACGCCTCGCCAAACTGCTGCAAACACTCGGCCTCGTCGCGCTTGGCGGTCAGCCACAGCGCCAGGCTGGCCAGCAGCGCCAGGACCAGGCTCAGGCCATTGGGTTGCTTGCAGGCCACGCCCCAGGCCAGCAACAGCAGCGAGGCATACAGCGGGTGGCGGATCAGGCGGAAGATGCCGCTGGTCACCAGTTGCGAGGTGCGCTCGAAGGCGAACAGCTCGGCGTCCGTACGCTGCCCATCGGGGCGACCCATGCGCCGTAGCTGATAAAGGCCGGCAAACAGCAGCAGCAGGGACGCGAATAACAGCAGCCAGGACAGGCGCTGGTGCAGGGCAAAACGGTCGACAAACCAGACCGGCCCATTAAGCACCAGCAAGGCCAGAATCGCCTCCCAGGCGAAGAAGCGGTAGAAGCCATGGGACTGCGGGCGGCGCAACGCCCGCCAGGACAGCGCCAGCAGCATCAGCGTGCCCAGCACAAAAGCCAACCCCTGCAACCACGCCATAAAGCCCTCTCCACCCCCGCCCGTTAGCAGGCCGTTGAAAAACTACCTGTGTGGGCAATCCTGCGTTAAAAACGGCCTGTTAGCCCGTCAAGGCCAGGCGCTGCCTGACCTGTAGCCCTCTGTTACACTGCCGGCCTGTTTATCTCGGCCGCCCGCAATGGATCGCTCCCAACTGCACAGCCTGCTGCCCCACCAAGGCCCGGCCCTCTGGCTGGATGACCTGTTGGCGCATGACAGCCTGAGCATTCAGGGCCTGAGTGCCTGGCACTATCTGGATGCCTTTGGCAGTGACGCCTCGCCCTGCCTGCTGTTCGAAGCGGCCGCTCAGTTGTGCGCCGCGCATGGTGCCCTATACGGCGATGCCAGCGCCATTGAAATGGCCCTGGTCGGCAAGCTCTCGCAGTTGCAGCTGCACCATGAACCGGCGCAACGCAGTGGCGTACTACAGGTCAGCGCCCAGCAGGAGGCGCTAAGTCCGGCCGGCGCACTGTATGCCTTCAGTATCCACAGTGAGCAACGCCTGCTGCTCGACGGCAAGCTGCTGCTGGTGTTGATCCATGCTTGAACTGCGCCACGTCGGTCACAGCTACCCCGGCACCAGCCGCGCCGCGCTGCAGGACATCGATCTGCAGCTGCAGGCTGGCGAATGCCTCGGCCTGCTGGGCAGCAATGGTGCCGGCAAGACCACCCTACTGTCCCTGCTGAGCGGCGTGCTGGCGCTGCAACAGGGCGAGCTGCGCTGGGACGGCCAACCCAGGCTCGGTCTGGTACCGCAGCAGCTGGCCTTCTATGCCGGGCTCAAGGTAGGCGAGAACCTCGACCTGTTTGCCGACCTGTATCGCCTGCGCGGTGCCGAACGCCGTCAGCGCCTGCAGCAGTGCATCGCTATCTGCGCCTTGGAAGACAAGCTGACGCGGCGCAGCGAACAACTCTCCGGCGGCGAACAGCGGCGCTTGAATTTTGCCATCGGCCTGCTGCAACCGGCCGAGCTTTATCTGTTCGATGAAGCCACCGTGGGCGTCGATGCGGCGAGTCGTCAGCACTTGCTGGCCGCCGTGGAGCAGCTGACCGCCGAGGGCAAGGCGGTGATCTACACCAGTCATTACCTTGAAGAAGTCGAACGAGTGGCGCAGCGCATTCTGTTGCTGCATGAAGGCCAGGTGCGCCTGGATCTGGACAAACGCCAGCTACTTGGCGACGACCACGGCCTGCTGCTGGAATGGCCGGACGCGCCACCCGCCGGCCTTAACCAGCTGCTCGCACACCTGCAACTGACCGCCGAAGCCCTGCCCAAGGGTCTGCGCATCGCAGCCCTGAATGGCCAACAGCTGCTCGCCATCACGGAATTTGTCGCCGGCCAGGATGGCCTGCCCAATCTGCTGCGCTTTGGCCGCCCTTCACTGGAGCAGCTCTACCTGCGCCTTAACGGAGGCCGGCTATGAGGCTCTGGGCCCTGGCGCGCAAGGAAGTGCTGTTGCTGCTGCGCGACCCCCATGCCCTGGCCGTGCTGTTTATCATGCCGACCCTGTTTCTGCTGCTGATGGCCGGGGCCATGTCCAGCTATATGCAGGACAAACCGCCGGCGCTGCGTCTGATTATCGAAGCGCCGCACGACGACGCCAGCCAGTTCTTCCGTGACGCCCTGCAGGCACAACTGGCAGACAGTCAGCTGCTCGCAGACAGCGACGAACGCCTGGCGCGGGTGCGCCTGCCCGCAGACTTCTCCGACAAGCTGCTGGATAGCCCGCACCAGGGGCCGAGCCTGAGTTTCCCGGCACAGTTCGACAAGCTGTCGCGCCAACGCCTGCATAGCGCGGTCAGCATCGCCCTGGCGCAGACCCGGCTGCTGGCCTACCTGGAAGACAGCGGCGTGGTCGATGCCGAACTGAGCCGCGCCGAGCGCCTGCAACTGGTGCAGCAACGCACCCAGAGCCGGATCGATGAGCAGGAGCAACTGGCCAGCGGCGACCTTAGCGGCCGCGCCAACGCTACCCAGTTGAGCGTGCCGGCCTGGCTGATCTTCGGCATGTTCTTCGTGGTGCTGCCCATGGCCGGTGGCTTTCAGCGCGAGCAGAAGAGCGGCACCTTGCTGCGCCTGCGTTGCCTGGGGCTGAACCTCGGCACCCTGGTGCTAAGCAAGCTGCTGCCTTATCTGGCGATCAATCTGCTGCAGTTCGTTCTGCTGCTGGGTATCGGCGTCTATGGCCTGCCGCTGCTTGGCCTGCCAGCGCTAAGCCTGCCCGGCAGCGCCGTGGCCTACCCGCTATTGGCCATCAGCATCGCCCTGGCCACCTGCAGCCTGGGCTTGCTGCTCGCCGCATTGGCGCGTAGCAGCGAACAGGCGCTATTGCTCGGCGGCGGCATCAATATCCTCCTCGCCGCCATCGGCGGGATCATGGTGCCGAAAAGCGTGATGCCGGCGGCCATGGCCCAGCTGGCGGAAATCTCCCCCATGAGCTGGGCGCTGGACGCCTTTCTCACCCTGCTGGTGGGCCACGGCTCACTGGCCGACATCGCCCCCTACTGCGCGCGCCTGCTGCTGTTTGCAGCGCTGTGCGGCGTGGCCGGGCTGCTTCTGTTCACCCGACGAGTACAGCGCACGCAATGGACCACTCACTACTAGAACAACAACTCAAACAACTGCTGATCCGCGAGTGCGACAAGGAAGACGATATCGACTGGCAGAGCATCAGCGACGACGAACCGCTGTTCGGCGCGAAAAGCCGTATCGCCATGGACAGCCTGGATGCCCTGCAGGTCTCCCTGGCGCTGCAACAGCACTACGGCGTGCGTATCGAAGGGGCCAAGGACGGCCGCCGTATCCTCGGCAGCATCGCCAGCATTGCCGCCTATATCCGGCAGCAGCAGTGACCCCGATCTACCTGCAACGCGCCGCCCTGCACTGCGCCCTGGGCGATAACCTGCACAGCGCCGCCCGCGCCCTGCAGGCCGGCCAGCCGCCACAGGGCGAGCCCTTTGTGCTGCATGAGGTGCAGGAACCGCGGCGCTATCTGTACACCGCTAGAACCGGCGAAAGCCTGAATGAGCGTCTGCATCGCCTGCTGGGCGAAACCCTCGGTACCCAGCCCCAGGCCCTGGATGACTGCCTGCTGATAGTCGCCAGCACCAGCCTGGATATCAGCGAACTGGAAGCCCTGACCAGCCGACAACAGAGCTTTCACCCGGAAGATTCGACGCCGCTGGATCTGCTCGCCAGCCAGCTGCGCCAGCGCTGGGGTTTTGCCGCCGCCTTTACCCTGAACACCGCCTGCACCAGCGCCGCCAACGGCCTGCTGTACGCTGCCCGACTGCTCAACACCGGTCAGTACGCCCGCGCCCTGGTGCTGAGTTTCGAGACACCCAGCGCCATCGCCATGCAGGGTTTCGGCGCGCTGATGCTGACCAGCCCCAGCGGCCAGTACCGCCCGTTTCACCCCGAGCGTGATGGCCTGCTGCTGGGCGAAGCCTATGCCGCCGTGCTGCTCGGCCGCGAACCCGGTGAAGCACCACTGGCGCGCCTGCTCGGCGGCTTTAGTGCCTGCGACACCAGCAGCCTGACCACCACCCGCGAAGATGGCAGCCATATCCATTGGGTGATGCAACAGGCCCTGCACAGCGCCGCCTGCGGTGCCGAGCAGATCGACCTGGTGAAACTGCACGGCACCGCCACCAGCGCCAATGATGAAGCCGAAAGCAACGGCATGCGCCTGCTCTACGGCGAACAGATGCCGGCGCTAAGCCTGCTCAAACCCTGGCTCGGCCATACCCTGGGGGCCTGTGGATTAAGTGAAAGCCTGCTGCTGCTCAAGGCCCTGCAAAGCGGCCCATTGCCCGCTGTGAGCTACGCCGACCAAGCCATGCTGCCATTAAGCGCTGAACCACAGCACCTGGCGGCAGATAGCCTACTGCTGACCAACTTCTTCGGCTTTGGCGGTAATAACGCCAGTCTTATCTTGCAGGGCTGCGCCCAGGGAGACAGCGCATGACGGTAATCGCCGCCAGCGAAATCCACGGCCTTGCCGCCAGTAGCGATAAAGAGTTGAAAGCAGCGCTGGGACAATGGCTGGACAGCCCGCCGCGACGTATCGACCGCCTGATCCTGCAATGCCTGTTGGCCGCCGCGCCCTTGAAAGCCCAGATACGCAGCAACTGCGGCCTGTACCTGGCCTCCGCACACCCGGCGCGGGCCACCATGGGCGCGCTGCTGGAGGCGGTATGCGTGCAGCACAAGCAGCCCAAGCCTTTCGAGTTTGTGAATAGCGTGAGCAATGCCGCGGGCTTCCACATCGCCCAGCAGCTGGGCATCGACGGGCCGAATCTGTTTATCGGTGCTGGAGAGCAGGTCTGGGCGCAGCTGCAGGCCCTGGCCAATCTGGATTTGCAGGATGGCTTGATCGAGCAGGCGCTGCTGCTGGTCTGCGATGAGCGTGGAGATTTCTGCGTGCAGGCTGTGCTGCTGGAAGGGGCGATAAACGGTGCCTACGCCAACAGCTTTGCGGAGCTGAGTGCCGGCACCGAGGTACAGCGAATCAATCTGTAGGGTGGATGACGTCGTTTTCATCCACCACCGGCGTTAGACGGTGGATCGGATCCACCCTAGCGCTTGCTCCAGGCAGCCAGCTCCTTTATCAACCCGCGTTCCTGCAGGGCAATGCTGCGCAAGCTTTCGGCGATGGGGGCGAAGTTCGGCGTCTCGCCCTTGTTGCGGCTGGCACGCACGCAGGCCGAGGCGAACTGGCGCCAGTTGTCGCCGATGGCGGTGAGTTGCGCCGAGGCTTCCTGCAGATTGCGGTCGCCCAGTTTCTCGCCGGCCTCCTGCAGAAAACTCGCGTACATAAAGCGAAAACCCGCACCGCCGGTGCCGATCTCTTCCTGCATGCGCACGATATGGGTCAGGTACAGACGGTTGTACTTGGCCTGGGCCGGGTCGAGCTTTTCGATCCGCCCCGCCAGATGCTGGATGCCGCGAATGCCGATCCAGGGCAGCGGCATGCCGTCGAGGATGCGCGTGGTGGATAGCACGCTCTGGCGGATCAGCCTGTTCCAGTCCTGCTCCAGCGGCACCTCGTCGAGCCAGTACATCAGGCCCTTGGCGGCCAGCGCGCCCTTGGCGAAGCGGGCCTTCTGCAGGTCCTCGGCGGCGCAGCGCACCGGCTCTTCGAACACCGGGTCGCTGATCAGGTAGTCATTGCCTTCTCGGCCGTAGGCCAAGAGGTTGTGCGCGTTGAAGTGAAAGCGCATCTCCGGCGGGAAATAGGGCAGCCAGAACACCGAGCTCTGCAGCCCGGCCAGGCGGCCGCTGTCCAGCGCCGCATCCAATTCGCGGCGGCCCTGCTCGGGATTACCGAAGGTACGCGTATGCAGACGCGCGCCGAGGCGTTTGCTCAGGGTCTTGATCAGGTGCTTGGGCGGCATGCGGTAGGCAATCAGCGGCATGCCACTGAGCTTGACGATCGGCAGGTAGGCAAAGGCCAGGCCCGAGGCCAGGCCAAAGGCCATGGGCTCGCTCATGGGCAGGCCGGCGTGGGTCAGCAGGCTGGCCATCACCCCGCTTTCGCAGTGGGCGCTCTGCTGGTGCTGAAAGGGCTGCTGGAAACTGCTCATGCCGCATCCTTCTGGTAGGCGATCAATTGTGCGACAGGCAGGCCGAAGGCCTCGGCGTAACGGGCCAGAATGGCCGCCGACAGCTTGTTATAAATAGTCGGGCGAAAGTGCCGGCGAATGCGCCATTGCCACAGCCCGGTGATCTGCGCGAGCGCCGGCTCGTCCAGGCGATAGCGGTACATCAGGCACTTGAGCGGCGACAGCTCGCCGCGCTGCCAGCCAGCCTCGGCCTCGGCGGCCAGCTCCTGCAGTTCGGCCACGGCCAGCTGGGTGGCGAAGGCCTCCGGCTCCCAGCCATCGCTCTGCGCGCCCTGATAATGGCCGCTGGCATCCACCGCATAGACCAGCTTGCTGTGGCCACCGTAGGTGGAACTGTGATCCTGGGGAACTTCATCGAGTTTCATGCGTTATCACCATCCTGGCCCACCACTGTCAGCTGCATAAAGGCGCTGGAGAAACGCCCGCTTTCCGGCACGTAGCAGAGCAAACGCTGGCCGCTGCGCAGGCGACCTGAATTGAACAGTTCTTCGAGCATGATAAAGATCGACGCCGCGCCGGTATTGCCCTTGCGGGTCAGGTTGGTAAACCAGCGTTCCTGCGGAATCGGCAAGCCCACATTGGCCAGGCCCACGGCCAGACGCTCGCGGAAAAACTCCGAGCTGTAATGCGGCAGGAAATAATCGATCGCATCGGCATGCAGTTCGCGCCGCACCATGATGCGCTTGAGGGTCTCTTCCACCGTGTATTTGACGATATTGTCGTTAAGCAGTTTGACGTCCTGCTTGATCGCCATCAGTGAGCGGCGGTTGCGCTCGCCGCCGTCGTAACGACTCCAGCCCTGCAGCTGGCCATCGACCATCTCGGCACCGGCGTACATGCACGGCGGCATCTGGTCGGCAAAGGAGAAGATGTCCAACCAGTCGATGCGCAGACTCAGACCCGTGCGGTTCGGCTGGCCTTGCAGCAGTACCGCGCCGGCACCATCGGAGAGCATCCAGCGCAGAAAATCCTTCTCGAAGGCGATCTCCGGGTGGCTTTCCAGCTCCTCGACCCGGCTTTCGTATTCGCCATTGAAATTGCGCGCCAGCATCAGGGTCGACGCCACCTCCGAGCCGCAGGCCACGGCATTGCGGCTTTCACCGCTGGCCACGCTCATCCAGGCGTATTTCAGCGCGGTCATGCCGCACAGACAGATACCGGCAGTGCTCACCACCTCGCAAGGCGGATTGCCCAGCTCGCCCTGGACCATCACCGCATGACCAGGCATGACCTGATCCGGCGAGGCGCTGCTGGCCACCAGGCAATCGAGATCCTCCAGCTGGAACTCATCACCGAGCAGGCCGCGAATCGCCGCGGCGCTGATCTGCGCATTGCTCATGGCCGGCTCGCCGCTGTGCGGGTCGATCACATAATGGCGCTGCTGGATGCCGTTGCTGCGCAGAATCAGCTTGCGCGCCCGCGACGGCTTGCCGCCGACCAGGCCCAAACGCGCTTCCATCTGCTCGTTGTCGACCGCATCGAAGGGCAGAAAGGCACTGATGCGATTGATAAATACGGGTTGTACCACGGGGTTTCCTCGGGTCACTTCACTCGCCAGACGGGCCGGCAAAGTAGGCCTTTTCACGCAGGGTGCGCGCCTTGGACAGGGGTGCCAGGAGCTTTTTCAACAAGGCGCTGAGCGGCACTACGGTGACGATCAGGCACAACAAAAACGCGATATACAGCACCAGCCCGACCGCACGGCGGCGGCTCTGCTGCGGGCCTAGAGCGGCCAGCAAGCGGCTCCATAACTGGAAACTGCGATTGCCTACCTTCTCGCTGGCGATCAGCTTTTCATCAATACGCACCGCGCCAAGCCCGCTCAGCATGGGTTGCTCGATCGACAGGCTATCGGCCGTCAAGCGCTGCGCCATGGCCTCACCGAAGCGGCTGGCGGCGGCGATTTCCGCCTCATCGATACCGGCGCGCGGCACCCAGCTGTAGGGCTTCTGCCGGCCGGTAAACAGCCACAAGGGTGTGGCCAGAAAGCTTGCCGCGGTGCCGCAGGCGTCGGTCAGGGCGATATTGTCTACCAGTCGCGCACCCAGTTCGCTGAGTCGGTGCTTGACCTTCTCCTGGGCCATCAGCCACATATTGCGGCAACCGATCAGGGTCACCACCGGGGTGCCCTCGAGCAGCTGCGCCGCCTGCGGCGAGGCGAGAAAGGCGGTCATCGGCTGCGACGGCGAGAGAAACCACACCTGATAGGCCAGGATCACCAGGTCATAACGCTTGCTCGCATCCACCGCCAACGGCAGCAGCGGCTGCGGGCGCATCAGCACGGTTTCCGGAAAAATCCGGAAAAAGTCGAGAAAGGGCCAGGGAAAGGGGTAAGGTTGCGCGGGTTGCAGCTGCAGATAATCCAGCTGAATATCGGCGTGCTGCTGCAGCGGCCCACAGACCGACTGCGCCAACCTGTCTAGCTGGCCGGTTTGCGAATAATGAACGATCAATACCTGACGCATCGCCAGCCACTTCCTGCGAAATGCCCGGATTATGCCACAGAGATTTCTTCAAACCGTAAAGAAGACCGGCTATCAAACCGGGCTGATGCTGCTACTGGGCTGCCCGCTGGCCCAGGCTGGCGACATCCTGGTCAAAGTAGAGGGCAGCCACGCCAGCGGCGACCTCTACCTGGCACTGGTCGCCGCCGAGCCGCACTGGCCCGAACAACCGCTGCTGCAGCTGCGCAGCAGCGCGGCCGTGGTGCGGCTGGAGGATATCGCCTCGGGGCGCTATGCCATCCAGCTGTTTCAGGACAGCAACGGCAATGGCCGACTCGACCACAGCCGGCGCGGGATTCCCCTCGAACCCGTGGGTTTTTCCGGCAACCCGCCACTGGTCAATGGCAAGCCTGCGCCCCTCGACTGCCTGTTCGAGCATGGCGAGGCGGACACCCAGCTGAGCATCCGCCTGCTTAGCGCCAAAGCCAAGCCCTAGGGTTCGATCTGCTGGTTGCTGCTGCGCCAGATCAAGCGCTCGGTGTCATAACCACGACTCTGTGCCTCGCCGAGCAGCAGCTCGCGGGTCTGGACGCTAACGTCCGGGCTGCGCGACAGCAGCCAGAGATATTTGCGATTGGGGTGACCGACCAGGGCATTCTGGTAGTCGTCGTCCAGGTAGAGCACCCAGTACTCGCCCTTGGTCAGCCCCGGCAGCAGACGACTGGCCCAGTTATCGAAACGGACCCAGAGCTTGTTGCTCTGCCCGGCCAGCTGCGGCACCGCCTGCCCTTGCGCCTGTTGCCATTCGCCCGTGGTGGTGCGGCAACGATTGCTGACGGCGAGGCTGCCGTCCTCCTGCAGACCGTAGGTTGCCTCGGACTGCGCACAGTGACGCTGGAAGAACATCGGCAGTCGCGCCAGTTCGTACCAGGTGCCCTGATAACGCTCCAGATCGACCCGTTCCACGGTCTGCGGCGGCACCACGCCGGTGCCCGAATTGGCACAGCCCGCCAGCACGGCGAGGGCCAGCGCGGCCACCAGCAGACGCATCATTTGAGGCCCTTGCCGGAAAACATCATGACCTTCTCGCCGGCGTACTGGACGCTGATAAAGCGCTGTTCATCGCCCCAGGTGCAACTCGACATGCCCAATGCACCCGCGCACTCGCTCGGGCTACCCAGCAGGCTCTCCACCTCGGTCTTGCTCATGCCGGGTTTGAGTTTCGAGTAATTATCCTGATTGACCTTGCTACAGGCAGCCAGCACGACACAGCAGCACAGCAAAGCGAAATGACGCAACGACATGGCACAGACTCCAGAGGGGAAAGAACAGCAAGCTTGGCACAGCGAAACCCGAGGTGCCTGCTTGGAACTCAGAAACGCGAGCCGGGTTCCAGCAGAAAGGCAGATTCCTCGGCGCTGCTGGTGCGCCCGAGAATCTGATTGCGATGAGGGAAACGGCCGAAGCGGGCAATCACCCGCTGGTGGCGCTCGGCATAGTCCAGGTAGCCGGCAAATAGCTCGCGCTCGGCGCTTGCGGCCTGCTGATGCAGCCCATCGAACAGCTGCACTGCCTGGTCCTGCAGTGCCGGGTCTTCGGCATGCTCCAGCACCAGGTAGACAAACACCCGCTGGATAGGCGCAAGCTGCTGGTCCCAGCCCCTGGCCATGCCCTGCTGCACCAGCCTGCGGGCCAGCGCATCGCCGGCAAAGGCCCGCGGGCTATCGCGAAAGATCATCCGCGGCAGCTGGTCGAGCAACAGAATGTTGGCCAGCCAACCCCGGGCATCCTGCTGCCAGTCAGGCAATTCGTCGGCCAGGGCCTGCTCGACCCAGGCACCGAAGCGCTCGCGGGCCTCATGGTCCTGGCTGTCCTGCTTGCCGAACCAGAGTTTGCCGCGGGCAGCCGCGACCTCTCCGGCGGTTGCCGCCGGACCGAACCACCAGTCGAGCAAGGGCTGCCAGGACTGCTGCATGGTTCAGTCCCGGTGGTAGGCCGTGATGCGCAGCACTTCTTCCTTGGAACCGAGGAAGACCGCCACCCGCTGATGCAGGGAAGTCGGCTGGATATCGAGAATGCGCTGACTGCCGTTGGTGGCCACGCCGCCGGCCTGTTCGATGATCATCGCCATCGGATTGGCTTCGTACATCAGGCGCAGCTTGCCCGGTTTTTCCGGCTCGCGGCTGTCACGCGGGTACATAAATACGCCGCCACGGGTGAGGATGCGATGCACGTCGGCGACCATCGCGGCGACCCAGCGCATGTTGTAGTTCTTGCCCAGCGGCCCGGTCTCGCCCGCCAGCAGCTCGCTGACGTAACGCTGCACCGGTGCTTCCCAGTGGCGCTGGTTGGACATGTTGATGGCGAACTCTTTGGTCGACTCCGGTACCTTGATGTTGTCATGGGTGAGCACGAAGCTACCCAGCTCGCGGTCCAGGGTGAAGCCCTTGACACCATCGCCCAGGGTCAGCATCAGCATGGTCTGCGGGCCGTAGATCGCGTAACCGGCGGCGACCTGCTGGGTGCCCGGCTGGAGGAAGGCTTCCTCGCCGAGGTCGCCCTCTTCGCCATTGCGATCCGGGCAACGCAGCACCGAGAAGATGGTGCCGACCGAGACGTTGACATCGATGTTGCTGGAGCCGTCCAGCGGGTCGAAAACCAGCAGGTAGGCCCCCTTCGGGTACTTGCCGGGAATCTGGTAGGCGTTGTCCATTTCTTCCGACGCCATGCCGGCCAGGTGGCCGCCCCACTCGTTGGCCTCCAGCAGAATCTCGTTGGACAGCACATCGAGCTTCTTCTGCACTTCACCCTGCACGTTCTCGGTTTCCATGCTGCCCAGCACACCGCCCAGGGCACCCTTGGACACCTGATGGCTGATCGCTTTGCAGGCACGCGCCACCACCTCGATAAGGAAGCGCAGGTCGGCCGGGGTGTTATGGCTGCGGGTCTGCTCGATCAGGTAGCGGCTGAGGGTAACGCGGGACATGGAAGGCTCCGGAAGGAAAGAAATCGCGCGCAGTTTACTCCTTTAAGAGCGGCAGCACCTCCCGCTGCCGCCCGTTGGTCGCTACCAGTTCCAGGTCAACGCCAGGTTGACGCCCTGCTGCTTGTCGTCCTCGCCCTTGCGCAGGCTGTAGGCCCCGCGCAATGCCAGATCCGCGCTCAGCTGCTGGCTGAAGCCCAGGCTCAGGCGGTCCAGACGATCATCCGGCTGATAACCCTGCAGGGTGAAATCCAGGCTCGGCAGGCTGTTGAGGGCGACATTGAGTTTGGCTGCATCGTCCTCATATTCCTTCTCGCGGGCGATCTCCGCAAACACCTGGGTATTCGCGCCGAGCATCCAGTTGCCCTGGAAGCCGAAGCCCAGGCGCTTGGAGGTGCGGGTTTGGTCGTCGAAGGTCAGTGCGGTCGAACGCGCTCCCTCTTCGGCATAACCGTCCACCTCGACTCGTGCATAGTCGGCGCTGAGGAAGGGACTCAGGTGCCAGTGGCTGCCGGGCTGGGCGATGTCGTAGCCCAGCCGCCCGCTCAATGCCCACAACTGGCCTTCGCTGTCGCCCTGCTCGCCGGCCTGGGTAATGCCCAGATCGAATTTGCGCTTGAGGTCCTGATAATCCAGGTAGCCCGCACTGGCGGAAAAATCACCCCACCAGCGGTTGTGCTGGTACTGGGCAAAGGCGGTGGCCAGATAGCTGCGCATGTCGTAGTCGGAATCGGCCCTGCCGGCCTGCAATTCCTGCTCGTATACCCCGAGGGAAACGCCCACCCGCCAGGCCTCGTCGAGCCGGTAGCTGGTGCCCAGGTTGAGGCTGTAGCCATCGCCATCGGCCCCTGCAGACGCACGCTGGGAGTCGAAGTCCAGACGCTGGCCCGAGGCGGACACCATCGCCCGCCACTGGCCAACGGCTTGCCAGGCTTCCCAGTCGGCCAGCAGCTGTGTACGCAGCTGGTCCTGATGCGCGCGCAAGGTGCCGTGGGCCATTTCCGGCAACAGAGTCAGCTCCCAGGGTGCCGCCAGAAGAGAATAAGAGTAATCAGCGGCGATCTGTTGCACGGCCGTGGTCGGGTGCACGCTGTCGTTGAACATCAGCTTGCTCGGGTCCGGCGTAGCGCTATTGATACCCCAGGTGGCATTGACGTTGGCACAGCCATCGAAGCAGGTGCCCGTCAGATCCTGAGTGGCATCAAAACCATAGGTGCCGGGGGTGGCGAGTACCTCGGTCACCAATAACGGCAGATTCAGCGGGATGATATTGGCGTTAACGCCGCGCAACTGGCTGACCAGTTCTGTATTGAAATCGCCCACCAGCCCAGAGATGGTGCCCGGCAATGTGGGGAACAACCCACCCAAAGCAGCCGCACTAGGCGTGCCACCTACATCGGGTAGCAAAGAAACCATGATGTAGCGCGCGCCAGCGGCTTGCAGGGCCTCGACGCCATCAACCAAGCGGCCAGCGGCGGCCTGCGCCTGCTGAGTTGCTACCGCCGGTGGAGCGAACGGATTGATAGCTAACTGAAGAAAATCATTGCCCCCGCCGTTCACATAAAACAGCGTATTAGGGTCAAGACTCAGGCCGCGATTGGCCAGGTCCAGGAGATAACCATCGCGCGTACGACTGCCCACCACCGAGCCGCCGGCCGCGGTGATCGAGTCGAGAATCTGGTCAGTGCGGTAACCGCCTACGGCCCAGTTGGAGCCGTCAGGCAGCCCGGCATCGGCCAGCACCGAAGAGGTCGAGGGGGTTTGCGGCCCCAGGCCCAGCAGCTCGCCCAGCAGCATGGGCGAGGTCGAGCCAAAGATTTCGCCGCTGCCGCTCTGGTAAGTCGGCCCCACTCGGTTGGTAAAGCGCCGGGTGGCCCCATCCGGGCCACCGGGGTCGGCAAACTGCCCGGCATCGCTGAGGCTATCGCCAAACACCACCAGCCCGGAATAGGGCGAGGCCAGTACAAGGGAGGGGGATGCTGCGAGCAGGCATGCAGCTGCTAATGGCGTTAAGAGTCGCTTCATGGGCCACCTGGAAATTTATTTTTATTGGACCTTACCGGCACAGAATGTAGTCAGTTTTGTGAGCCAATGCACGGGCTAGCGCCAGCCTCACCCATTTGGGTGAGGTCAGGGCTGCGCGAGTTGCCTGGCGAGCACGCCAAAACCTAGCGGGACAGCACGCACACCCGGTTGCGCCCTTCGTGTTTGGCCTGGTACAGCGCCGCATCGGCAATCTGGAGCAACTCGTCGAGCGCCAGCCCCTGATCGGGCCAGAGCGCCAGGCCGGCGGAAAGGGTGACGTAGCGGGCACCGCCGCGGGTGGGCAAGGGATGGGCGGCCAGGCTGCGGCAGATGGCGTCCAGGCGCTGACGCGCCTCCTGGCCATCGGCGCGGGGCAGGATCAGGAGGAATTCCTCGCCGCCGATGCGAAACAGCGCATCGGAGCTGCGCAGGTTTTCCAGCAGGTGCTGAGCCACGCCCTTGAGCACGTCATCGCCTTCCAGATGGCCGTGCTCATCGTTGAGCCGCTTGAAATGATCCAGATCGATCAGGGCCAGGGAGATCGGCGTGCGCTCGCGCTGGGCCAGGGCCAGCTCGCGGGCGAAGAACTCGTCCAGGTAGCGGCGGTTGTACAGGCCGGTCAGCGGGTCGCACAGCGCCTGCTCGCGCAGCTGCTCATGCAGGTCGGAAATGGTCCGCAGGCGCTCTTCGCTGACGGCCAGGGCCTCGGCCAGCTTCAACTCGCTGAGATGGCGCTGGGTGACATCACGCAGATAGAGCATCTGTCCCAGCACCAGGGTGCCGCGGTGGGTCGTGCGCTCGATGGCGCGGATGCGCACCTCGAAGTAGCGCGCCGAATTGGCCAGGGCCAGCAGTTGCTCCTGCTCGACCTTGGGCTGGTCGGCCAGCAATGCCTGCAGATCCGCCCCCAGCACCGGCCAGTCCACCAGCGGGCGGCCTTGCCAGCCGTCCTGCAGGCCGGCGAGCTTGAGCGCCGCCGGGTTGGCCTCGATCACCCGCAACCGGGCATCGACCACCAGCACCGGGTCGAGCAGCGCATCGAGCAGCAGATGACGGGCCACCGGCAGCAGGTCGAACAGACGCACGCCGACGATCAGCCAGGCGAACGCCAATAGGGTAAAGGCGAAGCTGAAGGGGGTGGGGTCGAAGCCGAACAGCATCCAGCCGAACCCCACATAGCCGATATTGGCCACCCAGGGGATCACCGTGACCACCGCGAACGCCATGAAATGGCGGCGATGCACGCCGTAGCTGACCAGCGCCGCACGCAGCACCACGCCGATGCTGAAGGCCATGAACAGATAGAGGTAGGCCGCCGCCGCATAGAACAGCGGACCATGCTGGTAGCGGATAGGCGCACCCGGAGCATCGCTCAGCGGCGCGGTGCCTGGGCCGTAGAACAGGCCATGCCAGGGGTTGCTCAGGGCCATCAGCCAGATCAGCAGGGGCATCACGGCCAGCCCCAGGGCTGTGCGCAGCGACAATGGCTGGCGCACGCTGTTGACGTACTGCCAGAGGAACATCGCCCAGAAGGTCGGTACCGCGAGAATCCCGGGCCAGGCCATGCTGGCCCAGAACACCTTGCACTGCGGGCCCTGCGCGGCCATTTCCAGGCCGGCGGCCACCATCCACCAGATGCTGGCCAGGTGCAGCACGATAAAGGTTTCGCGCCCGGGGAAGTAGCGCTGGCGCTTGACCCAGCGCGCCAGCAGCAGCACGCCGCAACACACGCAGATCGTCAGCAGCACCGGCGCACTCAGCGCCCAGGCGGAATCACCGCAGGCGTTCATCGCTTGTGCGCTGCAATGGATAACGCCCCGATACGCCAGCAGCACAAAGCTGCCCGCCGCCCAGAAACGCTTGCGGAAAGGCTCCGCACTGTAGTCGAGATAGCGATACGCAAGGGCCTTCCTGACCTCAAACCTCGATCAATTCAAGCCGCCAAAGATACTGTAAAAGCCAGGCCCCATCATGGGTTTATTTTGGCGACAGGCCAGTATCGGCCTTCAGTCGGCCGTCGACCGGCGCAGCAGACTGATGGCCATCCACCCCAGCATGCCCACGCCCAGCAATAAAACCGCCCAGAGCCCCCAGCGCTTCCATTCGCCATCAGCGGCAGCGTTAGGCTGCGGCGTCAGAGCGGCCTCCGTCAGCAGCTCGGCACGCCCCAATTGCTGCAGCCGCTGCGGCTGATAAGCCGGAATCAGGGTGTTCAGCGGCAGGGCCGCCGATTGCGCCCCGGCCCGGCCCAGCGCCAGCCGATAGGGCGCACTGCCGCGCTGCAGAAACACCAGCTGGCTGGCGCGCACGGCCACCTGCAAGGTCGGCGGCTCAGTGCCCAAGCCGCCGCCGCGGGGATCCACCTGCAGGCGCAGCTGCTGCACCGGCCAACCCGGCAACTGCAGTTCGTCCTGGCGGATCTCCGTGCCATTTTCCGGCAAGCGATAGAGCAGGCCCTGGGCCAGTGGTCGCCAGGCACCCTTGGCTTCGTTGCGGCCACTGACGCGGATGGGGGCCAGGCTGTTGGCCTGACTGAGTTCGACCCTGAGCCGCTCCAGCGGCAGGGCCAGGGGCAGTTGCCACTGATACTCGCCATCCGGGCTGCGACTGGCCGGCAGCGCTTGCGACCACACCAGCGGGGCCGGGGCCTGTTCGCTGCGCTGGCTGTGCAGGATCGCTGCCGTCAGCTGCGGAGCCTGTTGCGGGCTTTGCCAGAGCAGGCGCAGATAGCGCGCCTTGCGCCCCGGCAGCTCGACCTGGCGCTGTTCGATGCGTTCGCTGCCGAAGGACAGCCGCGCCAGCTGCCCCGTGCCCCAGGGTTGCCAGCTTTGTAGGTCGTCGCTGGCCTCGATGCTGAAACGCTGAAAGCCCTCCTGAGCGCCGACCCAGTCCAGCTGCAGGCGCACCAGCGGCTCCTCGATGGCGCTGGCATCGAGCACCCAGCCGCGCAGCTGCGCCGGCTTAGGCGCAGCGTCCGCTTCATCCAGCAGCTCGATCAGGGTGCCGCTGGTGCTGCGCTGCACCCGCAGGTTGGGCACGCCACTGCCATCGTCCTGCTCGGCATACAGGGCAAACCAGCGTACCGCCTGTTCCTGCTGGCTATCGTGCGCCTCGCTCTGCCCCGGCACCAGGGCATAGGCCAGCGCCTGGCCCTCGGCATTGAACACCCGCAGGTCACGCAGATCGCCGAAACGCGCGGCGAAATGCAGGGCCATGGGCACCTCCAGGCGATACCAGGGGCCTTCGCCGGACAGCGCCAGGGGCAGCTGCACGGCGAAATCCTCCAGGCGTTCTTCAGCCTGGACGAATGGGCTGAGCAACAGACCGGCGAGCAGCCCCCAGCCCAGGTAACGCGATTTGACCCTGTTCATACCGACTCCCGGATTTGCTCGACTTCGGCTTCGGCCTTGCGTGGTGGTAACGGGGCGAAATAGCCGACCACCAGCAACAACACCCCCACCCCGATAAAGGACACGATGCGCTCCAGGCCGCCACGATTGCCCAGCTCGACAAACAACAACTTGGCCACCACCACGGCAATCAGCGCCGCGCCGATCAGCCACAACTCACGCCGGCCGCGGCGGTTGCCGAGGACCATCAGCGGCAAGGCGATCAGGGTCCAGACGATCGACAACCCGGCCTGCACCAGCATCGAATCGAGCAGCGCATCCAGCCGATAGGGCACGCCGCCATGGTGATGAGCGGTGCGCATCACCATGGCGGTGAGCAGGGCGAACAGCGAGGCACCCGCCAGCGCCTGAGTCAGCCACTGACTGCGCATGGCATCCACGCCCAGCTCGACCAGGCCCGTGCGGGCCCAGGCGAACACCGCACCCAGGGCGAACAGCAGGCCCAGCTCCAGCGGGTTAAGCAGCGGCAGATAGGCCAGTGGCGCGGCATCGCCGGCGCTGGCCACGTTGGCCAGCCAGAACCAGCCGAGCATCAGCAGCGCCAGGGGAGCTGCCGCCAACAGGCGATATTGCCGTGGATAGGCCGCCAGCGGCCAGGACCACTGCCGCGGCAGGGACATCAGCCACAGGTAGGCGCTGGGCAGCAGCGCCCAACCCAGCCAGCGCCAGGCGTTGTAATGCTCGGACAAGGCGAAGAACAGGTAGCGCAACTCCAGCGCCAGCACCCCCAACAGCAACCAGCAGCCCAGCACATGGGCGGCGCTCAGGGCCCCGCCCGGCAGCTGTGCGGCCAGCCGACGCAGCGACCAGAAGTGCACGGCGAACAGCAGCGCCCAGCCCAGCCAGCCGAAATGCGCCGCCGGCTGATAGTGCAGGTGCCAGGCATGCAGCAGCACCACGCCAGCCAGGGGGATCAACAGGCAGCACAGCAGTGCCAGTTCCGGCCAGCGTGCTCGTGGGGCAAGCCAACTGGCCGCCGCCACGCTCAGGGCGGCGACGCCGAGCAAGGCCGCCGCCTGCCATTCGGGATCGAGGAAACGCAGCACTTCGCTACTCAGCGCCAGCGCCCACCAGGCCGCGCCCCATACCAGCAGCAACTGGGCCAGACCAAGCAGGCTGAAATTGCCCAGGGCAGCGGGCCCTTCGCGGCGCGCCAGTTGCTGCAGACGCCAGGCCCCGACCAGTGCGGCGATGCCCAGCACCAGTGGCGTCCAGAAATCCACATGGGCCAGCGGGCGCAGCCCCTCGCTGCCCAGCTGGCCATACAGCAACGGGCTGACGCCGAGGAACACCAGGCCCGCCAGGCCCTGCAGCAACAGGCCGAAAACAAAGCTGGCGCGCTGCTGCAGGTGCAGGCTGAGCCAGATGATCAACAGCCCGCTGCCGCCCCATACCGCGCTGGCCGTGGCCCAGGGCAGAACGAACAGCACCGCCAGGTTGAGGAATACCAGCCCCACCAGCAGCACCAGGGACAGGCCGCGCAGCAGGCGGCGATCGCTACTGACCTGAGGATCGCGTGCCGCCAGCAACATGCCGGCGATCAGGCCCAGGCCGATCAAGGATGAGGTCAGCAGGCCCTGCCAGCCGGCGGCAAAGCCACCACCGCCGGTCAGCGCATCGCCGGCCATCTGCAGCATAAACACCAAGCCGCCGAGCAGCTGCACGGCGAAGGCGCTGAACAGAAAGCTGCGCGCCGGCAAACGCAGGCCCACCAGCAGGGTCAGCAAACCGGCCACGGCCCAGCTGATGGCCGTGCCCTGGGCAGCAAACAGCAGGGGCGCGATCAGATAGAGGCAGGCCAGGCCACTGCAGGCCAGCAGCGGCAAGCCGCGCCGCTCCCAGCTGCTGCTCGCCTCGGGCGGGCTGCGGCGCAACTGCCAGTAGCTGAACAACAAGGCCGCGCCGAGCATCAGCGCACCCAGGGGCGCACCGTCGAGCAGGGTCCGATAGGCACCCTCCAGGCCCATGACAAAGGCCACGGCCGCGCCGAACTGCAGCAGCAGGGCGAAGGCCCGCGCCAGCCCGCGTCGCTGGCGCAACCCCAGCCAGTAGATGCCCGCACCTTCCACCGCCCAGGCCGCCGAGGTCCAGCGCGCATCCAGGCCCAGGGGAATCGCCAGGCTGCCGAACACCACGCCCAGGGCCAGGCAGGTTTCCACCAGCAGCGTCGCGCGCTCGCCCGTGCGGCCCACCAGCAGCCGCGCCAGCAGCAGGTAGAACAGGCCCAGGGCCAGGGCGCTGAAGGCCGCCGCGAACTCGATATGCTGGACCAGGGCGAACTGCAGGCCGAAGCCCACCAGCGGCGGGCCGAACAGCACGGTGGCGTCGATATAGTCGCCCTGGCGCGCCGCCCAGCGCAGCAGCTGGTCGCGCTCCTGCGGCGCATCCGCCGCCTCGCACAGCTTGCGCCGGGCAAACAGCAGGCCGATGGCCACATACATCAGGAAGAACAGCAGCAGAAACGGTTGGGTGCTCCACAGCAGCTCGGGGTTGTAGGAGCGGATGCCCCAGGCGAAGCCGATGCCGAAGGTGCCGACAAAACCGATCAGGTTGAGCAAGCGCCAGGCCTTGAACCAGGCGATGGCGAAGATACCGGCGTTGAGCAGGGCGAAGTAGCTGAACAGCGCCACATGGTTGCCGCTGCCGGTGGAGGTCAGGATCGGCGCGGCGAAACCGCCCAGGGCCGCCGCCGCGGCCAGGCCCAGGGCATCCTGTTTGACCGCCAGAATCGCCGAGAACAGCGTGACCAGCACCAGCAGACCCAGGGCCAGGCCCGGGTCGAGCAGCGGATGCAGGCGCATGGCGGCGAACACGGTGAGGTACAGCACGGCGATCCCGGTGCCTTGCAGCATCAGGGCATACCCCGGGTTGCGCAGGCGTAGCCACCAGCCCAGGCCCAGCAGGGCCAGGGCACTGGCGGCGACCCCGGCATAACGCAACTGCACCGGCACCACCATGCCCTCGGTGGCGTAGCGCAACAGGAAGGCCAGGCCGAGAAACAACAGCACCACGCCCACGCGCAGTACGGTATTGCCGCCCAGCAGCCAGTTCTTGGCGGCACTGAAAGCGCGCTCGATCAACGTCGGTTGACGCGGTGCGGCGGGCTTCCAGGGCGCAGCAGGCTTGGTGGTGAGCTTCGGTTCGGCTGCTTGCGGGGCCGGCTCGGCGGGTTTATCCGGCTCGGCCAGCTCAAAGTCCAGGGTCCAGTCCAGCTCCGCCTCGGTGGGCGCGGCACTGGCCGCTTGCGCAGGGACGGTCTGCGCCGGCGCGGGCTCGACAACAGCGGCCGGCTCGGCGGGCGGCGGCTCCTCGCTGGCCGTGGCAGCAGGCTGCTCCAGCTTCAGCAGGCGTTCATAGAGGGTGGCCGTGCCCTGCTCGAAACGCTGGGCAAAGGTCTTGAGCTGGGCCTGCAGCGCCGCATTCTCGCGCTCCAGCCCATGCAGCCTGAGCGCCTGACCGAGGCCCAGGCCAAGCAGAGCGCCCAGCAGCGAGGCGGTCAGCGTCTCATCCGCCACAGCCCCGAGTACAAGGCCGACCAGCATAAAGATCCATTGCATGCAGTACATTCCTTAGAAGCTGTTTACACCTGCTGCGCGTCGGCACTGCCGCGTTAAAAACAGGCAAACCCGCGCACTCCCGGCCCTCGCCGCGGGCTCGAACTGGCAGCAGTATAGGAGCCCGCCCCGCGCATACCCAGAGAGACGAATGCCGCACGCATCACAGCACAGCAAGAAATGGCCGGGAGCCATTTTCAGCGTTACACCGCAACGGCTCTAAGGCTGTCTGCCCTGGATGGCAGTCCCGCACCCGTCGCACAAAATATGACCAGCCGGAAGATAGTCATTCACAAATGCGCCAGGCTCGCTATCATCGCCCGCCGCCTAACCGACGCACGCCTGCCCCCGATGAAAAACAACCTGATCGCCGCCGCCGAACTCGACCGCCTGGACACCTGGGCCAAATACACCGCCGATATGTGCCACAGCTGCATGTCCAGCTGCTGCACCCTGCCGGTGGAGGTGCGCCTGAACGACCTGATCCGCATCGGCGTGGTGGACGAATTCGAGCGCAGCGAGCCGGCCAAGAACATCGCCAAGCGCCTGCAGAAGGACGGCCTGGTGGAGCGTTTCCACCAGAAGTCGGGGATCTTCACCCTGACCCGCATGAGCAACAACGACTGCTACTACCTGGACCGCAAGACCCGTCTGTGCACCATCTACGACAAGCGCCCGGACACCTGCCGCAACCACCCCAAGATCGGGCCGCGGCCAGGCTATTGCGCCTACAAGCCGAAGGCCTGAGGCGGCTCGACCACAACAGCCTCGCGGCAATGCGACACATGCACGGCAGACGCAACTCTCGCTAGACTGGCCGGCCAGGCCAGCCGCACAAGATAGCCGCGCATGAATTCGCCCCAAATGCACACGCCCAGCAGCCAGCATGGCCTGCGCTTCCACCCGGAGCGCGAGGCCCTGTTCAACGAGTTGCACACCCGCCCCTTTCCGGTGCTGTCGACGCCTTCGCGCCTGACGCAACTGGTGCTGCTGCCCGACACCCGGCAGGCGGACGCCGAATACCAGCACCTGCTGCGCCTGTGCGATCGTCACGCGGTGTTGCCGCCGGCGGCGCACTCCTCCTGCTATTACCAGGACTTCGGCGGCTTCGAACTGCGCTGGGAACGCCATACCGAATTCTCCACCTACACCCTGGTCAGCAAGCAGGTGCAAGGTGCGCCCTTCAGCCAGGATGCCCTGGCCCTGCTGCCGGAACACTGGCTGCAGCAGCTGCCCGGGCAACTGCTCAGCTGCAACCACCTGGAAATCATCGCCGCCCCGGAAGCGCAGCCGAGCCCGGACGAGATGCGCATGCACTTCGAAGGCCAGCGCCTGATCAGTTCCAGCGTCAGCGACGGCCAGGCGCGTCTGTGGAGCGCCTACCGCATCCACAGCGATGGCAGCGGCCGTATGCTGATCCACAACCGCGGCCTCAATCCCTGCCAGAGCGGGCGCCTGGTGCGCACCCTGCTGGAGATGGAAACCTACCGCATGATGCTGCTCCTGGCCCTGCCCCAGGCCAAGGCCATCGCCCCGCAGATCAAGGAAATGGAGCAGCAGCTGGCCGCCGCCATCCAGCAGATCAACCAGATCGGCGACCTCGGCGACGAACGCCGTCTGCTCGGCGAGCTGGGCAGCCTGGCGGCACGGGTCGAGCAGCTGATCGCCGCGCACAACTTCCGTTTCTCCGCCAGCCGCGCCTATTACGAGCTGATCATCAATCGCCTGGGCGAGTTGCGCGAACAGGAATGTCCCGGCCTGCAGACCTTCAGCGAATTTCTCCAGCGCCGCCTGACCCCGGCCTGGCGCACCAGCGAGGCCGCCGAACAGGACCTCGACGACCTGGCGCGACGCATCGACAGGGCCAGCGAACTGCTGCGCACCCGTATCGACCTGACCATCGAAACCCAGAACCAGCAGCTGATGCAGGCCATGGACAAGCGCAGCCACCTGCAGCTGCGCCTGCAACAAACGGTGGAAGGCCTGTCGGTGGCGGCCATCAGCTATTACCTGGTTGGGCTGTGCAAATACCTGGCAGAATCGGCCAAGGCCCTCGGCCTGATCGACAGCAGCACCCTGGCCACCGGCATCGCCGTGCCCGTGTGCGTGGCCGCGGTATGGCTGGGCATGCGCCGGCTCAAGCGCAGCCTGCACCTGCCCGGCGAGTCCGGCTAGCCGGCCATGGCGGCGGCCCCCACCGGCACGACGGAACCCCGCATGATCCAGGCCGACGACTTCCCCGATGACGTCCAGCAGAGCGAGCGCACCCGTGCCACGGTGATGCGCTATCACTACAGCTGGAAAGACCGCGACCTCGACGCGGTGATGGCGCTGTATCACCCGGATATCCAGTACCACGACTTCTTCCAGCAGCGCTGCATGGGCTTTGCCGAACTGCGCGAGTACGTGCGCAACAACCTGCCGCGCCAGCCCGGCGAGGCGCTGGAGCACACCGACCGCATTCGCATCGACGGCCACACCGCCTTTATCCAGTACCGCATCAGCCTGCAGGGCAGTGGTGGTCTGCTGGCGTTTCGCACCGGCGAGGCGATCACCGTGCGCGACGGCCTGATCTGGCGTATCCATGAGTACGCCACGCTGATGCGCGAAGCGCGCGAGCAGCACGCCGCCGGTGACTCACGCCCGGCGCTCAGCCGCCTCGGCCTCAGCGCCCGCCAGCTGGGCCTGCTGGCGCAGGACCTGGAAGACTACATGCAGCGCGCCCAGGCCTACCTCGACCCGCAGCTGAGCCTGCAGCAGGTCGCCGCCGCCACCGGCTACAGCCGCAACCAGATCTCCCACCTGCTCAACCAGGTGCTCGGCCAGAGCTTCTACCGCTATATCAACCACAAGCGCCTGCAGCACCTGCTCGCCAGTCTGGACGCCGGCAACGACCTGCAGCGCATCGACGACCAGGCCTTCGCTGCCGGCTTCAATTCGCTGTCGGCCTTCTACAGCTGTTTCCGCCGGCATACCGGGCTGTCGCCCAAGGCCTACCTCAAACAGATTTCCTTGCGGACCCGCACACACGACAAGCCCTGATCCGCCTCACTAATCTCTGCGCATCCCATTACCTGCCGGAGATCGACGATGAGCCCATGGTGCTCCCTCAGCCTGTGGATGGATCAGCTGGACGAACCACTGACCGCCCGCCCGGCGCTGACCGCCGACCTGCACGCCGATGTGGCAATTATCGGCGCGGGCTACACCGGCCTGTGGACCGCCTATTACCTCAAGCGCCAGGCCCCGCAACTGCGCATCGTTATCCTCGAAGGCGAGATTGCAGGCTTCGGGGCGTCCGGGCGCAACGGCGGCTGGCTGATGGGCAACCTGCTCGGCGAGGATCGCCTGCTCGCCGACCAGCCCAGCGCCGCGCGCCGGAACGCCTATGCGCTGCTGCACGGAATTCCCGATGAAGTCGCCAGCGTGCTGACCCGCGAAGGCATCGCCTGCGATTACCGCAAGGGCGGCGTGCTCTATTGCGCCGCGCGCTACCCCGAGCAGCTGACCAGCCTGCAACAGCATCTGGCCGAGCTGCGCGCCCTGGGCCTGGGCGAGGACGCTTACCGCTGGTTAAGCGCCAACGAACTGCGCCAGCAACTCAGGCTGAACAATGCCTACGGCGCGATCCACGCCAGCCACTGCGCCACCATTCAGCCGGCCAAGCTGGTGCGCGGCCTGGCTCGCTGCGTGCAAGCCATGGGCGTGGAACTGTACGAACAGAGCCGGGTGATCGACTGGCAAACCGGCCAGGTGCGCACCGCCGCCGGCAGCGTGCGCGCCGACTGGATAGTCCCGGCCGTGGAAGGCTACGCCGCCAGCCTGCCGCCCCTGGGCAAACACCAGCTGCCAGTGCAGAGCCTGCTGGTGGCCACCGAGCCGCTGCCCAAGGACGTCTGGGCCGACATCGGCCTGGAGCGCGGCCAGGCCTTTAGCGAGAACAGCCGCCAGGTCACCTACGGCCAGCGCAGCACCGACGACCGCCTGGTCTTCGGTGCCCGCGGCGGCTACCGCTTCGGCGGCCAGTTGCGTACCGATTTCAATCTCAGCGAGGACGAACGCGGCCTGCGCCGCTACCTGTTCGGCGAACTCTTCCCGCAGCTCAAGCAGGTGCGCATCAGCCACGCCTGGGGCGGCAACCTGGGCATGGCGCGGCGCTTTCGCCCGCACATGCTGGTGGACCGCAAAAACGGCATCGCCCTGTCCGGCGGTTACGGCGGCGAAGGCGTGGGCGCGAGCAACCTTGGCGGACGCACCCTGGCCGACCTGATTCTGCACCAACACAGCGAGCTGACCCGGCAACCCTGGGTGCTCGGCGACCAGCCACTCAAGCGCCTGCCGCGCTGGGAGCCGGAACCGCTGCGCTGGCTCGGCTACAACGCGATCATCCAGAGCTTCGTCCATGAGGACCGCGTACTGGCCGACCCGCACAGCCCCCCCTGGCGTCGGAAACTGGCCACTGGCCTGGCTGGCACCCTGGAAAAATTCATGCGTTAACGGAGCGATTGATGAGCATCCAACACTTCAAAAACACCACCCAACTGCCTCTGGCGGACGTCAGCCCGGTGGCCGTACCGCTCGGCGAACCGGTGGCGATCACCAGCAGCCAGGGCATCGAACAGGCCGACGGCGTCGCCGCCGGCATCTGGGAATGCACGCCGGGGCGCTGGCGGCGACAGATCGCCCAGCAGGAGTTCTGCCACTTTATCGCCGGGCGCTGCACCTTCACCCCGGACGGCGGCGAGCCCATGCAGATCCAGGCCGGCGATGCCCTGCTGCTACCGGCCAACACCTTCGGCATCTGGGATATCCAGGAGACCGTGCGCAAGAGCTTTGTCCTGCTCAAGTAACCCGGCTAAACGCCCTCGCTTTAACTGCCACTTCGACAACACCGATAAAAACGATGAGGTACTCCCATGCTGAAGAAATTGATTCCCCTGCTGTTGCTCAGCAGCGCCAGCCAGGCCGCGGAAACCGTGCGCATCTACAACTGGACCGACTACATCGCCCCCGACACCCTCAAGCAGTTCGAGCAAGGCAGCGGCGTCAGCAGCCACTACGACGTCTACGACAGCAACGAAACCCTGGATGCCAAGCTGATGGCCGGACGCTCGGGCTATGACGTGGTATTCCCGTCCAACCACTATATGGCGCGGCAGATCCAGGGCGGCGCACTGAAGAAGCTCGACAAGAGCCGCCTGCCAGGCTGGAGCAACCTCAACCCGATCCTGATGAAAGCCCTGGAAACCAACGACCCCGGCAACCAGTACGGTTTTCCTTACCTGTGGGGCAGCACCGGGATCGGCTACAACGTCGCCAAGGTGCGCGAAGTGCTCGGCGAGGATGTACCGCTCGATTCCTGGGACCTGATCTTCAAGCCCGAACACCTGGCCAAGCTCAGCCAGTGTGGCGTGGCGATTCTCGACAACGGCCCCGAGCTGCTGCCCATCGCCCTGCACTACCTCGGGCTGCCGCACCACAGCCAGAACCTCGATGACTACAAGAAGGCCGAAGCGCTGTTGCTGGAGATGCGCAAGAACGTGCGCTACTTCCACTCCTCCAAGTACGTCGGCGATCTAGCCAATGGCGATATCTGCATGGCCGTGGGCTTTTCCGGCGACATCATGCAGGCCGGCAACCGCGCCAGCGAAGCGAGCAATGGCATCAGCATCAACTACGTGATCCCCAAGGAAGGCACGCCGATCTGGTTCGATATGGTCAGCATGCCGGTCGACAGCAACAACGAGCAGGCCGCCTACGCCTTTATGAATTACCCGCTGCAACCCGAGGTGATCGCGCAGATCACCAACCATGTGCAATACGCCAACGGCAACAGCGCCGCCGACAGCCTGGTCGACCCCGGGCTGAAGGCCGATGCCACCGTCTACCCACCGCAGGAAGCAATGGACAACCTCTACGCCCTGGAAGCCATGCCGCTAAAGATCGACCGCGTACGCACGCGCCTCTGGAGCAAGGTCAAGAGCGGAATCTGACGCTGCAACAACACTGAATCAAAACCAATAAAAAGCCCCCGCAGGCTCGCGCCGGCGGGGGCTTTTTAGTTAGCTAGAACTGGATCAGTTCTTGGCTTTCTTGGCAGCGCGGGTGCGCTCGCCTTCGTCGAGGATCTTCTTACGCAGACGGATCGACTTCGGCGTGACTTCACAGAGTTCGTCGTCCTGGATGAATTCCAGAGCCTGTTCCAGGGTGAACTTCACCGGCGGAACCAGGGCGATGGTTTCGTCCTTACCGGAAGCGCGCATATTGTCGAGCTTCTTGCCTTTGGTCGGGTTAACGCCCATGTCGTTGTCGCGGCTGTTCAGACCGACGATCTGACCGTTGTAGATCTCCTGGCCGTGCTCGACGAACAGCTTGCCGCGCGCCTGCAGGGTTTCCAGGGAGTAGGTCAGCGCCTTACCGGTTTCAACCGATACCAGTACGCCGTTCTGACGGCCGGACATGTCGCCGGACTTCATGGTGTCGTAACGATCGAAGATCGAGGTCAGGATGCCCGCACCGTTGGTCAGGGTCAGGAACTGGTTACGGAAACCGATCAGACCGCGAGCCGGGATGTTGTATTCCAGACGAACACGGCCTTTGCCATCCGGCACCATGTTGGTCAGGTCGCCCTTACGCAGGCCCATCTCTTCCATGACCTTGCCCTGGGATTCTTCCGGGGTGTCGATGGTGACGTTCTCGAAGGGTTCCTGCTTGACGCCGTCGACCGTACGGATGATCACTTCCGGACGACCCACGCCCATTTCGAAGCCTTCGCGACGCATGGTTTCGATCAGTACCGAGAGGTGCAGCTCACCACGGCCGGAGACCTTGAACTTGTCGGCGCTGTCGCCTTCTTCAACACGCAGGGCCACGTTGTACAGCAGCTCCTTGTCCAGACGCTCCTTGATGTTGCGGCTGGTGACGAACTTGCCTTCTTTACCGCAGAACGGCGAATCGTTGACCTGGAAGGTCATGGATACGGTCGGCTCGTCGACGGTCAGCGGCTTCATCGCTTCGACATGGTTGATGTCGCACAGGGTGTCGGAGATGAACAGCGAGTCCATACCGCTGACGCAGACGATGTCACCGGCGGTGGCTTCTTCAACGTCGATGCGGTGCAGGCCGTGGTGACCCATCAGCTTGAGGATACGACCGTTACGCTTCTTGCCGTCGGCGTCGATGGCGACCACCGGGGTGTTCGGCTTGACGCGACCACGGGCGATACGGCCAACGCCGATAATGCCGAGGAAGCTGTTGTAGTCCAGGGCCGAGATTTGCATCTGGAACGGACCGTCGATATCGACCTGAGGGGACGGCACGTTGTCGACGATGGACTGATACAGCGGGGTCATGTCTTCAGCCATATCGGTGTGGTCCAGACCGGCAATGCCGTTCAGGGCCGAGGCGTAGACGACTTTGAAGTCCAGCTGCTCTTCGGTGGCACCGAGGTTGTCGAACAGATCGAAGATCTGATCCAGAACCCAGTCCGGACGCGCGCCAGGACGGTCGACCTTGTTGATTACCACGATCGGACGCAGGCCGGCTTCGAAAGCCTTCTTGGTCACGAAACGGGTTTGCGGCATAGGGCCGTCCTGGGCGTCGACCAGCAGCAGTACGGAGTCAACCATCGACATCACGCGCTCTACTTCACCGCCGAAGTCGGCGTGGCCGGGGGTATCGACGATGTTGATGTGGTAGCCGTTCCAGTTGATCGCGGTGTTCTTCGCCAGAATGGTGATGCCGCGCTCTTTTTCCTGGTCGTTGCTGTCCATCACGCGCTCGTCGTTGAGCTCGCCGCGCTCGAGGGTGCCGGACTGACGCAGGAGTTTGTCTACCAGGGTGGTCTTACCATGGTCAACGTGGGCAATGATGGCGATGTTGCGTAGATTTTCGATCACTTGTGTATCTCGATCAGAGGATTCGGTGTGCCGCTTAGTCTAGGCGGCGAGTATTAACTAATTGCGATTTCTGCCAGGCGGCGTACGAGCGCTGTGGCTGTTACGCCGCCTGTGGGTCGGGAGGGCGATGGCGGATGCTGCCGCCATTCAACCCGGGCGTCTTATGCCGGACGATAAACGCGCACATTGGCATGCCCCTCGCTGAGCAGATGGTGGGCATGCAAACGGCTCATCACGCCTTTGTCGCAATACAGCAGGTATTGACGATTGGCATCCAGCTCTTTGAAGCGGCTGTTCAGGGCATAGAACGGCAGCGTTTGCACTTCGATACCGGGCAGCTCGAGAGGCTGCTCTTCGGCGTTATCCGGGTGACGGATGTCGATGATGACATGACTGGCCAGGGCTTCGCTGACTTCCTCGACCTTGACGTCCTTGCCCAGCTCGTCGATCACCTTGTCGATCGGCAGCAGGGTCGCCCGCTCCAGGGCGCGCTCGAGGACGGCCATATCGAACTGGCGCTCCTCGTGTTCGATGCGGTCCTTCTTCGCCCGGGTGGTCGGGTTCACCGAGATCACGCCGCAGTACTCGGGCATATGCTTGGCGAACTCGGCGGTGCCGATCTGGTTGGCGGTGTTGATGATGTCCTGCTTGTGGCTGGCGATCAGCGGGCGCAGCACCAGCATATCGGTGGCCGAGTCGATCACCGAGAGGTTGGGCAGGGTCTGGCTGGAGACCTGGGAAATCGCCTCGCCGGTGACCAGGGCATTGATCTGCAGCTGCTCGGCCATGCGCGTGGAGGCGCGCAGCATCATGCGCTTGAGGATCACGCCCATCTGGCTGTTGTCGACCTTGCCGAGAATCTCGCCGAGCACTTCCTCGAACGGCACGCTGATAAAGAGTACGCGCTGCGAGCTGCCGAATTTCTGCCAGAGGTAATGCGCCACTTCCATCACGCCCAGCTCGTGGGCGCGGCCACCGAGGTTGAAGAAGCAGAAATGGGTGACCAGGCCGCGGCGCATCATCTGATAAGCGGCGACTGTGGAGTCGAAACCGCCACTCATCAGCACCAGGGTCTGCTCCAGCGAACCCAGCGGGTAACCACCCAGGCCTTCGTGCTGGTTATGAATGACGAACAGACGCTGGTCGCGGATTTCCATGCGCACTTCGACTTGCGGCTGCTTCAGGTCGATCCCGGCCGCACCGCACTGCTGGCGCAGCTGGCTGCCCACATAGCGCTCGATATCCATGGAACTGAAGGCATGCTTGCCAGCGCGCTTGCAGCGTACGGCGAAGATCTTGCCCGGCAGCTGCTCGGCGAAGTGCAGCTTGCATTTTTCCAGGACATCGTCGAAATCGCCCAGGGGGTATTCATCGACCTGGAGGAAATGGGTGATGCCCGGGGTGCAGCGCAAGCGCTCGATCATCGTCTGCAGGGTCTTCGCCTCACTGACCTGGGTTTCGACTTCCAGGTTGTCCCACACGCCGCTGACCAGCACCTGCGGATCGAGCTCACGCAAAACCGAACGAATATTCTTCGCCAGCTGCCGGATAAAATGCTTACGCACCGGCCGGCTCTTGATGGTGATTTCTGGGAAGACTTTAACGATCAGTTTCATGAAAACGAGTAGCGCCGCAGCGGCCAAAAAAACAGGGGCGCGGATTATAGCGGAAATTGCTCACGCTTTGATCAAAAACCTACAACACTTCACGACGCGCACCATTTAAGCGCACACGACAAATGCGGCGACCCATAATGGTGCAAATATTTTCCTCCTGCACGGTTACAGCCCCCGCCAGCCCTGAGTTTCAGGGCATGCACCCATTCCTGTGCACTGGCATGCAATTTGCTCCCTTGTGAGGCAGGTTGCCCTGGAGGACTATGCCGCCGGGCTGCACCGTACTATTGAGGGCTCATCATTCCGAGCCTTGGCCATCTGGAGGACAGCATGTCGAAGTCGATTCAACTGATTAAAGAACACGACGTGAAGTGGGTTGACCTGCGCTTCACCGACACCAAGGGCAAACAGCACCACGTGACCATGCCGGCACGTGACGCTCTGGACGACGAATTCTTCGAACACGGCAAGATGTTCGACGGCTCCTCCATTCATGGCTGGAAAGGCATCGAAGCCTCCGACATGATCCTGATGCCGGTTGACGATACCGCCGTTCTCGACCCGTTCACCGAAGAGCCGACCCTGATCCTGGTCTGCGACATCGTCGAGCCGAGCACCATGCAGGGCTACGACCGCGACCCGCGCTCGATCGCCAAGCGCGCCGAAGAATTCCTGAAAAGCACCGGCATCGGCGACACCGTATTCGTCGGCCCGGAGCCTGAGTTCTTTATCTTCGACGAAGTGAAGTTCAAGTCCGACATCTCCGGCTCGATGTTCAAGATCTACTCCGAGCAGGGTTCCTGGATGACCGACCAGGACGTCGAAGGCGGCAACAAGGGCCACCGCCCAGCCGTCAAAGGCGGTTACTTCCCGGTTCCGCCGTGCGACCACGACCACGAAATCCGTACTGCCATGTGTAATGCCATGGAAGAAATGGGCCTGGTCATCGAAGTGCACCACCACGAAGTGGCCACTGCCGGCCAGAACGAAATCGGTGTGAAGTTCAACACCCTGGTGGCCAAGGCTGACGAAGTTCAGACCCTGAAATACTGCGTACACAACGTCGCCGACGCCTACGGCAAGACCGCAACCTTTATGCCCAAGCCACTGTACGGCGACAACGGCTCGGGTATGCACGTACACATGTCCATCAGCAAAGATGGCAAGAACACCTTCTCCGGCGAAGGCTATGCCGGCCTGTCCGACACCGCCCTGTACTTTATCGGCGGCATCATCAAGCACGGTAAGGCACTGAACGGCTTCACCAACCCGTCGACCAACTCCTACAAGCGTCTGGTCCCGGGCTTCGAAGCGCCGGTGATGCTGGCCTACTCGGCACGCAACCGTTCCGCCTCGATCCGCATTCCTTACGTTTCCAGCCCGAAAGCCCGCCGCATCGAAGCGCGCTTCCCGGATCCGGCTGCCAACCCCTACCTGGCCTTCGCCGCGCTGCTGATGGCTGGCCTGGACGGCATCCAGAACAAGATCCACCCTGGCGATGCAGCCGACAAGAACCTGTACGACCTGCCGCCGGAAGAAGGCAAGCTGATCCCGCAGGTGTGTGGCAGCCTGAAAGAAGCCCTGGAAGAGCTGGACAAGGGCCGCGCGTTCCTGACCAAGGGCGGCGTGTTCTCCGACGACTTTATCGATGCCTACATCGAGCTGAAGTCCGAAGAAGAAATCAAGGTCCGTACCTTCGTACACCCGCTGGAATACGACCTGTACTACAGCGTCTAATCCCGCACGCAATACAAGAGGCCACCTTCGGGTGGCCTTTTTGCGTTTTGCCGTCGCCACATCCGGCCGCCCGCCTCGACCTTTTATCCTAGCCTTTGCTGCACTGGCGCACGCCCGGCCATCAGCACCCTTGCCAGCGCGCGCAGCCGGTGCAAGTCTTAGCACACACCCATCAGGAGAGTTCGGCCATGCGCCCTCTGCTCATCTGCCTGTTACTCGGCCTGGCCCTGCCGGCCAGCGCGCAGATCTACAAATACACCGACGCCAAGGGCAACACCGTGTTCACCGATCAGCCGCCGGAAGGCCAGGCCGCGGAGAGCGTACAACTGCCGCAGACCAATAGCGTCAACATGCAGGTGCCCAGCCTGCCGCCGGCCGACAGCAGCACCAGCGAGGCCCCGGCAGCGCCCTACAGCCTGCTGCAGGTGACCGGCCTGCCCAGCGACGAAGCCATGCGCGCCAATAACGGCACCTTCAGCGTCAGCATCCAGATCGAACCGCGCCTGGCCGCCGGCCACCGCCTGCGCCTGCTGCTCGACGGCCAGCCCTATGGCCAGGCGAGCAATGTACCGCTGCTGCAGCTGACCAATGTCGACCGCGGCGAGCACAGCCTGGCCGTGGAGGTCCTCAGCGGCGAGCAGTCGGTCCAGCAGAGCGAGCCGGTCAACTTCACCGTGCAGCGGGTCAACACCAGCAGCCCGGCCCTGCGCCCACCACCACCGCCGCCACCCAAGCCCAAGGCGACCCCCTGACCATGCGCACCCTGCTGCTCTGCTGCCTGCTGCTGCTCGGCCTGCCCGTCGCGGCCCAGGTCTATACCTATATAGATGCCGAGGGTAATCGGGTCTTTACCGACAAGCCCAAGTCGGGCGATGCCCAGCGCATCGAGCTGAACCCGGGCAACTCGATGCCGGCGCTCGTCCCGCCCGCTGCTCCGAGCGCCCCCGCTGCGCAACCGAGCCAGCGCTACCAGGTACTGAGGATTCTGGTACCGCAGCCGGATGCCACCGTACGCGACAATGCCGGCAACCTGATTGTCAGCGTCAACAGCGAACCGGCGCTGTTTCCCGGGCACCGCTATCGCCTGCTGATGGACGGCAGCGAAGTCGGCCAGGTCGGACGCAGCCCGGTCTTCCCCCTGGAGAATATCGACCGCGGCACTCACCAACTGGCGGTGGAAATCATCGACCAGCAGGGCCGCATCATCGAACGCACCCCCAACCAGCCCTTCCACCTGCAGCGCATTTCCCTGGCGCAGAAGCGCAGGGTCAATCCGTGCAAGAAAGGCGACTACGGCGTGCGCCCGGAATGCCCGCTCAAGGACAAGCCAGCGGAAAAGAAAGACATTCCACTGATCCCCTTTATCTGAGTTGCGCCGCCCCGCCACGCAACCCGGATAGCCCCAGGCCGACAACAGCGCACCAGTATGGTGCGGCAAAACTAGGCTATTTCTATACTGTCCCTGTTTTGGGTCGCTCACTGCGCCCCCTCTGCGCCGAAAAGCAGCCATAAGCCGCGGCATAGCGCCTAAACACGCTTCTTTTCGGGGCTTTGGTTTGCTTCTTGCATTTTCCCGCAGCATTGGCCGCCGCTTTGCGGCCCGCAGCGAAACGTCGGCAGACCTTACCTATGATCATCAACGACGCATTGCACCGCCTGTTACTCGACAACCTGACCACCGCCACCCTGCTGCTTAACGCCGAATTGCGCCTTGAGTACATGAACCCGGCGGCGGAGATGCTCCTGGCCGTCAGCGGCCAGCGCAGCCACGGGCAATTTATCAGCGAACTCTTTACCGAATCGACGGAAGCCCTCAGCGCCCTGCGTCAGGCCGTCGAACAGGCCCACCCGTTCAACAAGCGCGAAGCCGTGCTGACCTCGGTCAGCGGCCAGACCCTGACCGTCGACTATGCCGTAACCCCGCTGCTCAACCGCGGCGAGACCCTGCTGCTGCTGGAAGTGCACCCGCGCGACCGCCTGCTGCGCATCACCAAGGAAGAAGCCCAGCTGTCCAAGCAGGAAACCACCAAACTGCTGGTGCGCGGCCTGGCCCACGAGATCAAAAACCCCCTGGGCGGCATCCGCGGTGCGGCGCAGCTGCTGGCACGTGAACTGCCCGAGGAAAGCCTCAAGGACTACACCAACGTGATCATCGAGGAGGCCGACCGCCTGCGTAATCTGGTCGACCGTATGCTCGGCTCGAACAAGCTGCCGTCCCTGGCGATGACCAACGTGCACGAAGTGCTGGAGCGGGTCGGCAGCCTGGTGGAGGCGGAAAGCCAGGGCAGCATCACCCTGGTGCGTGACTACGACCCGAGCATCCCCGACGTGCTGATCGACCGCGAACAGATGATCCAGGCCGTGCTCAATATCGTGCGCAACGCCATGCAGGCCATAGGCCAGCAGAACGAACTGCGCCTGGGCCGCATCACCCTGCGCACCCGCACCCTGCGCCAGTTCACCATCGGCCATATCCGCCATCGCCTGGTGACCAAGATCGAGATCATCGACAACGGCCCGGGTATCCCGGCCGAACTGCAGGAAACCATCTTCTATCCCATGGTCAGCGGGCGTGCCGACGGCACCGGCCTGGGCCTGGCGATTACCCAGAACATCATTAGTCAGCACCAAGGTCTGATCGAGTGCGAGAGCCATCCCGGCCATACCGTGTTCTCGATCTTCCTGCCGCTGGAACAAGGAGTAACTCCGTCATGAGTCGCAGTGAAACCGTCTGGATAGTCGATGACGACCGTTCCATCCGCTGGGTACTGGAAAAAGCCCTGCAACAGGAAGGCATGACCACGCAAAGCTTCGACAGCGCCGACGGCGTGCTCAGCCGCCTGGTGCGCCAGCAACCGGACGTGATCATCTCGGATATCCGCATGCCCGGCTCCAGCGGCCTGGAACTGCTGGCGCGGATCCGCGAACTGCACCCGCGCCTGCCGGTGATCATCATGACCGCCCACTCCGACCTGGACAGCGCGGTGGCCAGCTACCAGGGCGGGGCCTTCGAGTACCTGCCCAAGCCCTTCGATGTCGATGAGGCCGTATCCCTGGTCAAGCGCGCCAACCAGCACGCCCAGGAACAGCAGGGCCTGGCCGCACCGGTGGAGCTGGCGCGCACCCCGGAAATCATCGGCGAAGCGCCGGCCATGCAGGAGGTGTTCCGCGCCATCGGCCGCCTCAGCCATTCCAATATCACCGTGCTGATCAACGGCGAATCCGGTACCGGCAAGGAGCTGGTGGCCCACGCCCTGCACCGCCACAGTCCGCGCGCCGCCTCGCCCTTTATCGCCCTGAATATGGCGGCGATTCCCAAAGACCTGATGGAGTCCGAGCTGTTCGGCCACGAGAAAGGGGCCTTTACCGGCGCGGCCAATCTGCGTCGCGGGCGTTTCGAGCAGGCCGACGGCGGCACCCTGTTTCTCGACGAGATCGGCGATATGCCGGCCGACACCCAGACCCGCCTGCTGCGCGTACTGGCCGATGGCGAGTTCTACCGGGTCGGCGGGCATACGCCGGTCAAGGTCGACGTGCGCATCATCGCCGCCACC